>NZ_JBQEQB010000012.1:26485-67201 GCF_052046055.1 Pseudomonas sp. 22082
CCCGCTCCCACAGGGTATGCAGTGTTTGTTAGGTTTCTGTTGGAGTCTGGCAATGCCGTTACGCGAAGAATGTCTGTGGGAAAAACTCACGCCGCAACGACCGGATAACACGGCGCTCAGGGGCGAGGTCAAAGTCGATGTCTGCGTGATCGGCGCCGGGTTTACCGGGCTGTCGGCGGCGCTGCATCTGTTGGAAAAGGGCAAGAGCGTCTGTGTGCTCGAAGCCCATCGCGCGGGGCATGGCGGCTCCGGGCGCAACGTCGGGCTGGTCAACGCCGGGATGTGGATTCCGCCGGACGAGATCGAGGCCGGGTTCGGCGAGGCGGTCGGCAGCCAGCTCAACCGCATGCTCGGGGCGGCGCCGGCGCTGGTGTTCAGCCTTGTGGATAAATACAACATCGATTGCCAGTTGCGCCGCGAAGGCACCCTGCACATGGCGCACAACGCCAAGGGTGAGGCTGATCTGCGCAGTCGCGAAGAACAATGGAAGCGCCGCGGTGCGCCGGTCGAACTGCTGACTGGCAAGGCCTGTGAGCAGGCGACCGGTACACAGAAGATCGCCGCCGCGCTGCTCGACCGGCGCGCCGGTACGCTCAATCCGATGGCTTATGTCACCGGGCTGGCCAATGCGGTCATCAGTCTTGGCGGACAGATGTTCGATCACTCCCCGGTCGCGCGTCTTGAACGGCAAGGGCAGAAATGGTCGGTGCAGACCGAGCAGGGTTCGGTGCTGGCCGAACAAGTGGTGATCGCCTCCAACGCCTACACCGAAGGCGACTGGACCGAACTCAAGCGCAATTTCTTCCCCGGTTACTACTATCAGGTCGCTTCGGTGCCGCTCACCGAAGACGCTGCCCAGGAAATCCTCCCGGGCGGGCAGGGCTCGTGGGATACCCGCCAGGTGCTGAGCAGCATCCGCCGAGACAAGGACGGGCGTTTGTTGCTGGGCAGCCTCGGCAACGGCAATCAGAAACCGACCTGGTTCCTCAAGGCCTGGGCCGACCGGGTGCAGCAACATTACTTCCCCAATCTCAAGCCTGTGGAATGGGAATGCACCTGGACCGGGCGCATCGCGTTCACCCCTGATCATTTGATGCGCCTGTTCGAACCGGCGCCGGGACTGGTGGCCGTCACCGGTTACAACGGCCGGGGCGTGACTACCGGCACTGTGGTCGGCAAGGCCTTCGCCGATTACCTGTGTAACGGAAATCCTCAGGCATTGCCGATTCCGTTCGCACCGATGCAGCCGCTGGCGGGAGTTGGCTTGCGCAGTTGTCTGTACGAGGCCGGGTTCTCGCTGTATCACGCGGGCCAGTGCCTGCGGATCGTCATCTGAGTGTTGAAATATGTTGCCGGAAGCGGCGCTTTTCGATGTAGCGACTAGCCTGTAATGGTGCGGGTTGTAGCAGTCCCGCACCAGCAGTGTGCAGTTCGGTGACGCGGGCTGTTACAGGCTGGTTGCACGTCGTTTGGCGCCGCGGTTGCAATGATGGCGCGTGCGGGTTGCGCCTGAAAAAATAAATGGTTTCACCTTCCGCGGTTTAGACGGTTGCACGCCCAATGAAAATGGGAACGAAACAGTCGAAATAACAAGAAAGCAGCGACTTTTTGAAGAATAAAAAACCGATGGCACGGCCCTTGCTCTGAGCATTCAAGTGAAGTCGCAGTGCCAACTAAAAAAAACCTTGGAGCACCACCTCATGTCCCAGACGTTTTACAAGAAAGGCTTTCTGGCCCTCGCAGTGGCTACTGCGCTGGGTGTTTCTGCGTTTGCACAAGCTGATGTGAAAATCGGTGTGGCGGGTCCGATGACGGGCGCCAACGCGGCATTTGGCGAGCAATACATGAAAGGGGCACAAGCGGCGGCCGACGCGGTCAACGCGGCGGGCGGCGTCAACGGGGAGAAGATCGTCCTGGTCAAGGGCGATGACGCTTGCGAGCCGAAACAGGCGGTGACGGTCGCCAAGGACCTCACCAACCAGAAAGTCGCCGGTGTGGTCGGCCACTTCTGCTCGTCCTCCACCATTCCTGCGTCCGAGATCTACGACGAAGCCGGGATCATCGCCATCACGCCGGGTTCCACCAACCCGCAAGTGACCGAGCGCGGCCTGAGCGCCATGTTCCGTATGTGCGGCCGTGACGACCAGCAAGGCATCGTCGCCGGCGATTACATCGTCGACGTGCTCAAGGGCAAGAAAGTCGTCGTGCTGCACGACAAGGACACCTACGGTCAAGGCCTGGCCGACGCGACCAAGGCTCAGCTGGAAAAACGCGGCGTGAAGCCAGTGCTGTACGAAGGCCTGACCCGTGGCGAAAAAGATTTCAGCACCATCGTCACCAAGATCCGTGGCGCCGGTGCCGATGTCGTCTACTTCGGCGGCCTGCACCCGGAAGCCGGCCCGCTGGTTCGCCAACTGCGTGAACAAGGCCTGAAAGACGTCAAGTTCATGTCCGACGACGGCATCGTGACCGACGAACTGGTGACCACCGCCGGTGGCCCGCAGTTCGTCGACGGCGTGCTGATGACCTTCGGTGCCGACCCACGCCTGCTGCCAGACAGCAAGACCGTGGTAGATGCATTCCGCAAGGCTGGCACCGAGCCTGAAGGCTACACGCTGTACGCCTATGCATCGGTTCAGACCCTGGCCGCCGCCTTCAACGGCGCCAAGTCGAACAAGGGTGAGGAGGCCGCTGCCTGGCTGAAGAAAAACCCGGTCAAGACCGTCATGGGCGAGAAGACCTGGGATTCCAAAGGCGACCTTAAGGTCTCCGACTACGTGGTCTACCAGTGGGACAAGGACGGCAAATATCACCAGCTGGAAAAACAGAAATAACGGCACCTGATCAACCGGGCGCCACATTCCCTGTGGGAGCGGGCTTGCCCGCGATGACGGCCTGACAGTCGACAACTTTGTTGAATGTTCTAACGCTATCGCTGGCAAGCCAGCTCCCACAAGGGGGCTGCGGTTTCCTGTCTGACATTGCTCCGACGTAAATCTGTATTTTTCCTAGAAGAACCGCGCGCCTCAGGGTGTGCAGGTTCTCACTGCGTGAGATTGCGTTATGGATGGTATTTTCCTGCAGCAACTGGTCAACGGCCTGACCCTCGGGTCGGTCTATGGCCTGATCGCCATCGGCTACACAATGGTCTACGGCATCATCGGCATGATCAACTTCGCCCACGGCGAGGTTTACATGATTTCTGCTTACCTGGCGGCAATCAGTCTGGCTCTGCTGGCTTACTTCGGTATTGAATCCTTCCCGCTGCTGATGCTCGGCACCCTGGTATTCACCATCGTGATCACGGCGGTGTATGGCTGGGTCATCGAGCGAGTCGCTTACAAACCCCTGCGCAACTCCACCCGACTGGCACCGTTGATCAGCGCCATCGGCATCTCCCTGATCCTGCAGAACTACGCACAGATCGCCCAAGGCGCCAAACAACAGGGCGTTCCCACCCTGCTGACCGGTGCATGGCGAGTCGAAGTCGGTACCGGCTTCGTGCAGCTGACCTACACCAAAGTCTTCATCCTGGTGGCCGCATTCGTCGGCATGGGACTGCTGACCTATGTCATCAAGTACACCAAGCTCGGGCGCATGTGCCGTGCGACCCAGCAGGACCGCAAAATGGCTTCGATCCTCGGCATCAACACCGACCGAGTGATTTCCTACGTGTTCATCATCGGTGCGGCCATGGCGGCGTTGGCCGGCGTGCTGATCACCATGAACTACGGCACCTTCGACTTCTATGCCGGCTTCATCATCGGCATCAAGGCATTTACCGCGGCAGTACTGGGCGGGATCGGTTCGCTGCCTGGCGCCATGCTCGGCGGGATCATCCTCGGGATCTCCGAGTCGCTGTTCTCGGGCCTGGTCAACTCCGACTACAAAGACGTGTTCAGCTTCTCGCTGCTCGTACTTGTTCTGGTCTTCCGGCCTCAGGGCCTGCTGGGCCGTCCTCTTGTGTCGAAGGTGTAAGCGATGTCTTCAACCACTGCAAAATCCATTGATGTCAAAAAAAGCCTGGTTGAGGCGATTCTCGCCGGTCTGATCGCCCTGATCGTGTTCGGGCCGATCGTCGGCGTCGTACTCGACGGCTACAGCTTCAACCTCGAACCGACCCGCGTGGCGTGGATCATTGCCATCGTCATGGCCGGCCGGTTTGCCCTCAGTCTGTTCCTGCAAACCCCGAAGGGCCTGCGCATTCTCGACGGATTCGAGAGCACCGGTTCCGGCGTACATGTGCTGGCCCCGGACTACAAATCGCGCCTGCGCTGGATCATCCCGCTGATGATCGCCATCGCCGTGGCGTTGCCGTTCTTCTCCAACTCCTACCTGCTGGGCGTGGTCATCCTCGGTTTGATCTACGTGCTGCTGGGGCTGGGACTGAACATCGTGGTAGGCCTGGCCGGCCTGCTCGACCTGGGTTACGTGGCGTTCTACGCCATCGGCGCCTATGGTCTGGCGCTCGGGTATCAGTACCTCGGCCTGGGCTTCTGGACCGTGCTGCCACTGGCGGCGATCACCGCTGGCCTTGCCGGTTGCATCCTCGGTTTCCCGGTACTGCGCCTGCACGGCGACTACCTGGCGATCGTGACCCTGGGCTTCGGTGAAATCATCCGTCTGGTGCTCAACAACTGGCTGTCCCTGACCGGCGGCCCGAACGGCATGCCGGCGCCACTGCCGACCTTCTTCGGTCTGGAATTCGGCAAGCGGGCGAAGGATGGCGGGGTGCCGTTCCACGAGTTCTTCGGCATCGCCTACAACCCGGACGTGAAGTACTACTTCATTTATGCGGTGCTGTTCCTGGTGGTGCTGGCCGTGCTGTATATCAAGCATCGTCTGGTGAAAATGCCGGTCGGCCGCGCCTGGGAAGCCTTGCGTGAAGACGAGATCGCCTGCCGCTCGATGGGCCTCAACCACGTGCTGGTCAAGCTCTCGGCGTTCACCATCGGTGCATCCACCGCCGGTCTGGCGGGTGTGTTCTTCGCCACCTATCAAGGCTTTGTCAACCCGACCTCGTTCACCTTCTTCGAATCGGCGCTGATCCTCGCCATCGTGGTGCTCGGCGGCATGGGCTCGACCATCGGTGTGGTGATCGCAGCGTTCGTGCTGACCGTCGCCCCGGAACTGCTGCGCGGCTTCGCCGAATACCGCGTGCTGCTGTTCGGGATCCTGATGGTGTTGATGATGATCTGGCGACCTCGCGGGCTGATCCGCATCAGCCGTACCGGGGTCACTCCACGCAAAGGTGCCATTCACTATGAGAGGACTGCGCCATGAGTGAAGTCGTACTCTCTGTTGAAAAACTGATGATGCATTTCGGTGGCATCAAGGCCTTGAGCGATGTCAGCCTGAAGGTCAAACGCAACTCGATCTTTGCCCTGATCGGCCCCAACGGCGCCGGCAAGACCACGGTGTTCAACTGCCTGACCGGGTTCTACAAGGCCTCCGGCGGCAAGATCGAACTCAACGTGCGCGGCCAGCAGACCAACGTCATCCAGCTGCTGGGCGAATCGTTCAAGCCGACTGACTTCGTCTCGCCGAAAAACTTCGCCAGTCGCCTGTACTACAAGATGTTCGGCGGCACCCACCTGGTGAACCGCGCGGGCCTGGCCCGGACGTTCCAGAACATTCGCCTGTTCAAGGAAATGTCGGTGCTGGAGAACCTGCTGGTGGCCCAGCACATGTGGGTCAACCGCAACATGCTGGCCGGCATCCTCAACACCAAGGGCTATCGCAAGGCCGAAAGCGACGCGCTGGACTGCGCGTTCTACTGGCTGGAAGTGGTGGATCTGGTGGACTGCGCCAACCGTCTGGCCGGTGAGCTTTCCTACGGCCAGCAACGGCGTCTGGAGATCGCCCGGGCCATGTGCACGCGGCCGCAGATCATCTGCCTCGACGAACCGGCCGCCGGCCTCAACCCTCAGGAAACCGAAGCGCTGAGCGCGATGATCCGGCTGCTGCGCGACGAGCACGATCTGACCGTGGTGCTGATCGAACACGACATGGGCATGGTAATGAGCATTTCCGATCACATCGTGGTGCTGGACCACGGCATCGTCATCGCCGAGGGCGGACCGGATGCCATTCGTAACGATCCGAAAGTGATCGCCGCTTACCTGGGCGCCGACGAAGAGGAAGTCGTATGACGCAACCCATCCTCGAACTCAAGGATCTGGACGTGTTCTACGGCCCGATCCAGGCCCTCAAAGGTGTTTCGCTGCAGATCAACGAAGGGGAAACCGTCAGCCTGATCGGCTCCAACGGTGCCGGCAAATCCACGCTGCTGATGTCGATTTTCGGCCAGCCAAGGGCAGCGGGCGGGCAGATCCTCTATCAAGGCGTGGACATTACCCACAAGTCATCGCACTACATCGCCTCAAACGGCATCGCGCAGTCGCCGGAAGGGCGGCGGGTGTTCCCCGACATGACCGTCGAGGAAAACCTGCTGATGGGCACCATTCCGATCGGCGACAAGTACGCCAAAGAAGACATGCAGCGCATGTTCGAGCTGTTCCCGCGGCTCGAGGAGCGCCGTAATCAGCGGGCCATGACCATGTCCGGCGGCGAGCAGCAGATGCTCGCGATCGCCCGGGCGTTGATGAGCCGGCCCAAGCTGTTGCTGCTGGACGAGCCGAGCCTGGGACTGGCGCCGATCGTGGTCAAACAGATCTTCGCCACCCTGCGGGAACTGGCGAAAACCGGCATGACCATTTTCCTCGTCGAGCAGAACGCCAATCATGCGTTGAAGCTGTCCGACCGGGCATACGTGATGGTCAACGGCGAGATCCGCCTGACGGGAACCGGCCAGGAACTGCTGGTGAACGAGGAGGTGCGTAACGCTTACCTCGGCGGTCACTGATCGGTTGAAGTTGTCCACAAGCCTCGATGCGAAAGTGTCGGGGCTTTTTTGCGCCTGCCTGTTCACCGAAGACAGACACGTTCGGGAAATTGTGGAAAACAAAATTGCCAACCTGCCAAAGCGCGACATATAGACGCTGCAAATGGCTGTTTTTCCATAGTTTTGACTTGTCCCCGTTTGCTGTGGAGCTGGCTGTGAATAACGTGGGTGTAGCTCGCTGAACGCCTTGTAAACCGAGGCTTGCAGGGGTGTGGTTGTTTTTTGATCAGTGTGTTTTTGCTGAAGGGCAGGCCTGTTTGTCAACCTTTTTTATAGGGTACAAAAAGGTGCAGATCGTTGTGGTCAATCCTGTGGATAAGTCTGTGATTAAACTCTGGAAAGACTCGGCTGAGGGCCGTAATTGCTGGCCTCGCGCAATCATGGGCATGACCGGCCGGTCGTGCAAAATGCCCTGCCCGGCACAACTGGTTGTTCAGGGTCAAGAAAAAAACTTTCCAGATCACCCGCAAAGCCTTGTGGGGCGCGGCTTTGCGCTTTTCCACTTGCCCCCGGAAACTGTGGAAGGGCTTGTGGATAACGTGCGTGCACATGGCTACAGGCCACGGCGCGTATGGCGTAGCGGCCGTTGATCAATTAATGAGCAGGATTCGATGGTTGCCGGTTAAAGCGGGGCCGGGCATGCTGCCCGCTGATTTTCTATTCCAATGGCTGCCCCGGCGGCCGAAGCAAGGAGAACACGATGTCCAACACCCTGTTTATCACCGGCGCGACCTCCGGTTTTGGTGAAGCCTGTGCCCGTCGTTTTGCCGAGGCCGGCTGGAAACTGGTGCTGACCGGTCGTCGTGAAGAACGCCTCAATGCGCTGTGCGCCGAGCTGTCGAAACAAACCGAAGTACATGGCCTGGTGCTAGACGTGCGTGATCGCAAGGCGATGGAGGAGGCGATTGCCAATCTGCCGCCATCGTTCGCCAAGCTGCGCGGCCTGATCAACAACGCCGGGCTGGCGCTGGGCGTGGACCCTGCACCGAAGTGCGACCTCGACGATTGGGACACCATGGTCGACACCAACGTCAAAGGTCTGATGTACAGCACTCGCCTGTTGCTGCCTCGGCTGATCGCCCACGGTCGTGGCGCCGGCATCATCAACCTCGGTTCCATCGCCGGTAACTACCCGTACCCGGGCAGCCACGTTTACGGCGCGACCAAGGCCTTCGTCAAACAGTTCTCGCTGAACCTGCGCTGCGACCTGCAGGGCACCGGCGTGCGCGTCAGCAACATCGAGCCGGGCCTGTGCGAGAGCGAGTTCTCGCTGGTGCGTTTCGCCGGCGATCAGGCGCGTTACGACGCCACCTACGCCGGTGCCGAGCCGATCCAGCCGCAGGACATCGCCGAGACCATCTTCTGGGTGCTGAACGCGCCAGCGCACATCAACATCAACAGCCTGGAACTGATGCCGGTGAGTCAGACCTGGGCGGGTTTTGCCATCGAGCGTAACAAGGCCTGATACGGTGTTGCCCTCTTCGCCAATCTGTTGGCGAAGAGGGCAAATCGGCCAAATTCTGGCAGTAAGGTAGACTCACTCCTCAACAACCCCACCGCACCCTGCGGTTTTCAAGGTTTTTCGAGGAGTCAAAGTGAGTAACCGAGGTGAGCAGTCGCTGCTCAAACAATCCACCCTTCTAATGTTGGCCGTGTCGGTCGCCGGGATCGTCACCGGTTTTGTTTCGGGTTCCCAGTCCATCCTGTTCGATGGCTTTTTTTCGCTGATCGCCACCTTCATCAAAGTCCTGATGCTGATCACCGCGAAGCTGATCGCCAAGCAAAGCAACCAGCGTTTCCAGTTCGGTTTCTGGCACCTGGAGCCGATGGTGCTGCTGATCGAGGGCAGTTTCCTGCTGCTGATCGCCATTTACGCGTTTCTCAACGGTGTGTTCGGCATCATCAATGGCGGTCGTGAAATCGAACTGGGCCTGGTGATCATCTACGCGGCGGTGTTCACCGTTGTCGAGTTCGCCTACTTCTTCTACGTGCGCCACCGCAATCGCACGCTCAAGTCGAGCCTGATCCAGTTCGACAACATCAGTTGGCTGGTGGACGCGATGCTGTCGGTGGGCCTGCTGATCAGTTTCCTCGCGGCGCTGTTGCTCCAGTCCCAGGGTTACGGCGAGTGGGCGAAATTTGTCGACCCGCTGATCCTGATCGTGCTGGCCCTGACCATGCTGCCGCCGGCCTTCAAGATCCTCGGCCCGGCGTTGCGGGACGTGCTCGGCATTGCGCCGGACACGCTGGACGATCAGGTGCGCCAGGTGATGGACGCGGTCAAGGTCGAGCATGGTTTCGACGACTACGTGTCCTACGTGCAGAAGCACGGGCGGGCGCGGTTCATCGAGATTCATGTGGTGTTGCCAGCGGACTACCGGCTGCAGAGCGTCGGGCAGTTGGATGTGCTGCGTGAAGAGATTTCCGCGAAGCTGGGCAAACCGGATGCGGCGCGCTGGCTGACCATCAGCTTCACTGGCGACAGGAAGTGGATTGCTTGACTTGTGCGGGCGCGCGGGCTCGCCACGACGTCAGCTCAGATAGTCGGCGATGCCGCGATAGCAGGTCGCCAAATGATACGGCGTGGTCGACGGCATGTCCTTGCGGCTGACCTCGCCCTGATCGTCACGGCACTCGTGCCAGCCGCCGGCATGCAGAAAGCGCTCTTGCAACGCCTGCAACTGGCGCCGCACCGCGCTCTCGCTGTTCGGGCGCAAGGTCAGGGCGCGCAGGTATTCGGCCTGGGCCCAGATGCGCTGGGTCGAATCCTTCCCGTGTCCTTGCGGATCAAGCATGGCCAGCACCGCACCGGTGTCGGCCTCGACGCCCTGTTGTTCGGTGAAGGCAAACGCACGATCCAGTGCCGCGTGCAGCTTCGAGCCGCGTAGCAGCGGTGAGGATTCGAGCAGGAAATACCATTCGAACTGATGCCCCGGTTCAAACCAGTTATCCACAGCCCCCAGCGGCTTTTCCATCAACACGCCCTGTTGCGATTCGATGAAGCGCTTGTGCATGGCTGTGCATAACTCGCTCAGCGCCTGCCGGGTCTGCGGATCTTCGCGCACCGCCAAGGTGGCCAGGAAGGCTTCGGCCAGGTGCATCAGCGGATTTTGCAGCGGGCCGGTTTCCAGCGTGATCCAGTCGCGATCAAGGCAGGCTTCGTAGAGGCCGTCGCCCGTTGCGAAGCGCCGGCCGATCACTTCCAGCGCAGCGTTGAGCGTCGATTCCACCAAGGGCTCGCGGGATTTTTCCCAGTAATGCGCGCAAGCGAACAGGATGAAGGCGTGGGTGTAGAGATCCTTGCGCTGATCCAGCGGTTTGCCCTGCGGATCGATGCTGTAGAACCAGCCGCCGTGCTCGGCATCGTGGAAGTGCCGTTGCAGGGAGCGGAACAGTGCAGCCGCGCGGATTTCGGCGTTATCCACAACCCCGATCAGGCTGGAAAACAGGTACAGCTGCCGTGCGCAGGCCATGGCCCGATAGCGCTGCGGTGGCAGCGGCTGATGCGCGGCGTCCAGCGCCTCGTAAGGCAACGCCATGTCGGCGTTCCAGCCCGGTCCTTGCCAGAGGGGCACGATCACGTTCAGAAAGTGCTGTTGCACTTCGCCGAACAGGGCGGTCAGTTCAGGCAGGGAGGTGGAGCGGGAAGCGTGGGGCATGGGCGGACGTCGTCACGGCAGGGGCGATTGCGCGACATGGTAGCAGAGAGTGGCGATCGATCGTTCCCGCGCCATGCGCGGGAACGATCAGAGGTGCAGTTCAGCCGGCCAGCAACCACGCGCCTGTCACTGCCGAAGCCGCTCCGGCCAGTCGAACCAGCGGCGCGGCCGCCTGAGGCAGAAAACGCACGACCGCATAACCCGCTGCGTGCAGCGCCGCGGTCGCGACCACGAAACCGGCGGCATACGCCCAAGGGCTCGACATGTCCGGCAACTCGAGGCCGTGGGCCACGCCGTGGAACAGCGCAAACAGCGCCGTCGCCGCCACCGCCATCATCAGTGGTGGACGCACCGCCAGCGCCACCGCCAGACCCAGCGCCAGCACCGAGGCGGCAATCCCGCTTTCCAGCACCGGCAATTCCAGCCCTTCAAAGCCGAGCAGGCCACCGATCAGCATGGTGCCGACAAAGGTGCATGGCAGCGCCCAGCGTGCGGCGCCTTGCTGCTGCGCGGCCCACAGGCCGACGGCCAGCATTGCCAGCAAATGGTCGAGGCCGCCGATCGGGTGGCTGATGCCGGCCACCAGACCAGAGTCGCCGTGGCCAGGGTGGGCGAAGGCCAGGGCCGGGGTCAGCAGCAGCGCGACGGCGCCGAGAATACGTTTGAGTGTCATGGATAAGCTTCCTTGTTGAGCAGTGAATCAGGCTGCAGTCAGCAGGCCCTGGCGTTCGATGAAGGCGATGATGTCTTCCAGGCCCTGACCGGTTTTCTGGTTGCTGAACACGAACGGCTTGCCGTTGCGCATGCGTTGGGTGTCGCTGTTCATCATCTCCAGCGAGGCGCCGACCAGCGGCGCAAGGTCGATCTTGTTGATCACCAGCAGGTCGGATTTGCAAATGCCGGGCCCGCCCTTGCGCGGCAGCTTGTCGCCGGCGGAAACGTCGATCACGTAGATGGTCAGGTCGGACAGTTCCGGGCTGAAGGTTGCGGAAAGGTTGTCGCCGCCGGACTCCACCAGAATCAGGTCCAGCCCCGGAAAACGTCGGTTCAGTTGATCCACCGCTTCGAGGTTGATCGAGGCGTCCTCGCGGATCGCCGTGTGCGGGCAGCCGCCGGTTTCCACGCCGATGATGCGTTCCGGCGCCAGGGCTTCGTTGCGCACCAGAAAGTCGGCGTCTTCGCGGGTATAGATGTCGTTCGTGACTACAGCCAGGTTGTAGCGCTCGCGCAGGGCCAGGCACAGGGCCAGGGTCAACGCGGTCTTGCCGGAACCGACCGGGCCGCCGATGCCGACGCGCAGGGGTTGTGTGTTCATGTGCTTCTCCAGATAAAAGGCCCTAGGAACGGAACAGGCGGCTGTACTGGCGCTCATGGGCCATGCACGCCAGGGACAGACCGAACGCGGCGCTGCCGAGGTGTTCGGGATTGATTCGGGTGGCGTCCTGCTGGGCCTGTTGCAGCAGCGGCAGCAGTTCGCTGGTCAGGCGCTGGGCGGCTTGCTGGCCCAGCGGCAGGGTTTTCATCAGCACCGCGAGCTGGTTTTCCAGCCAGCTCCACAGCCACGCAGCGAGGGCGTCCTGCGGGCTGATCTGCCAGGCGCGCGCGGCCAGTGCCCAGCACAGAGCAAGATGCGGTTCGGCGCAGTGTTCAAGGAAGTCCCGCGCGGCCTGATCGAGCTCGGGCAAGCCGTTGAGCAATTGCTGCAACGAGTAGCCCATCTGCCGGCTCTCCAGATGCAGTTCGCGGGTTTCGCGGCTGGCGCGGTGGCTTTCGCAGAGCTTGCGCAATTCATCCCAGTTTTCATCCGCCGCAGCTTGGCAATGGGCGAGCAGCATCGGCGCTTCGAACCGCGCGAGGTTGAGCAGCAATTGATCGCTGATCCAGCGGCGGGCGCTGTCCGGGCTGTCGACGCGGCCGTTATCCACAGCCATTTCCAGGCCCTGGGAATAGCTGTAGCCGCCAATCGGCAATTGCGGACTGGCCAGGCGCAGCAGCGCCCAGGCCGGGTTCACAAACGGACGCCGAACTGATGGAGTTTCGGCGCGTAGTTGAAGTCTTCGTCACCGTGCCGCGAATGATGATGGCCGCCACCGTAGGCGCCGTGCTCGGGCTGAAAGGGTGCTTCGATCGATTCGACCTGCGCGCCCAGTTGTTCAAGCATCGCCTTGAGCACGTAATCGTCGAGTAGCCGCAGCCAGCCGTCACCGACTTGCAGCGCCACATGGCGATTGCCCAGGTGATAGGCGGCGCGGGTCAGTTCGAAAGCATTGGCGCAGGTGACGTGCAGCAATTGTTCGGGGCGGGCGCAGACCCGGACGATCCGGCCATCTTCGGCTTGCAGGCACTCACCGTCATACAGCGGCGGCTGACCGCGCTCCAGAAACAGTCCGACGTCCTCGCCTTCGGCACTGAAACAGCGCAAGCGGCTTTTGCTCCTGGCTTCGAAGGTCAGGTGCAACTCGGCGGCCCAGACGGGTTGGGGGTCGATTCTGCGGTGAATCACCAGCATCGGAAAGCTTCCAGCAGTGGACAATGCTCAGGCTAGAGCAAGGGGCTTGCCAATCGGACGAGATGTAGGAAAACCCTGTCGGAGCGTAGTGGATGTTTCAAGATGTTGCAGGATTGTGAGATGTTTTGGTGCATGAAGTTTTTTACATGCACCAAATGTGAGCTGTGACACAGGAGCCCGTGTGGGATCTGGAGGAGAACTATTCGGTACTGCCGAGCCCTTGCCAGTGCTTCAGCCCGATAAAGATAAAGCGCAACTGCTGGGTGATCTTCGCCTGGGGCGTCAGATGCTCCGGCAGAGCTTCGGCGGGCGGGTCGATGATGTCCGGCAGGGTGGCGAACACCGATTTGACGATCAGGTCGGCCATCACGCTCAGGCCATCGCGATTCAGATGCTGAAGCTTGGGCATCAGGGCCAGGTCCGCCGCCAGGTCGGAGCTGATGTCTTCACGCAAGCGGCCGATGGCCTGACGCACCGGCAACGATCCGCCGTACTGCTCGCGGGCCAGAAACAGGAATTGCGAACGGTTGGCGCTGACCACGTCGAGGAAGATCCGCACCGACGCATCGATGATGCCGCCCATGACAAATTCGTTGTGGCGCACCAGGCGGATGGTTTCGCGGAAGGTCTGGCCGACTTCACTGACCAGCACCAGGCCGAGTTCGTCCATGTCGGCGAAATGCCGGTAGAAACCGGTGGGCACGATGCCGGCGGTTTTCGTCACTTCACGCAGGCTCAGGCTGCCGAATCCTCGGCCGCTTTCCATCAAGTGGCGGGCAGCGTCCATCAGGGCGTTGCGGGTCTGTTGTTTCTGTTCGGCGCGGGGCAGCATCGCAAGGGTGTGTTCTTAGGCAAGACAAGCGCCGCACTCTAGCAAATCGGCTTTGTCGGCGTCGAACGGCAGCGGGGGAGATGGAGCAGGGAAATCGCGACTTCTTTATACAGGCTGCTGAAAAGTCAAAAGCCCAATCCGGGGATTGGGCTTTTTTTCCAGGCCACCATGGGCTTAGCTCAAAGCGCTGTTGCGTTCGATCACACGGTCACCACCGCCTTCGGCCAGGGTTTGACCTTGTGGGGTGCGATCACCACCGTCCGATGCCAGGGTCTGGCCTTGTGGGGTACGGTCGCCGCCGTCAGAGGCCAGGGTTTGACCTTGTGGAGTGCGATCCGAACCGTCTTGAACCAGACCTTTCTCTTCCAGACGATCGCGACCGCCCTCAGCTACGGTTTGACCTTGTGGGGTTTTGTCATAGCCATCTTGAACCAGGCCTTTTTCTTCCAGACGGTTACGACCGTTTTCAGCCAGGGTCTGGCCTTGTGGAGTGCGGTCCGAGCCATCAGCAGCAACGGTCTGGCTGAACACCGAGTGGCTGGTTTTGACTTGCGGAGTCGCTTGATCGGCAGCTGGCAGAGCGAAAGCGGTGCTGGCCAGCATCGAGAGGGTAAGACTGAACAGAAGTTGGCGTTTCATGATGGGTTGCTCCTTGGGAGGGCGATAAAGTGGGTACGAAGCTAATGCTACTCTCGATAAGTCGATATAAAAGTTCATAAACACAATGGTAATAATCAACAGAATTGATTGTTCCATTGGGAGGCTCTAGCTCGGGCGTTTCGGGCGGGCGGTTTTGCACTGCGGTGGGTATTTTCCACCCACGTGCGCCCCGCAAATGTGCGGGGGCGGTAACGCCAATTCGACCGATCGGTCAGAATGACGACCGTTTTTTCCCTCGCTGGGGCTTTGGATTAAACCTGCGGGCTGTTTGTCAGTCACAGATTTCATGAGGGCCATCATGGCCTGCCGTTTCAGCTGCGTCGTGCCAATGGATGCAGTCGTCTTCAGGAGCTTTGTGCATGACGCGCACCCGTAAAATCTTCGCCTGGACCTTCGCCACCCTTGTGCTGCTTCTGGCGGTGCTGGTGTTGGTCATCGTGTTTTTCGACTGGAACCGGATCAAGCCGCCGCTCAATGCCAAAGTCTCGGAAGAATTGCACCGACCGTTCGCCATCAACGGCAACCTGTCGGTGGTCTGGCGGCGCGAAATCGACGAGGGCGGCTGGCGCGCCTGGGTGCCGTGGCCGCATGTGGTGGCCGAAGACCTGACGCTGGGCAATCCGGACTGGTCGAAACAGCCGCAGATGGTCACCCTCAAACGGGTCGAGCTGCGCATCTCGCCACTGGCCTTGCTGGCGCAACGGGTGACGATCCCTCGGATCGACCTGACTGAGCCGAACGCACAATTGCAGCGCCTGGCCGACGGTCGCGCCAACTGGACCTTCAAGTTCGATCCCAAGGACCCGAACACCGAGCCCTCGAACTGGGTGGTCGACATCGGCGCCATCGGTTTCGACAAGGGCCACGTCACCCTGGATGACCAGACCCTCAGGACCAACCTCGACTTGCTGATCGATCCGCTGGGCAAGCCGATTCCGTTCAGCGACATCGTCGGCGACAAAGCCGCGAAAACCGCGCAGGACAAGGGCGGCGCACCTCAGGATTACGCCTTCGGCCTGAAAGTCACCGGCCAGTACCACGGCCAGAAACTCGCCGGCCAGGGCAAGATCGGCGGTCTGCTGGCGCTACAGGATGCGAGCAAACCGTTCCCGTTGCAGGCCCAGGCGAAGATCGGCGATACCAGCATCGAACTCGCCGGCACCCTGACCGATCCGCTGAATCTCGGCGCCCTCGACCTGCGCCTGAAACTGGCGGGCGCCAGCCTCGGCAATCTGTATCCGCTGACCGGCGTGACCCTACCGGACACCCCGCCTTATGCCACCGACGGCCATTTGATCGCCAAGCTGCATGAGCCGGGCGGCGCGCAGTTCCGCTACGAACAGTTCAACGGCAAGATCGGCAGCAGCGACATCCATGGCGATCTGGCTTACGTCGCCAGCCAGCCACGGCCCAAGCTGAGTGGCGCGCTGCTGTCCAATCAACTGTTGTTTGCCGACCTCGCGCCGCTGATCGGTGCCGACTCCAATGCCAAGCAGAAGGCCCGTGGCGGCGAAAGCAAGCAGCCGGCGGACAAGGTGTTGCCGGTGGAAGAATTCAAGACCGAGCGCTGGCGCGACATGGACGCCGACGTCGAATTCACCGGCAAACGCATCGTCCACAGTGAAGAACTGCCTTTCACCGATCTCTATACCCACCTGAAACTCAACGACGGCGAACTGAGTCTGGAGCCACTGCGCTTCGGTGTAGCCGGCGGCAATCTCGATGCGCAGATTCGCCTCAACGGTCGTACCGAGCCACTGGAAGGCCGGGCCAAATTGACCGCGCGCAAGTTCAAGCTCAAACAGCTGTTCCCGACCTTCGAACCGATGAAGACCAGTTTCGGCGAGCTCAACGGTGATGCCGACATCGCCGGTCGCGGCAACTCGGTGGCGAAGCTGCTGGGCGGCGCCAATGGCAACCTGAAGATGCTGATCAACGACGGCGCCATCAGTCGCGAGTTGATGGAGCTGGCAGGCCTGAACGTCGGCAACTACGTGGTCGGCAAGATCTTTGGCGACAAGGAAGTGAAGATCAACTGCGCGGCGGCGGACTTCGACATCAAGACCGGCCTGGCCAGTACGCGGCTGTTTGTGTTCGATACCGAGAACGCGATCATCTACATCGACGGCACGGCGAACATGGCCACCGAGCAACTGGATCTGACGGTGACGCCGGAGTCCAAGGGCTGGCGTTTGATTTCCCTGCGTTCGCCGTTGTATGTACGCGGCAAGTTCATCAAGCCGGATGCCGGGGTGAAAGCGGTGCCGTTGATGTTGCGCGGGGCGGGGATGGTGGCGCTGGGCGTGATCGCGGCCCCGGCGGCGGGGCTGCTGGCACTGGTGGCGCCGAGCGGCGGCGAGCCGAATCAGTGCGCGCCGTTGCTGGAGCAGATGAAGGCGGGCAAGGCACCCGTCACAGTGAAACCTACAAAATGATCGGTGATTGACAGGGCCTCTTCGTCGGATCGCCGCCCGGACCAAGCCCGCTCCCACAGCGTTTCACTGAACCTGTGGGAGCGGGCTTGCCCGCGATTGGATCTGGAGGAGTCAGAGGTCTTTCAGGATATCGGCCATGTCATCGGCATGCTCTTCTTCCTGAGCCAGGATGTCTTCGAAGATCCGGCGGGTGGTCGGATCCTTTTCACCGATGTACTGGATGATCTCGCGGTAGCTGTCGATGGCGATCCGCTCGGCCACCAGGTCCTCGTAGACCATTTCCTTCAAGGTGTTGCCGGCCACGTATTGCGCGTGGGACATCTTCGACAGCAGGTCAGGGTTGAATTCGGGCTCGCCGCCCAGTTGCACGATGCGTTCGGCGAGACGGTCGGCGTGTTCGGCTTCCTGAGTGGCGTGCTCGAGGAACTCGTTGGCGGCGACGTTGGCTTTCAGGCCGTTGGCCATGAAGTAGTGGCGCTTGTAGCGCAAGACGCAGACCAGTTCAGTGGCCAGCGACTCGTTGAGCAGGCGCAGCACTTCTTCACGGTTGGCGCTGTAGCTTTCGGTCACCGCGCCATTTTCCACATGCAGTCGTGCGCGCTCGCGCAGGGTTTGAACATCAGACAAATGCAGATCACTCATTTCAGTCTCCTGGAGGCTAATCCGATTGGCGTCACGTTCTGCTGACGTGATCGTTACCTGGTTGTGAGTGATGAACGCGGCAAAAAGTTTTGTCGGATTCAGCGCGGGGCATGTCCCGAAAGCAATGCCTCCTCGCGCAGCCAGGCAAAAAACGCCTTCACCGGCGGGTGCCGCTCGCGGCCCGGTACGCAAAGTGCGCTGTATCCGGCGCCATCGACCTGGACCTCGCCCTTGTACGGCACCAGCAGACCGCTGGCGACGCTCTGCGACACCAGAATGTTGCTCGCCAGCACCAGCCCCTGTCCGGCAATGGCCGCTTGCAGGGCGTAATGCTCTTCGTCGTACTCGCGGACGGCCGGGTGTTGATTCAGCCAGTTCTCGCCCGACTGCGCGCACCAGGCCTCCCAGCCGTGGGCGTAGAGCTTCGAATTGTGCCAATGCACGCTGATCAGCGCCGGGGTGCGACGGGCGGCCAGCGCCACCTGTTCCGGCGAGCCGTACACGCCGAACGATTCATCGAACAGGCACAACCCGTAGAGGTTCGGGTAATCGTCGAGGCTGTAGCGCAACACCAGGTCGACGCTCGCGTCCTGATGCAGGTCGATGACTTCGCAATGCGTATCCAGGCGCACATTGATATTCGGGTGCCTGGCGTAAAACCGCCCCAGGCGCGGCACCAGCCATAGCGCAGCAAACGCGGCGGTGGTCGACAGCGTCAAGCTGCTGCCGCTGCGTTGCGGGCGCAGGGTGTCGACGCTTTGCGCCACTTCCAGAAATGCGCCGTGCAGGCTGCGAAACAGCCGCTCGCCGCCCTCGGTCAGGCGCACCTGACGCGGCAGGCGTTCGAACAGCGCCACGCCGAGCCAGTCCTCCAGCGAGCGGATCTGATGGGAAATCGCCGTGGGCGTCACCGCCAGTTCTTCGGCGGCCGCCTTGAAACTCAACAGACGTGAGGCGGATTCGAACGCGCGCAGGGCGGTCAGGGGCAAGGCTGCGAACATGAAAACTCCACGGATGAGATCAATTCATCCCGACTGATTTTTGCTCATTTGAGGCGGTGATGTGATGCCTGCAATCTGGCGCCACACAGTCACTCAAGTCTAGACCTCAAGGAGATTCAGATGAGCAAGATTCTTGCAATCCATGCCAGCCCACGCGGTGAACGTTCTCATTCGCGGCGTCTGGCAGAAAGCTTTCTCAGCGCCTGGCAAGTCCGCCATCCACAGGCTCAGGTCACCCGCCGTGAAGTCGGGCGGGCGGTGATTCCGGCGGTTAATGAGGCGTTTGTCGCGGCGGCGTTTTACCCGGAGCCCGAGGCTCGACCGCTGACCATGCAAGCCGATCTGGCGCTCAGCGATCAACTGGTGGGCGAGCTGTTCGATCACGACCTGCTGCTGATTTCCACGCCGATGTACAACTTCAACGTGCCCAGCGGCCTCAAGGCCTGGGTCGATCAGATCGTCCGGTTGGGCCTGACGTTTGATCACACCCTCGACAACGGCATCGCCCAGTACACGCCGCTGTTGCAGGGCAAGAAGGCGCTGATCGTCACCAGTCGCGGCGGTTTCGGATTCGGCCCGGGTGGCGAGCTGGAGGCGCTGAACCACGCCGATCCATGGCTGCGCACGGCATTGGGTTTCATCGGTATCAACGACGTCACGGTGGTCGCCGCCGAGGGCGAGGAATCCGCCGAGCGCACCTTCGCGGTGTCGGTGGCCGAGGCCGAGCAGCGCTTGCTTGACCTGGCCCGGGAGTTCTAGGTGGCCTGGCTGTTTCTGCTGATCGCGGCCGGGTTTGAGGTCACTTTCGCCATGGGCATGAAGTATGCCGAGGGTTTCACCCGGCTGTGGCCGTCGCTGATTACCGTGGTCGCGGCGGTGGGCGGGGTGTACTTCCTGACCCTGGCGATGCGCGAGTTGCCGGTGAGCATCGCCTATCCGATCTGGACCGCCATCGGTTCGCTCGGCACGGTGTTTCTCGGTTTCGCCCTGCTGGGCGAGAGTCTGACGCTGGTGAAGTTGCTGTCGGTGGGGCTGATTGTGGCGGGGGTGGTGGGGCTGAAGTAGGCTGGTCGTGGAGTTGTCATCATCGAGGAGGATGCTTGGCGGGCGTTTTGCACGCCTTGCATCCACTCACCGACCACAAGGATGTTTGCCCATGTCGCAAGATTCGGCCACACGTTATCCACTGGTGCTGGTGCC
Source organism: Pseudomonas sp. 22082 (assembly GCF_052046055.1). Taxonomy (NCBI): domain Bacteria; kingdom Pseudomonadati; phylum Pseudomonadota; class Gammaproteobacteria; order Pseudomonadales; family Pseudomonadaceae; genus Pseudomonas; species Pseudomonas sp. 22082. Next base: position 46,328 of record NZ_JBQEQB010000012.1, read on the forward strand.
GGGAATGCTCGGTTTCATCCGTCTGGTGCTGTACCCGTACTGGTACGGGATCATCAAAGCATTGCGCCGGGGTGGTGCAACGGTGATTGCGGTGCAGGTGTCGCCGCTCAATTCCACCGAAGTGCGCGGCGAGCAGTTGCTGGCGCGCATCGATGAAATCCTGCGTGAGACCGGCGCGGCCAAGGTCAATCTGTTCGGCCATAGCCAGGGCTCGCTGACGGCGCGTTACGCGGCGGCCAAGCGTCCGGACCTGGTGGCCTCGGTGACGTCGGTGGCCGGGCCCAATCACGGTTCGGAACTGGCCGACTACCTGGCCAAACACTATCCGGCGGACAGCGCCAAGGGTCGCATTCTTGAGGCGCTGTTACGCTTTGTCGGCTGGCTGATGGCACTGCTGGAAACCGGCTATCACGGGCCGAAACTACCGGTGGATATCCACGCCTCGCACCACTCGCTGACCACCGAAGGCGTGGCGCTGTTCAACCAGCGTTATCCACAGGGCCTGCCGCAAACCTGGGGCGGGCACGGGCCGGAAGAGGTCAACGGCGTGCGCTACTACTCGTGGTCCGGCACCTTGCAGCCGGGCAAGACCGATCGTGGTGGCAACCTGTTCGACGGCACCAACCGCAGTTGCCGGTTGTTCGCCAAAACCTTCGTGCGCGAGCCGGGGCAGTGCGACGGCATGGTCGGACGCTACAGCTCGCACTTGGGCACGGTCATCGGCGATGACTACCCGATGGATCACTTCGACATCGTCAACCAGTCGCTGGGACTGGTCGGCAAAGGCGCGGATCCGGTGCGGCTGTTTGTCGAGCATGCGGCACGGTTGAAAGCCGCCGGGGTTTAACCGTTAAACCGAGTTATCGTTCTTCGCGAGCAAGCCCGCTCCCACAGTGATTCAGGTGTGCACAAGATCTGTGCTCGACACCAACCCTGTGGGAGCTGGCTTGCCAGCGAAGGCGCCCGATCAGGCGACGCGGAGTCTGCGGCCGAGCACCGTCGTCCAGCGCTCGGAAAGAATCACTCCGCCCAAGGTCAGCAAGCCACCGACCAGGTGGTACATCGCCAGTTGCTCCTTCAGCACCAGTGCTGCAATCAGCGCCGTGATCAGCGGCAGCAGGTTGAAGAACAGCGTGGTCCGGCTCGGGCCCAGACGCTGCACGGCCTGCATCCACGCCAGTGGCGCAAGCATCGAGGCCAGCAGGCACGCATACAGCACCAGCGGAATGTTCTGCAGGGTCAGGCCGGTTTTCGGCGACACGGCGTACAGCGGAAACAGCACCACCACCGCCACCAGCACCTGCAAATACAGCAACACCAGCGGCGGCAGGCGCAGCTGCCACTTTTTCAGCAGGGTGCTGTAGATCGCGTAGGCGAGGGTGGCGACCAGCATCATCGCGTCACCCAGGTTCACCCCGTGTTGCAGCAATGCGCCGAGGCTGCCGGACGACACCACCACCAGCACACCGGCGAACGACAGCAGCGCACCGACCAGAGCACCGGCCGTCAGGCGCTGGCCGAGGCTGATGATCGCCATGGCCAGCGACATCAACGGCATCAGCGACAGGATGATGCCCATGTTGGTGGCGCTGGTCAGGGTCGCGGCGAAGTAGGCCAGGCTCTGATAGACCGCCATGCCGAGCACGCCGAGGATGAAGATCTTGCCCAGGTTCGGGCGAATCTGCGGCCAGTGCGCGATCACCTTCTTGAGCATGAACGGGGTAAACAGCAGGCCGGCGAGCAGCCAGCGGTAAAAGCCGATCTCGGCGGGAAAGATCGCACCGACCGCGAGCTTGTTGATCACGGTGTTGCCGGCCCAGATGAAAATCGCCAGCAGGGGAAACGCGTATTGCATGGGAGGAGAAACCAGTACGTTGATGAACGGCGATTATCCCCTGTCTGGATACAGGCCTATACTGCGAACCGGACAACCCGCCCCTGATTCCGGACAGCATGAACAGTAAACACATCGATCTGCTGGATTTCAGCGAACTGCCGTCGGCAGTGTATTTCCGCTATGCCGACTTCAACGCCCATGAATACGCCGCGCCGCACCGCCATCCGTGGGGCACGCTGGAGTACGCAGCCCACGGCGTGCTGCACATGGATGTCGACGGCAGCCGTTTCATGTCGCCGCCGCAGTACGCGGTGTGGGTGCCGCCGCAGGTCGAGCACAGTTTCTACAGCCATCAGCCGGTCAATTATCGGGCGGTGTGCCTGGCGCCGGATGTGTGTTCCGATTTGCCGGCGCAGGCCTGCACTCTTGCGATCAGCGACATTCTCAAGGCGATCCTCAAGGACTTCGCCGCCCGCGATGTGAAGATTCCCGCGTTCGAAGCCGACCAGCGCCTGGCCCAGGTGTTGGTGGATCAATTGCGCCAGGCGCCGGTTCATCAATGCTATCTGCCCTACGCCAGCAGCCCCGGATTGCTGACCATCCTTGAAACCCTGCAGGCCGAGCCCGGCAACAACCAGCCGCTGGCGAACTGGGCGGCGCAGGTGCATGTCAGCGAGCGCACCCTGGCCCGGCAGTTCGTGCGGGAGCTGGGGATGAGTTTCGGCGAATGGCGTCAGCGGCTGCGCTATCTTGCGGCGATCGAGGCGCTGGAGAGTTCGCGCAGCGTGCAAGAAATCGCCTTCGATCTCGGCTACAGCAGCGGTTCGGCCTTCATCGCCATGTTTGCCCGGCAGGCCGGATGTACCCCGGAGCAGTATCGGCGCAGCCATCTTGAGGCTAGGAAGGTGTAACAAGCTTTGACTACACTCCAGCAGAGGCCACCTCCATCGAGGCGGCGCCAAGGAGAAAACTCCATGAAGATGTTGCGTGTCCCTTTGTTGATGATCGGTCTGCTGCTGTGCTCCCAGGGTTTCGCCGCCACGGCGCAACAGAACAAAATGACCACCTGCAACGCCGACGCTACGGCCAAGAGCCTCAAGGGCGACGAGCGCAAAGCCTTCATGAGCACCTGCCTCAAGGCAGCACCGGCGGCCAACGACGCCAAGGCCCTGACCCCGCAGCAACAGAAAATGAAGACCTGTAACGCCGACGCGGCCACCAAGGCCCTGACCGGCGATGCGCGTAAGACCTTCATGAGTGATTGCCTGAAGAAAAAATAAACCCCGCAGCTTCGTGGTGAGTGTGCTGGCCCCGTCGTCGGATCGCCGCCCGGACCAAGCGCGCTCCCACAGGGAGTGAGGCTGTTCAAAATATTTGTGTTCGACACTTAACGTGTGGGAGCTGGCTTGCCAGCGATGAGGCCCGAAAGGGCTGCCCGCATATCCCTAGTGCTCCTCTCGGATCGCTGGCAGACTGCCAATCCTTTTACGCCGTTCGTTTTGAGGCTGTATGCCAACGTTTTCTGAGCGTCATGTTGTGTTCTGGGTCAGTTGCATCATCATTTTCGGCGGTCTGTTGCTGGTGTTGCCATTGCGTTTGCTGCCCAGTCTGCTGGCCGGGTTGCTGGTGTTTGAACTGGTCAACATGCTCACCCCGCAACTGCAACGGTTGATCGAAGGCCGGCGTGCGCGCTGGCTGGCGGTGGCGCTGCTGGGCACGCTGGTGGTGAGTGTGCTGGCACTGATCTTTGCCGGGGCCATCAGTTTCCTGTTGCACGAGGCGGAAAACCCCGGTGCTTCCCTCGACAAATTCATGGGTGTGGTTGATCGCGCCCGCGGGCAACTGCCGCCGTTTATCGATAGCTACCTGCCGGCCAGTGCCGCCGAGTTCCGGGTGGCCATCGGTGAATGGGCGAGCAAGCATTTGTCCGAACTGCAACTGGTGGGCAAAGACGCGGCGCACATGTTCGTGACGCTGCTGATCGGCATGGTGCTCGGCGCGATCATCGCCTTGCAGCGCGTGCCGGACGTCACCAAGCGCAAGCCGCTGGCGGCCGCCCTGTTCGACCGTCTGCACCTGCTGGTTCAGGCGTTTCGCAACATCGTGTTCGCACAGATCAAGATTTCCCTGCTCAACACCTTCTTCACCGGGATCTTCCTGGCCGTGATCCTGCCGCTGTTCGGGATCAAGCTGCCGCTGACCAAGACCCTGATCGTGTTGACCTTCCTGCTCGGCCTGCTACCGGTGATCGGCAATCTGATGTCGAACACGCTGATTACCATCGTCGGCCTGTCGCTGTCGATCTGGGTGGCGATTGCGGCGCTGGGCTACCTGATCTTTATCCACAAGCTCGAATACTTTCTCAACGCGCGCATCGTCGGCGGGCAGATCAGTGCCAAGTCCTGGGAGTTGCTGCTGGCAATGCTGGTGTTCGAGGCCGCGTTCGGCCTGCCGGGGGTGGTGGCGGGGCCGATTTATTACGCGTATCTGAAGAGTGAGTTGAAGCTGGGCGGGATGGTTTGATCCAGACTTCCAGCGTCTGAACTGGCCCTTTCGCGAGCAAGCCCGCTCCCACAGGANTTGCTCGCGAAGGGTGCACCGCCGCTTTTGGATCAGTTCACCGAGCCGTAACGTTTCATGGCTTCAATCGCCAGACCGCTACCAATGCTGCCAAAGATGTTCCCTTCCACATGCCGCGCGTTCGGCAGCATCGCCGAGACGCTGTTGCGCAGTGCCGGGATGCCGCTGGAACCGCCGGTGAAGAACACCGTATCGACCTGACCCACCGCCACATTGGCGTCGGCCAACAATTGGGTGACGCTGCCGCGCACGCGCTCGAGCTGCGACTCGATGGCCGACTCGAACAATGCCCGGGTCAGTTCCACGCTCAGGCCCGACTCGATGCGATCCAGCGGCACATGGCGACTGTCGTTGTGGGTCAGGTGGATCTTGGTTTCTTCCACTTCCATCGCCAGCCAGTGCCCGGCGCGCTGTTCGATCAGCTTGAACAGACGGTCGATGCCGCCGGTGTCCTCGATGTCGTAGCGCATGCTGCCCAGGGCCAGGGTCGATTTCTGCGAGTACACCGAGTTGATGGTGTGCCAGGTCGCCAGGTTCATGTGGTGGCTGGTCGGCATGAACGCGCCGCTTTTCATGCGGCTGCCGTAGCCGAACAGCGGCATAAGGCCCTGCAGGCTCAGCTGTTTGTCGAAGTCGGTCCCGCCGATGTGCACGCCGCCGGTGGCGAGGATGTCGTCGTGGCGGTTATCCACACCACGACGTTCGGGCGACAGGCGCACCAGCGAGAAGTCCGAGGTACCACCGCCGATGTCGACGATCAGGACCAGCTCTTCCTTTTCGATGGTCGACTCGTAGTCGAAGGCCGCGGCAATCGGCTCGTACTGGAACGACACGTCCTTGAAGCCGAGCTTGCGCGCCACTTCCACCAGGGTGTCTTCGGCTTCCTGGTCGGCCAGCGGATCGTCGTCGACGAAGAACACCGGACGGCCCAGCACCACTTGCTCGAACTCACGACCGGCGGTCGCTTCGGCGCGGCTCTTGAGCTGGCCGATGAACAGCCCGAGCAAGTCCTTGAACGGCATCGCGGTGCCGAGGACGCTGGTGTCGTGCTTGATCAGCTTGGAACCCAGCAGGCTCTTGAGCGAGCGCATCAGCCGGCCTTCGTAGCCTTCCAGGTATTCGTGCAGCGCCAGACGGCCGTAAACCGGACGGCGCTCTTCGATGTTGAAAAAGACCACCGACGGCAGGGTGATCTTGTCGTCTTCCAGCGCGATCATCGTTTCCATGCCGGGGCGCAGCCAGCCGACGGTGGAGTTGGACGTGCCGAAGTCGATGCCGCAGGCACGGGCTGGAGAGGCGTCTTTCATGGTCTTTCGGTTCCGGTCAAAAAACGGCCGCGCAGTGTATGTCAGTGCGCGACAGATTCGAAGGCCGGTCATCTGCTATTTCACGACTAAGCTTGCTTGAAACTCGGCGCTTTGCCCCAAACTTGCTGGCATGGGCCGGCAGACATACCGGCGGTCGCAAGAACCGCCGTCCACTGCCGATAAACTTCTGCTGCGCCACCCGGTCACAACCTTGAGATCGGTCAACCCGGCACGTGCGAATCGGCGCATGCTGGCATCGGCGCGAAATCGATAACGGATGGTGATTCCTTCGATGGACTTCAAAGACTATTACAAGATACTCGGCGTGGAGCCGACGGCTGACGACAAGGCGATCAAGGCTGCCTATCGCAAGCTGGCGCGCAAATACCACCCCGATGTCAGCAAGGAAAAGGACGCCGAGGCCAAGTTCAAGGACGCCTCGGAAGCCTATGAAGCGCTGAAAAGCGCCGACAAGCGCGCCGAATACGACGAACTGCGTCGTTATGGCCAGCACGGTCAGCCGTTTCAGGGGCCGCCGGGCTGGCAGAGCCGTGGCGGCTTTGGTGGCGGCGGTGGCGACACCGGTGACTTCTCGGACTTCTTCAGTTCGATCTTCGGCAATCGCGGCCCCGGTTTCGGTGGCGGCGCTGGCCGGCAATCCCGCAGCGCCGGACGGCGAGGGCAAGACGTGGAACTGGAACTGCCGATCTTTCTGGAAGAGACGCTTTCGAACGAATCGAAAAAGATCAGCTTCCAGGTCCCGCAATACAACGGTTCGGGCCAGCATGTCAGCAACACCAGCAAGAGCCTGAACGTGAAGATCCCGGCCGGCGTGGCCGACGGCGAGCGCATCCGCCTCAAGGGCCAGGGCGCACCGGGCATCGGTGGCGGCGCCAATGGCGATCTGTACCTGACCATCCGTTTCGCGCCGCACCCGAAATTCGACGTTGAAGGCGAAAACCTGATCATCACCTTGCCGTTGGCACCGTGGGAGCTGGCGCTGGGCGCCGAAGTGGCCGTGCCGACCCTGACCGGCAAGATCAACCTCAAGGTCCCGGCCGGCAGCCAGAACGGCCAGCGCATGCGTGCCAAGGGCCACGGTCTGCAGAACAAGGCGGGCGAGCGCGGTTATCTGTTCGTCCAGCTCAAGGCCGTGATGCCCAAAGCCAACGGCGATGACGTCAAGGCGCTGTGGCAGGAACTGGCGAAGAAGGCCGCCTTCAACCCGCGAGAGAACTTCTGATACTGACGACGGAGTAGCCCATCATGAGCAGCCCCCTGATCGTTCAACTGGACATGGCAGAATTCTGTGAGGCGGCCGACCTGTCGGACGTCTACGTGATCGAAATCGTCGAGCACGGCATCCTCGAACCTCAGGGCGCGCAGCCCAGGGAATGGCGCTTCACCGACTACGAACTGACCCTGGCCAAACGCGCCGCCAAGCTGCGGCGCGACCTGGAGCTGGAATGGGAAGGCGTCGCCCTGGCGCTGGACCTGCTGGAAGAAGTGCAGGAGTTGCGATCCGAGAACCGCATGCTCCGTCAGCGTCTGGCGCGGCTGGTGGTCGAGTAGCGTTTCAAATCTGTCTGGGCAGCGTCACGCTGAACAGTGTTCCGTCGGCTTCGCTTGAACTGACTTCGATCGCCCCGCCGTGGGCGGTCACCACTTCCTTGATGATGAACAGGCCCAGACCGAGGCTGGTCGACGGCTGGCCGAGTTCTTCGTCGGCACTGCGCACCAATGGATCGAAAATCGTGCCGATGGCTTCTGCGGGAATGGGGTTGCCGCAGTTGTGCACGGTCAGCAGCACGTGCCTGGCTTCTCCCTTCAACGTCACGATCACTTCGCGCGGATCAGACCCATGCTGCAAGGCATTGCCGATCAGATTCTGCAGCAGTTGATCGATCCGTCCGGCGTCCCAGTTGCCACGGGTGTCACCCTCGGTTTTCAGTGTCGGATCACTTTCCGGATTACCGGCGCAGGCTTCGGCGATGGCCGCGCGCGCCGCGTCAGCCAGGTCCATCGGCGCCGGTTCGATCGGCAGGCTCTTGCCCAGGCGGCTGCGCACCAGTTCCAGCAGGTCGCTGACCATCGCCGCCATGTGCCGCGAACCCTGCTTGATGTTGAGGGCGCACTGAAGGGCATCGTCCTGTAACGCGGTCTTGCGCATCAGCAGTTCGATCGACATGGTCACCGCTTGCAAAGGCGCGCGCAGGTCATGGCCGAGGATCGCGAGAAAGATATCCCGTGAATGAGCAACCTGCTCGGCGTAGGCAGCCGTCGATTCGGCCAGGGCTTCATCGATGGCTTCGTTGAAACGGATCATGTCCTGAAAATACGCCATGTCGGGCGATTCCAGGCTGTCGACCCAGAGGCGGATCACACAGGCGCGCAAATGGCGGAACTCGGACGTCATCTGCACCAGGTCGAAGCCCACTGTATGCCGCAACTCACCGTGGCTGGCGCCGGCCTCGTCCAGGCTCGGGGTTTTTTCCGGGCCTTCGCCTTTGGCTTTGGCAATCTGCTCGCTGGCGGTCTGCGCGGTGTCCATATCGCGTGCGGCGGCCAACAGAATCTCTCTGGCATGATCGCGCAGCGCTGCCCTGTCCATGGTCTCGGCCGCCGGGGTGATGGTCCTGGCGAACTGTTCCCACTCCTCGACGATGCGATCTGCATGTTGCCGGATAAATTCGGATAAACGCATGTCCGGGTTCCTGGAAATTCAAGGCGGGGCGTTCGAATATTAGTCTCTTTGCGCGGGAATGAAAGCGCCGCTCGGGCTTGAAATTTCTGCTGACAGGATGTCGTGTTGCGAGACCTATGTACCACACTCGCAGAGCGTCGCCGTGGTCTGCTTTTGCTCCATTTCAAGGAGCGAAACCATGTTTGAATTGCCTGTCGCCCCACCTTCGCCGGACACCGCAGCAGCGCCGCGGGTGACGGTCGTGACGCAAAGTCTGCACGCTGATTTTCTTCAGCAGTCCAGCCCGCAGTGGTTGATCAATGCATCGCCAAACCAGCGCCAGGCCCTGAAAAATGCCGATTCCGCTACGCCGGACTGGTACCGGCGCGCATCACGCGATCAACGCAAGGCTGTAGGGGATGCCGTAACCGCCAGGCTCGCCGCCCAGGCATCTCTGGATAAGGCCATGTCGACCCTCCAGGACATCGACAGTTTCGCCGCGCCGTTGCTCATCAAGGCCCTCAAGGACCGGTTCAACGTGACGCTGGACGTCAACAAGACCTGGCTGGTACTGAACAAACCGGTGGAGGTGGGGATTTTTGCCATCGACATCGGCTTCTTCGAAGTCTTGAAACAGCCTTTGCTGCAAGCGGCGCTGCACAACTTCGAAAACCGTGAATGTAAAAGTGGCGCCTTCCATGAAACGTCGGGATTTCGCCGTGAAACCTCGACATCCGGCACGCTTGCGCCATTGAACACACCGCTGACGGTCGAGCAGTTCACTAGTCTGTGCCGTTCGCTGGACATCGGTGCGAAATATCAGGCTTACCTCAAGGATTTCCTGCACCACCGGGACGCGGTCGCCGAACAGGAACTGCGCGACAAATTCATCGACGCGCATAAAAGCGCTATGCATGCGGCGGCAGAACTGGCGTTGGTCAAAGGTGACATCGGACACGAGGACTACGCCTCGATTCGTTCGATCCTCAACGGCGAACTGGCACCGCGTCAGGGCCAGCGGCAGATCTGGTTCCGTGATCTGGGCCTGATGGGCCGGCGCATGACCGGCTGCGTGATGTTCACGATCTGCGAGAAATATCGTTCCAGTGACGACTCGATCCTGTACATCCCGGGGGATCCCTACCATCCGCTCAAACGCTACAAGGGGCGGGAAATCGCAGCGATGTTCAAGCAGCGGTTCACCGCGTCCGATGCGACTCAGGCTCATCCTGCAGAACCCAATAGCTACCAGCGGTTTTTCAGCCAGTTCGTCGCGTATGCCGACCGACCGCACTACTTCGGCCAGTTCACCGACGACACGCCGAACCGCACGTTTTCGCAAAGACTCGCTCCTTACGAGCCGCTGCTCAATGAGTTTTTCAAGGCACTCAATCCCATCAACGCGGCACTGACCGGCATTCACGAGTTGCCGCCTGCGCCGCCGGTCGAGCAGGTGCCGAACGCAGATCCGTATTTGAACCCGGTTGACCTGTCGCGCAAGGGCGGCGGGATCTGGTCGGAAAACATCGATCTGTGGGGTTACCAGTTCGAGCAGCATCGCGACCGTTTGATCGCCGATGCCCGCAGCCATGCCGTGTCCACAGCGGATGTCGACGCCAAAGTGCGCTCGGAGAAGCTCGCCACATTGTTGAACATCGGCAAGCTGGTGCTGATGGGCGTCTCGATGTTCGTGCCGGTATTGGGTGAAGTGATGATGGCGGTGATGGCCGCGCAACTGTTCGAAGAAACCCTTGAAGGCGCCATCGAGTGGAGTGAGGGTGATCGCAAGGCCGCCAAGGCGCATCTGATCGATGTCGCGCAGAATCTGGCGTTGATTGCCTTGATGGCGGGCGCCGGCAAAGGGCTCGCCCGGCTGACCGCCGCCCGATCGACACCGGTCATCGAGGACCTGCACCAGGTGGAAATGCCGGACGGCACGACTCGCTTGTGGAGGCCTGATCTGAGTGGCTACGAGAGTCCGGTCACACTGGACGAGAATGCTGTACCGAATGCGCTGGGGCAGTACGAGTCGGGAGAAAAAACCTGCATACGCCTCGATGGCAAGACTTATCAGCAGATCTACGACGAGTCGCTCAAAGCCTGGCGCATCCAGCATCCGAGCGATCCGCAGGCCTATCAGCCGCCCTTGACGCACAACGGCGCCGGCGCATGGCGGCATACTCTGGAGCGCCCGCAGGACTGGAACCGGTTGACGCTGTTGCGGCGTATCGGCCACAGCACTGACGCGTTTGCTGACGAGCAATTATTGACGATGGCCGATATCGCCGGTGTCAGTGACAACGCGTTGCGCAAGATGCACCTGGACCACGCCTTGCCGCCACCTGAACTGACGGATGCCATGCAACTGTTCAACGCCGAGCGCGATGCCGGATCGATCGTCGAGCAGGCAGCCGGTACTCAGGCAGTCGACAGTCGATTCATGCATCTGTTGCCGCTGCTTCCCGACATGCCACGCTGGCCGTTCGGGCGCCAGCTACAGATCTACGACAGTTCTGATTTCTCGGGGCGTACCATCCGTTACGGGACTCAGCGCGGCGGCAAGGCGCCGATCCGGGTCAGCCGGGCCGAAGTGCTGAGCGGTGCGTTGCCGACCCGAATACTCGCGACGCTGGATGAGGCGGAGACGGTTCACCTGCTGGGCGGCGAGCCTGCTCGTGTTCGGCAGACCCGGGCCCGAGAGTTCTCAAGACAGATTGCCGACTTCGCCAGCGCGCAACAGCCCGCGCTCTTCAACAGCCTTCTCAAGGAGGGCGGACCTGTGGAGCCCAGGACTGCAAGGCTGCAACGCGCCGTACCCGGCCTGACCGAGCGTGCGGCCGTCGCCGCTCTGGAGCAGGCCGACGCCGCGGAGCTGGCGCGCCTGGAAAGCGCGGCAACGGTCCCGCTGCATTTGCAGGAGCTCGCCCGCTGGTATGGCGGGGAGGGGCGCCTGACCCGTGCTCTGGCCGGGTTGCGCAGTGAAACCATGGCTTCGCCCGACAGCCGCCATCTGGCCTTGCAGACGTTGCGCCGCTTGCCAGGCTGGTCCGATGACGTGCGTCTGGAAATACGTGAAGGCAGTATCGGCGGCCCGATGCTGGATGCCATCGGCAGCGAAACGGCCAGCACACGCAAGTATCTGGTCAAGTACGCAGATGCCTGGCAGGCCGCCAATGAGCGTGGCGAACCGCTCAACAGTATTCCCCATCGGGGCGACAACTTTTACGCCTCGCTGATGCATGCCTTGCCCGATCAGGCGCGTCATGCATTGGGGCTGCCGAATGTTGGGCAGAGCGTCGATCTGCAAGCTGCGATCATCGAACGGGCTTTCACCGAGCGCAGTGAATCGGCCCGGATTCTGCGTGCACGCAGCGCCGAACAACCATGGTTCAAACCCCCGCAACGCATTGCTCCCAGACTGCTTGGCTATCCCGCCAATGGTGATGGGCCAGGACCCAGTCCGGCGTTGACGGCTCATGTCCAGAGCGTCTACCCGCAGTTGACCGACGTGCAGGCTCGCGGCTTCATTCTTGAACAGTGGCGTCTGGGCAAGAGCGATCAGCAGATCTTTCATTTGCTCAACAACCGGTTGGGCGAGTGGCGAGAACTGGAAACAACCCTCGAGCAATGGCTGACGTCGCAAAACCTGCGCCTGCGCACGACCCCTGACGAGTTCGTCAGCGTGGTGCAGAACATCAAGGAGTGCTGGCGAAATGCGCCGTTGGCCGAACATGATCCGCTGGCGGCTCGCCTGACGCTGATCAGTGAAGTGCCGCTGCCGTCATTGACCGCAGACTTTACGCATGTCAGAGAGCTGACGCTGCAGGCGCCGGTGGTCAGCGATACGCTTTCGGCGTTTCCCAATGTCGAGAAACTGTCCCTGACCTCTAGCATTGCGGAGTTCGACAAAGTGCTCGCGACGTTGAAGACGCTGCGCCAGATGACACGCCTGAGACTCTCCACACCGATTACCGGACAGGTGGCGTCGCGACTTCGGGAGCTGACCCGGCTTGAAGAGCTGGAGCTGCGCTGTTCCTCCGGGGGCATGAGCCCGGTGGTGCCCATGACCCTCGACGTCGGCGGCATGCGCCAACTGCGCAGGCTGGAAATCGGCAGTCCGCAGATGCACCAATGGCCACACGGTGTTCTGGATTTGCCACGGCTGGAGCGCCTGAACCTGCGATCAACGGCAATCAACACCCTGCCGATGGAAATCTATGAGGGCCATCAGCGGCTGTTGTCCGGCCTGTCACTGGACTGGTCGAAGTTCCCGCGCCGGGTGTTCAAGCCGATCTACGAATTCGTTCGGAGTCAGCCTCGGCACCTCATCGATCTGGACGAAATGGTCGCAGACTATTGTCGCGGTGAGCTCAAGCGTTTTGTCGGCATGGAAAGGAGTCTTCCGGATGTCTTGAATACGGGGTTCAAGGCGCAATGGACGGATGTCGGCAGCCGGTTTGCCGCGATCAAAACCTTGAGCGAGCAGTTCAGTAAACTTGACCGGCTTGAGGAGTGGATCGGTTCCGATCCAACGGCCTCCAACGGTGGTGCTGCACGCGCGGCGGTGGCCGAGGCGCTGAAAGCCAGTTGGCGCAGCGGGTTGTTCCAGCGCTACGGCGCGCGTACCGAAAGCGTGTTCTACAACTTGTATGTCAGCCTGCCCAATGATGCCACGGTGCTGGATATTCCAGGCTCACCGCTGGACAGCCTGCCGACGCTCTCGGCTGACGGGTTCAACCATGTCAGAAGTCTGCAACTGCCCGGATTGCAGGCCCCGGTCGAGCAGTTGCGCCGTTTCATCTGTACCTTCCGCGGGGTCGATACCCTCGATCTGAGCGATTGTGGCCTGGCAGAACTGCCGCTCGATTCAAGCGACCTGCCGGCACTCGAAACCCTGAACCTGCATGGCAACCCGCTGAGCAGTATCGACGTGCGCGGCATGAATCGCCTGAAGGCCCTGGACCTGAGTGCAACGGCCCTGCGCGAATGGCCAGTGGGGGCGGAGTTGCTGCCGGAACTGACCTGGCTGGATCTCAGCGACAGCCGGTTGACCTCGCTGCCGCAGGTGTTGCTGGGGCGTGATGACTTGTTGCTCGATACCAGCCTCGCCGGGACCCCGCTGAATGCGCAGGCCAAAGTGGCACTGGCTACCGCGCGCCAGCGCATCGAAGACGCCAGAGGCCTGTTGCCGGGGTCGTTGCAACGCTTTGCACTGGAAGAGCCGCGCCATCGTACGCCGCCCGCCGAAAGCGGTTCGGTGATCGCCCGGCGGTTACTGCCGCTTGCGCCGCGTCCGGCAGGCGTGGGGCCTGGCGGGTGGGGCTCGCGCATCCAGCGCCTGTGCCCCTCGTTCGAAGAGGCGCAGGCGCAGCAGACGATTGAGCGGATGCGGGGCGAAGGGCTGACCGAGGTGCAGATCGGTGCACGGATCAATGCATGGGAGCAGGCATTCGAGGTGCTGACACGGCGGCTGAACGATTGGCTGTTCACCCATGAAACCCGAGGCATGGATTGGGTCGTGTCATCGCGCACCCGCCAGCTTGCCGCCCGGCGCATCATGGAATGCTGGCGTGAAAGTACCGTCGACTGGAATGGCGTGTCTGACCGAGAACTCAACCTTGACGGTCTGCAGGTGGGCGACCTGCCCGCACTGGACCAAACATTCGCGGCGGTGCGCACCCTGAACCTCTCGGGAGTCAAGCTCACCACCAATGGCTCCAATGCTTTCCTTCGGGCCTTCACGCAATTGCGCCGACTCAATCTGAGCGGCAATCACTTGCTGGCTATCCCTGAGCCTGTCGGGCACATGCTGCAACTGGAACGACTGGAACTGTCGCTCACCGGTCTTGTGGATTCCGAAGCGCTTGATCAAACGCTCGAGAGCCTGCCGCAACTGCGGTGGCTGGATCTCAGCCATAACGGCCTGCGAACCTTGCGCATCGACCGTCTGCAGCGACTGGAACGGCTGGACCTGCGTGACAACCTGCTGACTGTGTGGCCGGAGGGGCTGCTGCGAGCCCCGCGTCTGCAGGCGGTCGACTTGAGCAGCAATGAAATAACCTCGATTCCGTCCGAGTTGTATGACGGCACCCATGCTGCACTGATTGCCGGCAGCAATCTGTCGGATAACTTCGAAATCTCGCAGCAAAGCCTGATCCGTCTGCGTGAATACGCCGATGCCCATGGACGTGACGATGTGCTGGGGCTGACGTATGCCGAGATCGACCGGATGATCGATGACATGGACAGCACCACTGAGAGCGGGGGTGAAGACACGGGGAGCGAAAGTGATGTGGAACCGGATGAAGTGGTGCCGACACTCGCCGAAAGTGTCCTCGAACTGCAAGCGACACCGTGGATTGAAAACCTTCCGCAAGAGGATGCCGTACGCTGTCGGGCCATGTGGCAGCGGCTGGCAGCGGAGCCTGATAACGGAGCGTTCTTCCATCTGCTTTCGCGGATGCCGGACACCGAGGAGTTCCGGGTGTTTCGCGCTGATCTGACACGCCGGGTGTGGGAGGTTGTCGAGGCGGCCAATAACAGTCAGGAACTGCGCGATACGCTGTTTTCCATGGCCACCACGCACACGACCTGCGTCGATGGACGCACCCTGG
Source organism: Pseudomonas sp. 22082 (assembly GCF_052046055.1). Lineage (NCBI taxonomy): Bacteria > Pseudomonadati > Pseudomonadota > Gammaproteobacteria > Pseudomonadales > Pseudomonadaceae > Pseudomonas > Pseudomonas sp. 22082. Next base: position 61,349 of record NZ_JBQEQB010000012.1, read on the forward strand.
CGTTCAGTGAAATCGAGGTCAAGGTGTTCGAGTACAACGCCTTGCGCTACCTGCCTCCGGGCCTGGCGGTCAAGGGGCGTGCCTTGCTCGACCTGTCGCGTCAGCTGTTCCGCCTGGGCGAGGTGGAAAAACTGGCCGCGCGCAGCATGGGCCGTGATGCGGATCCTGCGGAAGTGCGCCTGCAGTATCGGATCGGCCTGACCTCCGGCTGGGAGGATGGCCTGCAATTGCCGGGGCAACCCGGCCATATGCGCTTCGCCCGACCGCTCAGAGGGGAGGCGCTGGCGACCGCGCGTGATGCGGTCGTGAAGGCGGAAAAAGGCGAGCGCTTCTATGAAGAACTGATCAGCCGCGATTACTGGGTGCAGTACTTGAACGAGAAGTATCCGGACGAACTCGGCGCGCTCAAGCGCAGCGCAGATGAAAAGCTGCAACGCCTTGAGGATCAATATGACGACGTGACCAGCACGGCTTACCAGGAGGCGGTACAGATGCTTGAAGTTGAACGCAGCATTGAGCGCAATCAGCAACTGATTGCCCTGTCGCGCCTGGAAACCGGTGAGCCGGTGGTGGTCGCGCTCGACGACGAGCAGCTCGGCCCTTCGCGCTATTTGATGGACACCTCAACCCGCTGAGGCGCCGCCAGCCCCGGTCGTCGAACACTTCGACGACCGAGGCTTTGTCTCAGAACAGAAAGTAACGCTGCGCCATCGGCAGGGTTTCGGCCGGTTCACACCAGAGCAGCACGCCGTCGGCCTTGACCTGATAGGTCTGCGGGTCGACGTCGATGTTCGGCAGGTAATCGTTGTGGATCAGGTCGGTTTTCTGCACGTCGCGGCAGCCTTTGACCACGGCGATTTTCTTCTTCAGGCCCAACGCTTCGGGCAGTCCCGACGCCTGCGCCGCCTGGCTGATGAAGGTCAGGCTGGTGGCGTGCAGCGAGCCACCGTAGCTGGCGAACATCGGGCGGTAGTGCACCGGTTGCGGGGTCGGGATCGAGGCGTTGGCGTCGCCCATCAGGCTGGCGGCGATGGCGCCGCCCTTGAGGATCAGCGTCGGTTTCACGCCGAAGAACGCCGGGCGCCAGAGCACCAGGTCGGCCCACTTGCCGACTTCCACCGAACCCACTTCATGGCTGATGCCATGGGTAATCGCCGGGTTGATCGTGTACTTGGCGATGTAGCGTTTGGCGCGGAAGTTGTCGTTGCCTTCGCCGTCCTGCGCGAGCGGGCCGCGCTGCTTTTTCATCTTGTCGGCGGTCTGCCAGGTGCGCGTGATGACTTCGCCGACGCGGCCCATGGCCTGGCTGTCGGAGCTGATCATCGAGAACGCGCCGAGGTCATGCAGGATGTCTTCGGCGGCAATGGTTTCGCGGCGGATGCGACTCTCGGCGAACGCCACGTCTTCGGCAATGCTCGGGTCGAGGTGGTGGCAGACCATCAGCATGTCGAGGTGTTCGTCGATGGTGTTGCGGGTGAACGGCCGGGTCGGGTTGGTCGAGCTCGGCAGCACGTTGGCGAATCCGCAGGCCTTGATGATGTCCGGTGCGTGGCCGCCACCGGCCCCTTCGGTGTGGTAAGTGTGAATGGTGCGACCCTTGAACGCGCCGAGGGTGGTTTCGACGAAACCGGACTCGTTGAGGGTGTCGGTGTGGATCGCCACCTGCACGTCGTACTGGTCGGCGACGCTCAGGCAGTTGTCGATGCTCGCCGGGGTGGTACCCCAGTCTTCGTGCAGCTTGAGGCCGATGGCGCCGGCCTTGACCTGTTCGATCAGCGGTTCCGGCAGGCTGGCGTTGCCCTTGCCGGTGAGGCCGATGTTCATCGGGAACGCGTCCGCCGCCTGGAGCATCCGCGCCAGGTGCCACGGCCCCGAAGTGCAGGTCGTGGCATTGGTGCCGGTGGCCGGACCGGTGCCGCCGCCGATCATGGTGGTGACGCCGCTCATCAGCGCTTCTTCGATTTGCTGCGGGCAGATGAAGTGGATGTGGGTGTCGATGCCGCCGGCGGTGAGGATCATGCCTTCGCCGGCGATCACTTCGCTGCTGGCGCCGATGGCGATGGTCACGCCGGGCTGCACGTCCGGGTTGCCGGCCTTGCCGATGGCGGCGATGCGCCCGTCCTTGAGGCCGACGTCGGCCTTGACGATGCCCCAGTGGTCGATGATCAGCGCATTGGTGATGACGGTGTCGACCACTTCGGCCGCCAGCAACTGGCTCTGGCCCTGGCCGTCACGGATCACTTTGCCGCCGCCGAATTTCACTTCTTCGCCGTAGGTGGTGAAGTCCTGTTCGACTTCGATCCACAGCTCGGTGTCGGCCAGGCGCACCTTGTCGCCGACGGTGGGGCCGAACATGTCGGCGTAGGCTTGACGCGAGATCTTCATGTGTTCGCCTTGGAATTCAATTGGTTTTGAGATCGTTCGCTGCGCTCACTTTCGCGAGCAGGCTCGCTCCCACAGAGGATCGGATTCCAGCTGGAGGAACTCGNCTGCTCGCGATGGCGGCACCGCAAAATTCAGAGGTCACCCATGACCCGCCCGGCAAACCCGAACACCCGCCGGTGCCCGGCGTAATCCACCAGTTCCACCTCGCGGCTCTGCCCCGGCTCGAAGCGCACGGCGGTGCCCGCCGGAATGTTCAGGCGCATGCCACGGCTGGCGTCGCGGTCGAAGGTCAGGGCGTCGTTGGTCTCGAAAAAATGGTAGTGCGAGCCGACCTGGATCGGCCGGTCGCCGCTGTTCGCCACTTTCAGGCTGACGGTGCGGCGACCGACATTGAGTTCGATATCGCCGGGCTGGATCCGGTATTCGCCGGGAATCATCAGTTCGCTCCTTGCAGGACTTTGTAATAGAGGGCCGTCGGGCGATAGGTGCCGTTCGGGTCGCAGGCGTAGTCGGGGATTTCCCCGGCGCGGGTGTAACCCAGGGCCTTGTAGAAATCTTCGGCGGGGGAGCCGGCCTCGGTGTCGAGGTAAAGCATGCCGCGCTTGTACTGACGCGCGGTCTGTTCCAGCGCTTGCATCAACTGCTGGCCGAGGCCGCGCCGCCGGGCGTGTTCACGCACCAGCAATTTCTGCACCTCGGCGCGGTTCAGGCCGTTGGCCTTCTGGCACAGGCTCAACTGGACGCTGGCCTGCACCTGTTCGTCCTTGACCACCACCCACAGCAACACGTTGCCCTTGTTCAGGTTGTCCTGCACGTCGTCGAAATAGGCGCGTGCCTGAGTGGCATCGAGGTCGGCCATGAAACCGACGCTGGCGCCATACCCCACGGCGTCGAGCAGCAGGTCGATCAGGCCCTGACGATAGTGCGCAAAACTTTCAGCATTGACGCGTCGCAGTTGGGCGGGGTTCATCGGTGTCACTCCTTGTGGGCGGGCGGCGGCTCCGCGCCAGGATTGAGGGTCAGTTGCATGAAAGTCAGGTCGAGCCAGCGGCCGAACTTGGTGCCGACTTGCGGCATCTGCCCGGTGGTGATGAAACCGGCGCGCTCGTGCAGGCGGATCGATGCGGCGTTGCCGCTCTCGATGGCGGCGACCATGACGTGTTTGTCGCAGGTTTTCGCGCGTTCGATCAGTGCGGTCATCAGTTGCGGGCCGAGACCGTTGCCGCGCTGGTCGCTGCGCACGTAGACCGAGTGCTCGACGGTGTGGCGGAAACCGTCGAACGGCCGCCAGTCACCGAACGAAGCGTAGCCGAGGGTGGTGTTGTCGGCGTCGACGATCACCAGGATCGGATAGCCTTGGGCCTGACGTGCGCTGAACCACGCCTGACGGTTGCCGAGGTCGACGGCGGATTCATTCCAGATCGCCGTAGTGTTGAGCACGGCGTCGTTGTAGATGTCGCGGATCGCCGGCAGGTCGGCGTGCAGGGCATCGCGGATGGTGTAAGTCATGGCGCGGCCTCAGACGATCGGTTGATGGACGGTGACCAGTTTGGTGCCGTCGGGAAACGTCGCTTCGACCTGGATCTCCGGGATCATTTCCGGGATGCCTTCCATCACCTGATCGCGGGTCAGCAGGGTGGTGCCGTAGTGCATCAGTTCGGCCACGGTCTGGCCGTCACGGGCGCCTTCGAGCAGCGCCGCCGAGATGTAGGCCATGGCTTCCGGGTAGTTGAGCTTCACGCCACGGGCCAGTCGCCGCTCGGCCACGAGGCCGGCGGTGAAGATCAGCAGCTTGTCTTTTTCGCGTGGGGTCAGGTCCATCGTTTGAAATCCATTGTCGGCAGTTGAAGAAAATCAGGTGTTCCAGATTCGGGGGGGCAGGGCTTCGCGGCCGAGCAGCGCAGGTCTGAGCAAACGCCACAGATCGATCAGCCAGGCTCGCGCCAGCAACGCTTCACTGGCCAGGCAACGGGCGACCAACAGACCGGGCAACTGCGTCAGATCCCCTCGCACTTCATGCCCCAGCGAGCGGCAGCGCTCCAGCAGTTCGGCATCGATTTCGCCGGTCACCAGCAACGTCGCAAACACCGGACTGCCATCGAGACCAATCGGCGAATCGAGCAAGCCGTCATCGCCAACGATGCGCTGGCGCTCATGCCACAACAACCGCCCATCACGGCGAATATCCAGATGCGCCTGGAAATGCCCGAGGTCAAAGCGCTCGCCACTGGCCGGACGACCCAGCGCCACCACGTCCCAGTAAAACAGTCGCGCATCGCCTTCAAGGTCGATCGAGGTCGTGAGTTCCGCCTGGGCGGCGCTGTAGACGATGGTTTCCTGGGGCAGCCATTCCAGTGTCGCGCCATCAGCGACAAGCAGGTTCAGCGACTGATAGGCGGGGCCGGCCGCGCGATACCACTTGGCCGCGCCGGGACTGGTGATTTGCGCCCAGGCGTCTTGTTCGACGCGGGCGCTGATGTCGAGCCGGTCGCCGCCGGCAATCCCGCCCGGCGGGTGGACGATGATGTGCTGACAGACCTCTGGGCCTTCGGCGTACAGATGCTTTTGCACCCGCAACGGGCCGAGGTGCCGGCGTCGGGTCGGCCGCGTGCAATCGCCGAAGCGGGCGTACGCCAGCTCCAGCTCGGCGTGCCAGCTCGGGGTAAACAGGGCAGTCGCAACAGGTAAGTTCATGTTTTCTGATTATCGTTAGGACGCTACAGATTAGACCGTAACCTCAAATAGTCACCAGCCCGCGTACGCCTTCGGCTTCCATATTTTCGCCACGGCCCTGCTGCACGATCTCGCCCCGGGACATCACCAGGTACTGATCGGCCAGTTCGGCGGCGAAATCGTAGAACTGCTCCACCAGCAGAATCGCCATGTCGCCACGGGCGGCGAGTTTTTTGATCACCGCGCCGATTTCCTTGATTACCGACGGCTGGATGCCTTCGGTGGGCTCGTCGAGGATCAGCAGACGCGGACGGCTGGCCAGTGCGCGGCCAATCGCAAGCTGCTGTTGCTGACCGCCGGACAGATCGCCGCCGCGCCGCTGTTTCATTTGCAGCAGCACCGGGAACAGCTCGTAGATGAACGCCGGAACCTCTTTGGCTTCGCTGCCGGGAAAGCGCGACAGGCCCATCAGCAGGTTCTCTTCCACGGTCAGCCGGCCGAAAATCTCCCGGCCCTGCGGCACGTAGGCGATCCCCGCATGCACCCGTTGATGCGGCTTGAACGTGGTGATCGGTTGGCCTTCCCAGTTCACCGCGCCTTCCTTGGCCGGCAACAGGCCCATCAGGCATTTGAGCAACGTGGTCTTGCCCACACCGTTACGCCCGAGCAGGCAGGTCACTTCGCCGACCTTCACGTCGAAGCTCAGGCCGCGCAGGATGTGGCTACCGCCGTAGTACTGGTGCAGCTTGTCGACTTGCAGCATGTTCAAGTTCTCCTCAAATCCCCCTGTGGGAG
>NZ_JBQEQB010000012.1:67208-185849 GCF_052046055.1 Pseudomonas sp. 22082
CATCAACTTTGAATGACACACCGCATTCGCGAGCAAGCCCGCTCCCACATTGGAAAGGTGTTTGCAGTTTCAGCGGCCGAGATAGACTTCGATCACGCGCTCGTTGTCCTGCACCTGCTCCAGCGATCCCTCGGCCAGCACGCTGCCCTGATGCAACACCGTGACGTGGTCGGCAATCGAGCCGACGAAGCCCATGTCGTGTTCCACCACCATCAGCGAATGCTTGCCTGCCAGCGACTTGAACAGCTCGGCAGTGAACTCGGTTTCGGCGTCGGTCATGCCGGCCACCGGTTCATCGAGCAGCAGCAGTTGCGGGTCCTGCATCAGCAACATGCCGATTTCCAGAAACTGTTTCTGCCCGTGGGACAGCAGCCCTGCCGGACGATTGACCGAGGTGGTCAGGCGAATGGTGTCGAGCACTTCGCTGATCCGGTCTTTCTGCTCGCCGCTCAACTTTGCCCGCAGGCTGGCCCACACCGACTTGTCGGTTTTCTGTGCCAGCTCCAGGTTTTCGAACACGCTCAATGCTTCGAACACCGTCGGTTTCTGGAATTTGCGACCGATGCCGGCCTGGGCGATCTGCACTTCGCTCATCTGCGTCAGGTCGAGGGTTTCGCCGAACCACGCCTTGCCATGACTCGGGCGGGTCTTGCCGGTGATCACGTCCATCAGCGTGGTCTTGCCCGCGCCGTTGGGGCCGATGATGCAGCGCAGTTCGCCGACGCCGATGTACAGGTTCAGATTGTTCAGCGCGCGGAAGCCGTCGAAGCTGACGCTGATGTCTTCCAGCGTCAGGATCGTGCCGTGACGGATATCGAGGCCCGGACCGACGCGTTGCCCGAGGCCGATCGAGTCGCGGCTGGTGCCTTCGTCCTTGTTCGGTTCCACCGGGAAAAAGGCCGGTTCCAGCATGAATTCAGCGCTCGCCGTGACTCTCATGATTCACCTCGTTTCTTCAGCAGACCGATCACGCCCTTGGGCAGGTACAACGTCACGACGATGAACAGCGCGCCGAGGAAGAACAGCCAGTATTCGGGGAACGCTACGGTGAACCAGCTCTTCATGCCGTTGACCACGCCGGCACCGAGCAGCGGGCCGATCAAGGTGCCGCGTCCGCCAAGGGCCACCCACACAGCGGCTTCGATCGAGTTGGTCGGCGACATTTCGCTCGGGTTGATGATCCCCACCTGCGGTACGTACAACGCACCGGCCAGACCACACAACACCGCACTCAACACCCAGACGAACAGCTTGAAGCCGCGCGGGTCGTAGCCGCAGAACATCAGGCGATTTTCCGCGTCACGCAACGCGGTCAGAACCCGGCCGAACTTGCTGCGCGCCAGCCGCCAGCCGATGAACAGGCTCGCCACCAACAACAGCACCGTCGCCAGAAACAGCACCGCGCGAGTGCCCGGTTCGGTGATACCGAAACCGAGGATCGTGCGGAAATTGGTGAAGCCGTTGTTGCCGCCGAAGCCGGTCTCGTTGCGGAAAAACAGCAGCATCCCGGCGAAGGTCAGGGCCTGGGTCATGATCGAGAAATACACGCCCTTGATCCTTGAGCGGAAGGCGAAAAAACCGAACACCAGCGCCAGCAACCCCGGCGCCAACACCACCAGGCACATCGCCCAGAGGAAGCTGCCGGTGCCGCTCCAGTACCACGGCAATTCCGTCCAAGACAGAAAGGTCATGAACGCCGGCAAGCCATCACCGGCAGCCTGGCGCATCAGGTACATGCCCATCGCATAACCGCCGAGGGCGAAGAACAGACCGTGGCCCAGCGACAGGAGACCGGCGTAACCCCAGACCAGATCCAGTGCCAGGGCGACGATGGCGTAGCAGAGAATCTTGCCCACCAGCGTCAGGGTGTAGGCCGAAACATGCAGCGAGCTGTCCGCCGGCAACAGCGACAGCAGCGGCAGGGCGATCAGCAAGGCGAGCACCACCGCGCCGATGGCGAGGGTGACTTTCGGGCCGGCCTTTTGTGTGGCCGTGACTAGTAGAGGCTGGTTCATCAGTCGATCACCCGTCCTTTCAGTGCGAAGAGGCCTTGCGGACGTTTCTGGATGAACAGAATGATCAGCGCGAGGATCAGGATCTTGCCGAGCACCGCACCGATCTGCGGTTCGAGAATCTTGTTGGCGATGCCCAGGCCGAACGCGGCGAACACGCTGCCGGCCAGTTGCCCGACGCCGCCGAGCACCACCACCAGGAACGAGTCGATGATGTAGCTCTGGCCGAGATCCGGGCCGACGTTGCCGATCTGGCTCAGCGCCACGCCACCGAGCCCGGCGATGCCCGAGCCGAGGCCGAAGGCGAGCATGTCGACGCGCCCGGTGGGCACGCCGCAACAGGCGGCCATGTTGCGGTTCTGGGTGACGGCACGCACGTTCAGACCCAGGCGGGTCTTGTTCAGCAGCAGCCAGGTCAGCACCACCACGAACAACGCAAACGCGATGATCACGATGCGGTTGTACGGCAGCACCAGATTCGGCAACACCTGAATCCCGCCGGACAGCCACGCCGGGTTCGCCACTTCCACGTTCTGCGCACCGAACACCAGACGCACCAGCTGAATCAGCATCAGGCTGATGCCCCAGGTGGCGAGCAGGGTTTCCAGTGGTCGACCGTAGAGGTGACGGATCACCGTGCGTTCCAGGGCCATGCCGATGGCGGCGGTGACGAAGAACGCCACCGGCAGCGCAATCAGAGGATAGAACTCGATGGCCTGCGGCGCGTAGCGCTGGAACATCAACTGCACCACGTAGGTCGAGTAGGCGCCGAGCATCAGCATCTCGCCGTGGGCCATGTTGATCACGCCGAGCAGGCCGAAAGTGATCGCCAGACCCAGCGCCGCGAGCAACAGAATCGAACCGAGGGACATGCCGCTGAAGGCCTGGCCGAGCAGTTCGCCGATCAGCAGTTTGCGCTTGACCTGGGCGAGGCTGGTTTCGGCGGCGGTGCGCACATTGGCATCGGTTTCGACGCCGGGTTCGAGCAAACCTTCGAGGCGAGTACGGGCCAATGGGTCGCCGGTTTCACCGAGCAGACGCACGGCCGCCAGGCGCACCGCCGGGTCGGTGTCGACCAGTTGCAGGTTGGCCAGCGCCAGGCTCAGGGCGGCGTGGACGCTTTCGTCTTGTTCGCCAGCCAGTTGCCGGTCGAGGAATTTCAGCTGCGCGGGTTTGGCGCTTTTCTGCAATTGCTGCGCGGCGCTCAGACGGGTTTTGGCGTCGGCGGCGAGCAATTGGTGGCTGGCCAGCGCGGTGTCGATCAGACCCCGCAGGCGGTTGTTCAGGCGCAGGGTCTTGGGTTGGCCGTCGACGGTCAGTTCGCCTTGTTGCAGGGCGTTGATCAGTTCGACACGCGCCGGATCGGGCTGCGCGGCCCAGGCTTCCAGCAGTCTGGCCTGTTGCGTCGGGTTGGCGGCGACGAAGTCTTCGGCGTCGCCTGCATGGGTGGCCATCGGCAGCAAAAGTGCGAGGGCCAGGATCAAGCGGTAAAGGGCAGTGGGCATAACGGGCGTTCCTGTATTGATCGTTCTCACGCTCCGCGTGGGAATGCAGCCCGGGACGCTCCGCGTCCCAAAAGCGGACGCAGAGCGTCCATTGAGGCATTCCCACGCAGACGGTTCGACGCCTCGACGTGGGAACGATCAGGTTGAGCGGGTTAACTCAGTTGCTCTTCACCGCATACTCCGGCTTCTTGTCATTACCCGGAATGAACGGGCTCCACGGCTGCGCACGGATCGGCCCTTCGGTCTGCCACACCACGTTGAACTGACCGTCGCTCTGGATCTCGCCGATCATCACCGGTTTGTGCAGGTGGTGATTGGTCTTGTCCATGGTCAGGGTGTAGCCGGACGGCGCGGCGAAGGTCTGGCCGCCGAGGGCTTCGCGGACCTTGTCGACGTCGGTGGATTTGGCTTTCTCCGCCGCCTGCGCCCACATGTGGATGCCGACGTAAGTGGCTTCCATCGGGTCGTTGGTCACGGCCTTGTCGGCGCCCGGCAGGTTGTGTTTCTTCGCGTAGGCTTTCCAGTCATCGACGAACTTCTTGTTCACCGGGTTCTCCACCGACTCGAAGTAGTTCCATGCCGCGAGGTTGCCCACCAGCGGCTTGGTGTCGATGCCGCGCAGTTCTTCTTCGCCCACCGAGAACGCCACCACCGGTACGTCGGTCGCCTTCAGGCCCTGGTTGGCCAGCTCTTTGTAGAACGGCACGTTGGAGTCGCCGTTGACGGTGGAGATCACAGCGGTCTTGCCGCCGGCCGAGAATTTTTTGATGTTGGCGACGATGGTTTGATAGTCGCTGTGGCCGAACGGGGTGTAGACCTCTTCGATGTCTTTATCCGCTACGCCTTTGGAGTGCAGGAACGAGCGCAGGATCTTGTTGGTGGTGCGCGGGTACACGTAATCGGTGCCAAGCAGGAAGTAGCGCTTGGCACTGCCGCCTTCTTCGCTCATCAGGTATTCAACCGCCGGGATCGCTTGCTGGTTCGGCGCGGCGCCGGTGTAGAACACGTTCGGCGACATCTCTTCACCTTCGTATTGCACCGGGTAGAACAGCAGGCCGTTGAGCTCTTCGAACACCGGCAGCACCGATTTGCGCGACACCGAGGTCCAGCAACCAAACACCACCGCGACCTTGTCCTGGGTCAGCAACTGGCGGCCCTTTTCCGCGAACAGCGGCCAGTTCGACGCCGGGTCGACCACCACCGGTTCAAGCATCTTGCCGTTCACCCCGCCCTTGGCGTTGATCTCGTCGATGGTCATCAACGCCATGTCCTTGAGCGACGTTTCGGAGATCGCCATGGTGCCGGACAACGAATGCAGAATCCCGACCTTGATGGTCTCGGCGGCCTGTACGGTCCAGGTCATGCCCATCGCGGCAATCGATGCCGTGAGTGTGAAAGCCTTGATCAAACTGCGACGCTTCATTGTGCGATCTCCATGAACGTTAAAGTTTTTTATGGTTGGCAGATGCGAACGACTGAAGGCTGTTTTGCAAGGGCTGTGCCCGGTCGGGTTTGGGCAGGGAAATGTCGGTTTAGAGCGGTCGCACGCGGAGACGGCGCACCATGAGGGGACGCGTTGCATGCAAAGGTGCAGTGGGGCGCGCCAAATTGGGGCGCGCCCCCAGGGTTCAGCGACGGCGCATCAGGCCGATGAAGAACAGGCCGCCGAGGGCCGCGGTGGCAACGCCGATGGGCAAGTCTTCGGGGGCGATCAGTGTGCGGGCGGCGACGTCCACCCAGACGAGGAAAACGCTGCCGAGCAACACGCACACCGGCAGCAGACGCCGATGCTCGGCACCGATCAGGCGCCGGGCAATGTGCGGCACCATCAGCCCGACAAAACCGATGGAGCCACTGATCGACACCAGCACTCCGGTCATCAGCGAAGCGATCACGAACACCCGCAGGCGCACCGCCCGGGCATTCAGGCCGAGGGTGACGGCGGTCTGTTCGCCGGCCATCAAGGCGTTCAGCGGGCGGGCCATGCCGATCAGCAGAAGCAAGCCGAGCAACACGCTCAGCGCCGGCACCGCCAACAACTCCCAGCGCGCCAGACCCAGGCCACCGAGCATCCAGAACATCACCGCTGAACTGGCACGGTGATCGCCCATGAACAACAGCAGATTGGCGATCGCCATCATCACGAACGACACGGCCACGCCACACAGCAGCAGACGATCACTGTCCAGCCGACCCTGGCGGTTGGCGATGCCCAGCACCAGAAACATGCTCAGCAACGCGCCGATGAACGCGGCGATCGGCAAGGTCAGCAGGCCGACGATTTCGCCGATGTGCAGCACCACGATCACTGCACCGAGCGTGGCACCGGAGGTGACGCCAAGCAGGTGTGGATCGGCCAGCGGATTGCGCGTCACCGCTTGCAGCACCGCGCCGATCAACGCCAGCCCGGCACCGACCAATGCACCGAGCAGCATGCGCGGCACACGAATCAGCCAGACGATGTGTTCCTGGCCGGCGCTCCAGTCCGCCACACCGAGACCGAACAGTTTGTGCAGCAGAATTCGCCACACCACGTCCACCGGCACCCGCGCCGGGCCGAAGCCGAGCGACACCACGCACGACACCAGCAGCACGGCACCGAGGGCGATCAGCAGCAGCGCATAGCGACGATCGATCATTCGCCGTGGAAACCTTTGGCCAGGGTTTCCACCGCCAGCACGTTGTCGATCCCCGGCGTGGCCTGCACGTAGGGGATGACGATGAAGCGCTGGTTCTTGATCGCGTCCACCGATTGCAGCGCCTTGTTCTTCAGCAGGAATTCAATCTTCTGCTCGGCGGTGATTTCGCTGTAGTCGACGATGACGATCACCTGTGGATTACGCTCGACCACGGTTTCCCAGTTGACCCGGGTCCAGCTCGCTTCGACGTCATCGAGAACGTTGTGCCCGCCAGCGGCGTCGATCAGCGCCTGCGGCATGCCGAGGCGGCCGGAGGTCATGGCGCGGTCTTCGCCGCTGTCGTACAGGAAAACACGGGGCTTTTCGGCGGGCAGGGCTTTGCGGACTTCGGCGACCTGACTTTGCATGTCGGCGATCAGCGCGTTGGCGCGATCCTGCACGTCGAAGATCTTTCCGAGATTGCGCAGGTCGTTGTAGGTGTCGTCCAGCGTGGCGGCGGGGCGCTTCATCACGAAGGCGCAGGATTCGGTCAATTCATACACATTGATGCCCAGCGGTTGCAGGGTCTGCGGCGTGAGATCGCCGCCGACACGCATGCCGTAATCCCAACCGGCGAAGAAGAAATCGACGTTGGCGTTGAGCAGGGTTTCCACCGAGGGGTACTTGGCCGCCAGCTCCGGCAAACCGTCGAGCAGGCTCTGCATTTCAGGCGTTACCGACTTCCAGCCACTGACGCCGCTGTACCCGGCCATCTTCGACTTGAGGCCGAGGGCGAGCATCATCTGGGTCATGTTGATGTCGTGGCTGACCGCATGCTTCGGCGCTTCCTTGAAGGTCACTTCACGGTTGCAGCTGTGGATCGTCAGCGGGTACTTCGTCGCCTCGGCGAAGGCGTGGGTGGTGCCCAGCAACAGGGCGAGACAAAGCAGGGAACGCACAGTCATGGTTGGGTTATCCAGGTGATTCGCGGGTAGCCGTGGAGGGGGTGGGAATCGATCAGTGCTTCGACGCCGAATACGTCGCGCAGCAGTTCGACGGTCAGGACTTGTTGCGGCGTGCCGCTGGCGACGATGCGACCGTGGTTGATCACATACAAACGGTCGCAGAACGCGGCAGCGAGGTTCAGGTCGTGAATGCTTGCCAGGGTGCCGATCTGCAAACGCTTGACCAGTTGCAGCAGTTCCAGCTGATAGCGTGGATCGAGGTGGTTGGTCGGCTCGTCGAGGATCAGCAGTTGCGGTTGCTGGGTCAGGGCCCGGGCGAGAATCACCCGCTGTTTTTCACCGCCGGACAGCGTGGCGAATGCGTGATCTTCGAAGCCATCGAGACCCACGGATGTGAGGGCCTGGGTGGCGAGCTGACGGTCTTCCAGCGTGTCGCCGTCGAACAGGCCTTTGTGCGGCGTGCGGCCCATGGCGACCACTTCTTCGACGGTCAGGCCGAAGGCGTCGGGGAACTCCTGCAGCACCACGGCGATGTGTTGCGCACACCAGCGCGAGGATTGCTTCCACACGTTGTGGTGATCGAGTCTGACCTCACCGTGTTCCGGCTGACTGAAGCGGTAGGCGCAACGCAACAGGCTGGTCTTGCCGCTGCCATTGGGCCCGATCAACCCGACGAACTCCCCGGCGGCCACTTGCAACGAGGCGTCACGCAGCTGGAACTGGTGATGGCAGTGGCCGTGGCCCAGGGGTGTCCAGGCGAGATGGGTGAGGGACAGTGAGGTCATTTCGTTCCTGTTCTAGAAGGTGTAGTCAGCGGTGACAAAGAACGAACGAGGCTCACCCAGAATCCACTGCTGGCCCTCATTGTATTGGCTTTGTGCATACGTCCGGTCAAACAGATTGTTCACCTGCAACCCCAGCGTGGTGTTGCGCAGGGCTTTCCATGACAACGTTGCATCGACCACGGTGTAGCTCGGCAGCTCGTTGCGGTTGGCCATATCGGCGTAGCGCGCATCGACATAACGCACGCCGGCGCCGGCTTTCAGGTCATCGGCCAGCGCTTTGCTCAGCCAAAGATTGGCGGTGCGTCGTGGCACGTCCACCGGGCGATTGCCGTTGCGCGACACCGGCACGCCGCCGACCACTTCTTCGAAATCGTCGTACTTGGCTTTGACGATGGCGGCGTTGGCCTGCAGTTGCCAGGCGTGCGGCAGTTGCAGATCGAGGCTCGCCTCCAGGCCGTTCGACGACTGCTGGCCGACCTGTTGCTTGAGCGTCGGGTTGCCCGGATCGTCGGTCAGCAACTTCTTCTTCACGATGCGATACGCCGCCAGCGTGAACTCGCCACGCTGATCCCAGAACAGCTGCTTCAGGCCGATCTCGGTTTGCCGCGCGGTGGACAGGTCATATTGCTGCTGGCTCGGGCTCAGGGAAATCAAACCGCCGATGCCATCGGTGCTGGTGGCAACCTGGCCGTAGAACGAGGTGTCTTGCGTCAGCGCGAACACCAGGCCGGCCTTCCAGTTGTTGCCGGTCAGGGTCTTGTCGCTCTGACTGCCGTCGACCAGGTTGTTGCGATCCACATGCACGTAGTCGCGGCGCACACCGGTCACCAGCGACCAGCGCTCGCTCAGTTGCGTGCGGTTTTCGGCGAACACCGACATCTGTCTGGTGGTGCTGTCGAACTGATCGCGATACGGATCGGCGCTCTCGAAATAGCCGGGTTGCGGGTGATACCGATCCAGCGGCTGGCCGTTCGGCAATACGTCGTTGAACGGCGAGTTGCTGTCGAGCTGGAAGCGGATGCGGTTGTAGTCGACGCCGGTCACGGTCTGGCTGTCGAGGCCGAATAGCGAGTGCTTGAAGGTGAAGGTCTGGCGGTCGCCGACCTGTTCCTGCTTGTGGCCGATGCCGAAGTAGCCGCTGCGGCTGAGCTGCTGACTGTCAGCGTCGAAGTTGTAGTTCTCGGCGTTCTGCCAGCGGCGTTGGGCCTTGAGGTAGTACAGCTCATTGCTGGCGCTGACTGCATCGTTGATCTGCCAATCCGTGGTCAGGCGTGTCCATTGATCGTTGTAGTGCTGCTTGTCGTCGCGCACGTTGTAGTTCTTGTTGCGCAGGCTGTCCTTCAACTGGCCGTTGATCAGTGGCGTGCCGAAGTAGTTCTGCGGGCGCTGATCGCCGTAATCGTGGGCGAGGGTGAAGGTCAGATCGTCCGTGGCCTGCCAGCGCAGGGCGGCGCTGATGAAGTCGCTGGATGAATCACCGCGATCGACCCAGCCGTTGCTGCGCAGGCGGTTGAGGTTGAGTCGATAGCTGAGGGTGTCGCTCAGCGAGCCGCCGCTGTCGAACGCCTGCTGTTGGCGGTCGAACGAGCCGTAACCGACCCGCACATGGTTTTCGATTTCGCCTTCGAACGGCTTCTTCGGGATCACGTTGACCACCGCGCCGGTCGCGCCCTCGCCATACAACACCGAGGCCGGGCCGCGCAGCACGTCGACGCGCTCCACCGACCAAGTGTCGACCGGAAACGTCACGGTGCCCATGCCGGTGTACATGCGGTTGCCGTCATATAACTGCATCACCGAACTCTGCCCGGTAAAACCCCGGGCCTGCAACGAAGTGCCGCCATCACCCGGCGTGCCGGTGCGACTGATGCCGGTGCTGCGCGACACCGCGTTCTGCACGCTGCGATCACCACGGGCGCGGACCTGTTCGCCGCTCAGGCTTTCGACACTGGCCGGGGTTTCTATCGCACTGAGGTTCAGGCGCGAGCCGGCGCTGGTCGGCGTGGTCAGGCTGACGGTCGGGTCGTCATTGGCCGGGGCGGTGATGGTGCCGGTGGGCAGCGTCAGCGGCGCGTTGTCGGCGTGGGCGCTGTGGTTCAGGGCGAACAGACAGAGGCTGGACAAGAGGTACTTGTTCATCGGGGCGGTGAATCACTTCTTCAAAAGAAAAGCCCGCAGGCTCATGACGGTGCATGGCTGCGGGCAGAGCAGCAAATTTGCGTTATACAGTAACACTAAAAAATGCCGAAGTTTAAGCCCCGGCAGTTTAAAGATCTGTCTGGATCGCGCATCTCGCGTGATTCACGATGAAGTTGAGGCAGATTCAGCTTGTCGGCCCAGACGCGACAACAACAGCCGATCCAGTAACCACACCACCACCAGCGAAGCCCCCACCAGCGGAAACACCACCGCCAGCACCAGCATGATCGCCACCCCGGTTTTCCATTTCGGCAGATCGTGGCGCAGCGGCGGCACGCCGAACTTGCCCTGTGGCCGACGCTTCCACCAGATCACCACGCCGCTGACGGCGCTGAGCAGGATCATCAGGCAGATCAGCAACACGATGATCTGGTTGAAGGTGCCGAACATCTTGCCTTCGTGGAGCATCACGCCGATCTCGGTAGCCCGGGCAACCGCGCCGTAGTGCTCGAAGCGCACATCGGCGAGGACTTTGCCGGTGTACTGATCGATGTGCAGGGTGGCGTCGTTGCGCGGGTCGTCGGCGAACACGGCGATGGTGAACACGCCGGTGGCGGTGGTCGGCAGGGTGATGCTGTAGCCCGGCTCGACCTTGCGCTCAACGGCGATGTTTTGCACATCCTGCAGGCGGATGGTCGGTGCAGCGGGGCCGTGTTGCATGCCACCGTGGGCCATGTGTTCGGCGTGGTCGCCGGACATCGGCATCGGGGTGTTTTCCATCGCCCAGGGTACGGTCTGGCGCGCGGCGTTGTTGAGGCTGCCGGCCTCGACGTCGGAGGTTGGCACGTTGTCCCACATCGCCGCCGGGAACACGTTCCACACCTGGGCGTACTGCTTGCCCCAGAAGCCGGTCCAGGTCATGCCGCTGAGCAGCATCACCAGCAGCAATGCCGCGCCCCAGAATCCGGTCACGGCATGCAGGTCACGCCACAGCACGCGGCCGCGACTGCTCAGGCGTGGCCACAGAATCCCCGCTGCCTGACCTCGCGGCCACCACAGGAAAACCCCGGACACCACCAGCACCACGCCCCAGCCGGCGGCCATTTCGATCAACCGGTCACCGACGGTGCCGATCATCAGTTCGCCGTGGATCGCCCGGGCGATGGCTTGCAGGTTCTGCCTGGCATCCTGCTCGCCGAGGATGTCGCCGTGGTACGGATCGACGAACACGTTCAGCTCATGGCCGGCATTGGCCACGACAAACTGCGCGCTGCGCTCGGCATTCACCGGCGGCAGGTACTGGGTGACCTGGCCCTGTGGATAAGCGCTTTTGACCTTTTGCAGCAGGTCGTCGGCCGGCACGGTGTGATGCCCGGCCGGGACGTTCAGCAGGCTGCTGTACATCAGCGAATCGAGTTGCGGCTTGAACAGGTAAATGATGCCGGTCAGGGCCAGCATCACCATGAACGGGGCGACGAACAATCCGGCATAAAAATGCCAACGCCAGGCCAGGTTGTAGAAATTCGGTTTGGGCTGTTTCATCACGTGTGCTCCGCTTGGCTTGGATCTTCTCGTTGTCTGTTGTCACTCGCTCCCTCAAGGGGAGCGAGTGCCCTTGAGGGTTAGAAACTCATGTCCACCTTGGTCCAGAGCGTGCGCCCCGGTTCATTGATCGCTTGCGGGTCGTTGGCCGGGTAGCCGAACCCGGCGTTGCCCGCCAGGTTCAGGTGTTCGGCGTAAGCCTTGCCAAACAGGTTGTCGACGCCGGTACTGACCTTCCAGTGTTTGTTGATCCGGTAGGCACCGTTGAGCGAGAACACGCCGAAGCCTGAACTCTTGTCGTAATCCTTGCCGACCACGTTGCCCTTGTTCTGGTCGATACGGTTTTGCGCGGCAACCACCCTCCACAGTGCGCCGGCGCTCCAGTTGTCTTCGGTATAAGTCAGGCCGAAACGGGCATCCAGCGGTGGCATCTGCGGCAGGGCCTTGCCGTCGGTGCTGTTCTTGCCCCAGGCGTAGGCCAGGGTCGCATCGGCTTTCCAGTTGTCGGTGAGTTTGTAAGCGGCACCGAGTTCACCGCCCATGATCCGCGCGTCGATGTTCTCGGCGCGGGAAGTGCTCATGCCCATCATCCCCGGGGTGTAATCGAACAGGATGTAATCGCGCACCTGGCCGATGTAACCCGAGGCCCAGGCTTCAAGCTCGGCGCTCTTATAGTTCACGCCAAAGTCGAGCTGGGTGGTCTTTTCCGGCTTGATCGAATCGAACGCATTGACCGAACCCGCCGGGCCGGATTTGGGCGAAAACAGCTCCCAGTAATCCGGAAAACGCTGGGCGTGGCCGAGCCCGGCGTAGAGCGTGGTCGGGCTGTCAGCCAAGTCATGCTCGTAACGGATGAAACCACTCGGCAGGGTGTCGGCGCGGGTATCGCCAGCGGTCGGGTTCGGCCGGGACATCATTCCCGAGCCGGTGCTCTGCCGATAATCCTTGGCCGAGGCGCGGTCGACCCGGGCGCCGGCAATCAGCCGGTCGCGGTCGGCGGCGTACCAGGTCATTTCGCTGAACACGCCGTAGTTATGGAAGTCGGCGTCCTTGGTGAACGGCTGATCCTTGTAGGTATCGATGCCCATGCCGCTGCGCTGCCGGTGTTCGTTGGTCTGCGCATCGAGCCCGGTGATCAGCTGGATGTCGGCCCAGCGCCAGGTGGCCTTGATGCGCGCGCCGAGGGTACGACGGTCGACGTTGGACGCCATCGGTCCCGCCATCATCCCGGTGCCGGACGGCGTGCGCAGGGTGTAGTTGTCCATCACGTGGTCGGCGTAGTTGTAGTAGACCTGCGCTTCAAGCTTCTCCAGCACGTCGCTGATGTTGGATTTCTCAAAACGCAGACCGAGGCTTTCACGCAGGAATTGCGAGCCGTCCATGCCGCGCCCGGCGTAGCGTGCTTCGCCGTCGCCCTTGCCGGCGGTGAGTTCGATCAGGGTGTCGGCATCCGGGGTCCAACCCAGCGCCACGTCGCCGTTCCACTTGTCATAGCGCGAGGCAACGATGTCGTTGTTGCCGTCGCGGTAGTCGTCGGAATGCGCGGTGTTGCCGATCACCCGCACATAGCCGAGCGGGCCGCCGGCTGCTGCATCGACGACTTTGTCGAAGCGCCCGTGGGAGCCGGCCAGTACGCTGGCGTTCACCCGGGTGCCGAGCTCGCCGAAGCTTTCCGGCTCGCGGTCGAACAGGATCGTGCCGGCCGACGCGCCCGGTCCGTAGAGCACGGTTTGCGGGCCTTTGATCACGGTGAGTTTGTCGTAGGTTTCGGGCGAGATGTACGAGGTCGGCGCGTCCATCCGGCCGGGGCAGGCGCCGAGCATCATGCTGCCGTTGGTGAGGATGTTCAGGCGCGAACCGAACATGCCGCGCAATACCGGATCACCGTTGGTGCCGCCGTTGCGCACCAGGGCGAAGCCGGGAATGGTCTTCAGGTAGTCGCCGCCGTCGCTGGCCGGCACCGGTTGGCGCGGGTCTTTCGGGTTGGTGACGATGGTCAGCGGCGAGCTCGGGGCGATGGCGGTGATCACCGTCGGGCTCAGCTCATCAGTGTGGCCGGCGTGTTCGTCGGCGTGGACCAGCGGGGACAGCAGGACGCCGCAAAGGACGGCGGTCGCGTGCCTGAAACGAACGCGGGATTCGTTCAGGGCAAAGGACGCCGGGGCAGAACCCGGGCGTGGGGCAGCAGAAAACCTGGACATGACAATTTCCATCAAACAGTCGTAAACGACACGGCCGGCAGCCTGAGGCTGTCTTCTCAACCGTGTGCAATCAGAGGTGGGTGTTTACGCTGCGACGGGCGGGGCGCGGGTGCGGGCGCCGGGGAAGAAGGTCTGCCGGGCATGGCCCAGACGCGGGGAGGGCGGGGTGAAGGTGTTGACGAGCGGAATGCTGAAAGTGGCGAAGCTGCCGCCGCCGGTCAGCGCCGGGCAGTTGAACAGCAGGCTGCAATAGCCGCATTTTTCCCACAGCACATGGTGCGAGGATTGCGGCGGACAGTGTTCGGCGGTGGGTTGCGCGGTGTGCCCGGAGTGATCCATACCCGACATGTCCATCGACATGTCCATGCTCATTGGCATGGTTGTCGAGGCGTGCTGATCCATCGGCATTGACTGGGAAATCAGCGGGCCGATGAAGATCATCAACATGGCGAACAGGGCGATCCAGCTGCCGCGGGTCAGGTGTTCAGTCTGACGGCGTTGCAGGGAGGGCCTGGCGCTCAGGGGGCGCATGGGTGGAGTCTGCCGGAACGGTTACTGGGCGTGCGCGTGGGCTTGCGTGGCTTGCGGCGGCTTCTTCTGCACGGCAACTTCGACGGTCACGTCACCGGCCTTTTCAAAGTGCATCGTCAGGGGAAAGCGCTTGCCGTCGGTCAGCAGACTGCGGTCGGTCGGATTCATCAGCATCACGTGATAGGCCATCGGCGCGAATGTCACGTTTTCACCGGCCGGGATCGCCACGTTCGGCACCTGTTGCATCTTCATCAGATCGCCCTGCATCACGTGCTCGTGCAGTTCCGCTGTCGGGGCAATCGGCGAGTCGACGCTGAGCAGGCGGTCAGCCGTCTTGCCGGCGTTGTGAATGATGAAATACGCGGCAACGGTCGGCGCGTTCGGCGGCAGTTCCTGCGACCACGGGTGGGCGATTTCCAGCTCGCCGGCCTTGTATTCGTGGGCATGGACGAAGCACGCAGGCAGCAAAAGCGCAGCGATGACGATGAATTTGTTCAACATGGCAGTTCTCCAGAACGATTTGAAACGCAGGTCAAATGCGGGAACAAATCAGACCAGAGGAGAGGCGCGGGGATTGAGGCTCGGCCATTGCTGGCGCGGTGTCGGGGTTTGCAGCAAGGCGGGCGCCACACTGCGATTACTTTCGTACTGAGCGAAATACAGCTGCGGCGAATGCCCCGGCAACGCCACCACCGGCGCCGATCCGGAACAGCACCAGCAATGCTGCATGGTCGAATGATTGTCACCGCTTTGCGGCGCTTTTTGATCGAGGCTGCCGATGTCGATCGCCACCATCTTCGTCCCGCTGCCGGTGCAGAAACTGCTCCACAACAACTGCTCGGCCGGCGTCTGCGCCGCCTGCGCCATCGCTCCCGTCAACGGCATGGCGAGCATGTTGAACAGCACTGCAAAGCAGGCGATCCAGGCAAATGCGAGCCGGTGTCGGTTCATGGGACAGATCCGTGGGGTGGGCGATCAGGCGCGGCTATTTAGCCTGATCAGGGCCGATAAGTAAAAAAGCGTCGTGCGGTTTGGTGTCGCAGAGGATTCAGCCTGCTACGGCATGCAGCCGCAAACCCAGCGCCTTCATGACTTTCATGATAGTCGCGAATTCCGGATTTCCAGTGCTGCTCAGCGCTTTATAAAGGCTTTCACGACCCAGACCTGCATCCCGCGCAACCTGAGTCATGCCTTGGGCGCGGGCAATGTCATTAAGCGCTGCACGGATGAGAACGCCATCGCCAGCATCTTCGTCAAAACAGGCGTCCAGGTAAGCCGCCATTTCCTCCGGCGTTTTAAGAAACTCTGCAGCGTCGAAGCGGGTGAATTTTTCGGTCATGACTTACTCCTCATTACCGATGCTTTGCGCCATCCGGATGGCGCGTTTGATATCTCGTTTTTGTGTCGACTTGTCGCCCCCCAGCAGTAGCAGATAAATCACGTTACCTTTACGTGTGAAGTACATCCTGTAGCCGGGACCGTAATGAACGCGCATTTCATAAACGGCACTGCCAACGAACTCGCAATCACCCATATTTCCATGCTCTGCACCTCGAATTCTGGCGATGATGCGAGCTTTGCCGTTGGTGTCTTTCATCGAGTCGAGCCAATCGGCAAATGCAGGGGATCGTTCAAATTCGATCATGTCGAAATCGTATTCCTTGGGATACAGACTGACAAGCCGCATTTTTCTTGAAGGCAGCAGTGCGCTTCAAGAATTTGCTCGCTGCAAATCTGTGTGGATTAAAGGAATCGAAATCTTGGCGTGAGGTGGCAGGGGCGAACAGTCGGCTGGTTCCTGAAATTCTGCCGGTCAAATCAAGGATTAGCTCGAAATCAGGAATTATCTGACGTAGAGAGGGCTTCCAGGACTTCAGACGTACTCTTGAACTCCCGATCAACCCTCGCCAACACCGGCCGCTTCAACACCATCACCGGAACCCCAAGCTCCCGCGCCACTTCCAGTTTCGGCTCGGTTGCGGTGCTGCCGCTGTTCTTGCTGATCAGCACGTCGATCTGCCGGCTTTCGAACAGGGTCCGTTCATCCTGCAGCAGAAACGGTCCACGGGCGCCGATGATTTCGCAGCGTTCGTTGCCGGGATAAATGTCGAGGGCGCGCAGGGTCCAGAACTGGTGCGCGGGGATTTCGTCGAGGTGTTGCAGCGGTTCGCGGCCCAGGGTGAACAGGGGGCGGCGGAAGGGTTCGAGGGCGGTGATCAGTTCGGCCCAGTCGGCGACTTCGCGCCAGTCATCGCCGGGTTGCGGTTGCCACGCGGGGCGGCGCAGGGCCCAGCAGGGAATGCCGGTGAGTTGCGCAGCGGTGGCGGCGTTCTGGCTAATCTGTGCGGCGTAGGGGTGGGTCGCGTCGAGCAAAAGTGTGATGCCTTCGTCGCGAATGAACTGCGCCAGACCTTCGTCGCCACCGTAGCCGCCGACGCGCACCTGACACGTCAGATCGGTCGGCACCCGGCCGACGCCGGCCAGGCTGTAGATGTGCTCCGGTCCCAACGTGCGTGCGATGGCGAGCGCTTCAGTCACGCCGCCGAGCAACAAGATTCGCTTCATTCAAAGGCACCCGCATGGCCAACAATGCCACCCTGACGATCAATCGCAAACACCTCGACCTGCACCTGAGCCAGCACCACGCTGCGGGCGAACTCCAGAGCATGGCGGCAAACTTCATCACCGAGGGCAACACCCGCCGCACTGGCCATCGCCAACGCCTGCTGGCTGGTGTTCGCCCCGCGAATGGCTTGCTGCAAGGTGTCGTCGGCGCCAATTGCCGCCGCCCAGTCGGCCAGTTGCGGCAGGTCGATGCTCGAATGACGCGAGTGCAGGTCCATGTGCCCGGCCGCCAGTTTGCTGATCTTGCCGAAGCCCCCGCACAGGCTGAGTTTATCCACAGGCACTTTGCGCAGGTGCTTGAGCACGGCGCCGACGAAGTCGCCCATTTCGATCAAGGCGATTTCCGGGAGGTTGTAGACCCGGCGCATGGTGTCTTCGCTGGCGTTGCCGGTGCAGGCGGCGATGTGCAGGTAGCCGTTGGTTTTTGCCACGTCGATGCCTTGATGGATCGAGGCAATGTACGCCGCGCAGGAAAACGGCCGGACGATGCCGCTGGTGCCGAGGATCGACAGCCCGCCCAAAATCCCCAGGCGCGGGTTCATGGTTTTCAATGCCAAAGCTTCGCCGCCCTCGACATTGACCGTCACCTCGAAGCCGCCGCGATAGCCGGTTTCTTCGGCGAGCAGGGTCAGGTGATCGCTGATCATCTTGCGCGGCACCGGGTTGATCGCCGGTTCGCCGACGCCCAGCACCAGCCCCGGCCGGGTCACGGTGCCGACGCCCTTGCCGGCCATGAAGCGAATCCCCGGCTCGGCCATCAGCCGCACCCGCGAATAAAGCAGGGCGCCGTGAGTCACGTCCGGATCATCGCCGGCATCCTTGATCGTTCCGGCTTCGGCGCCGTCTTCGGTCAGCCGGCAGAACTCCAGACGCATCTGCACCTGCTTGCCCTTGGGCAACACGATCTGCACGGCGTCGGCCGATGAGCCACCGAGCAGCAGACGGGCAGCGGCGAGGCTGGTGGCCGTGGCGCAGCTGCCGGTGGTCAGACCGCTGCGCAGGGGCGCGGGTTGTTCGGCGGTTTCGTCACGCATCAAGGGGTTTGACCAGATCGAGCAGGGAGATCGGCAAGGCCTGGCGCCAGGTGTCGAACTCGCCCAGCGGCTGTGCCTGGGCAATGTGGATGCGGGTCAACTCGCCACCGTGGCGTTCGCGCCAGGCCATCAAGGTCATTTCGCTTTGCAGCGTCACGGCGTTGGCCACCAGTCGGCCACCGGGTTTGAGGTGTTCCCAGCAGGTGTCGAGCACCCCTTCGCGGGTCACGCCGCCGCCGATGAAAATGGCGTCCGGACGCTCAAGACCGGCGAGGGCCTGAGGAGCACTGCCGCGAATCAGTTGCAGGCCAGGAACGCCCAAGGCATCACGGTTGTGTTCGATCAGTTGCTGGCGACCCTCGTCGGCCTCGATGGCCAGGGCGCGGCAGCTCGGGTGCGCGCGCATCCACTCGATGCCGATCGAGCCGCTGCCGGCGCCGACGTCCCACAACAGTTCGCCCGGGGTCGGGGCGAGGCGGGCGAGGGTGATGGCGCGTACGTCGCGCTTGGTCAGTTGGCCGTCGTGCTCGAAGGCCGAGTCCGGCAGGCCGGCCAAGCGCGACAGGCGCGGTGTATGCGGATCGGCCATGCATTCGATGGCGATCACATTGAGGTCGGCAATGAGCGGATCGTTCCAGTGGTTGGCGGTGCTGTCGATTCGGCGTTCGGCGCTGCCGCCCAGATGCTCCAGGACGCTCAGACGACTGGCGCCGAATCCGCGTTCACGCAGCAACGTGGCAACCGCCGCCGGGCTCTGGCCGTCATTGCTCAGCAGCAACAGGCGCACGCCGCTGAACAGTTGCGCATTGAGGGCCGCAAGAGGGCGGGCCACCAGCGACAGCACATTGACGTCCTGCAACGGCCAGCCCAGTCGGGAGGCCGCCAGCGAGCATGAGGATGGCGATGGCAGAACCAGCATTTCGGTTCCTGGCACCTGCCGCGCCAGACTTGCGCCAACGCCGTAGAACATCGGATCACCGCTGGCCAGCACGCACACCGCTTCGCCACGGCGTTCAAGAACCGGGGCCAGGGAGAACGGGCTCGGCCACAACTGGCGCTCGCCACCGATGCACGCCGGCAACAGGTCCAGTTGACGCTGGCCGCCGATGATCCGCGAGGCGCCCAGCACGGCGCGGCGGGCATTCTTGCCCAGGCCCTTGAAGCCGTCTTCACCGATTCCCACTACCGTCAGCCAGGGTGTCATGCCGTTCCTCAATCTCATGCGCCGTTCAAGCGGCGCATGATAGCGCGGCTTCTGTTGTCTGGCGCTGCTGCCTTGTTGCAGGCGAAGGCAGCGGTAGACATGTTATGTGGTTGAAAACCGATTGGCGGATCGAACGTCTTTGTTATTTTGGTTTTTGATCAAGTTGAACGTTACCCATAAAACGGGCTGGATCATCTTCTGAACGATTATTTAATTAACTAGTGATTGAACGCCTTGCTGGCGTCCGGTGATAGGGATGTGAGGATAAACATGGATGACATAAAACATAATGCGACACTAGTCGGCGATATATTGCTGACCGGCAGTCGGGGGCAATCAAACGAGGATTATCAGTTCGCGTTGAACTGTACTTACCTGGCACAGCGCCAGGCGGATATGACTTATAACAGTGCGACCCAGCCTGGACGATGGACCGATTATTTTACCGATGTACTGTGGTCGCATGGCTGGAGCCGTGATTATCAACCGATCGAGCACGTTCAAACGCAGTTCAGGGGCAGCGTGCGCGAGGTCTGGTCACGACTGGCATCGCCGCTGCTGAGTGCTGAACAGGTGGCTGGCGTTGATCGAGGGCTGATGGCGCTCGAAGGCGACGTTGAACTGTTGAAAAAGGTCAAAGGCCTTAGTGGCAAGGTCTTCGATTTCAAAATCATGCCGATCAATTACAACGCCAATGGTGATATGGAATTGATCGTGACAAATACCCGGTTCATCAAGTCGAGCCTGAACACCGGGTATTTTTTCTGGAACGTTTCGCAAGTAATGACTCAGCTGGATGTTCTGGCTCGGAAGGTGGTGATCAGTCGCCGGGTCTTGGACGCTCGTCGAGCCAGTGTGATAAAGGCGCTGGAGGGGATCAAATTCAATTTCGAGGATTACCCGCTGTGACCGCCTCCCTCTGAGGCGATTTTCTTCCACGGGAATAGCCCGGCAACGCAGAATCCGACCGGCAGGCATTTTCATGCGCTCGGGCAAAGCAGGCATAATGGCGACCTTTCGCCCTCACGGTGCTGCCAGCCAGCCGGTCATCCCTTGAACGAACGCTCGATGTCAACAGCTCTACGCCCCTCGGCTTGTCCGGGGTTGCTGCGTATCGTCCAGGCGCTGGATGGCGGTATCTGCCGGATCAAACTCAATGGTGGTTCGATCAGCGCCGATCAGGCTGAGGTGGTGGCGCATGCCGCCGAGCGTTTCGCCAGTGGCGTGATCGAGGCAACCAACCGTGCCAACCTGCAGATTCGCGGGATCGGCGAGCACGGCACCGCGCTGATCGACAGGCTGCTGGCCGCCGGCCTCGGGCCGCGAACCGCCGCCGGTGATGATGTGCGCAACCTGATGCTAAGCCCTGCTGCAGGGATCGACCCGCAGATGCGCCTGGATACCCGCACGCTCGCCGGGCAGATTCTCGATACCCTGCAAAGCCATCCGCGTTTCCACGAGTTGAGCGCCAAGTTCGCCGTGCAACTGGATGGCGGTGAAGCGCTGGCGATGCTCGAACATCCCCATGATCTGTGGTTGTCGGTATACGACGAGCGCGGGGAAACGCTGTTGGCATTCGGCCTGGCGGGTTGCCCGACGGAGCGACCGCTGGCCGCCGTGGCGCTTGCGCACGGACATGCGCTGGTGGTGGCGGTACTGGAGGTGTTCCTCGATCTGGCTCGACCGGAGCAGACGCGAATGCGTCATCTGCTGGATGAATGTCCGGCGCCGATGTTCCTGGCAACACTCGGGCGGCGGATCCGTCTGCAAAGCGTCGGCGACTGGCGGCGTGAATCGACGCCGGAAGGCTTGCACATCGGCATCCATCCTCAGCCATCGGCCGGTCAGGTGTATGTCGGTGCCGCACCGGCGTTTGGCCGCCTCGATCCGGACATGCTGCGTGGCGCCGCGCAACTGGCCAGAACTTTCGGCGACGGCACCCTGCGTTTCACCCCTTGGCAGAGTCTGTTGCTGCCCAATGTGCGGGAAACCGCTGCGGTTCAAGTGCTCGACGAATTGGGCAAGCTGAACCTGCTGACCCATGCCGAAAATCCTGTAGCGCACCTGATCGCCTGCACCGGCTCCAACGGTTGCGGCAAAGGCCTGGCCGACACCAAACACGATGCCCGCCTTTTGGCGACGCTGTTGCCCCACGCCGTGGATGTGCACCTGTCCGGCTGCTCGCGTTCCTGCGCCGCCGCCCACCGTGCTCCGGCAACGTTGCTGGCCGTCAGCCCCGGTCATTACGACCTCTACATTCGCGATGCAGCGGTGCCCGGTTTCGGCGCGCTGCACGCTCAAAACCTTACTATCGAAGCGGCCGCGACCCTGCTCGTCGCCCGCTCACGGAGCCCCCTTGATGCTTGATTACATCCGCGACGGTCAGGAGATCTATCGCAACTCCTTCGCGATCATTCGCCGCGAGGCCAACCTCGCGCGCATCCCGGCCGACCTGGAAAAACTCGCCGTGCGGGTGATCCACGCCTGCGGCATGGTCGAGGCCATCGACGGGCTGCAATTCTCCGCAGGCGCCGGCAAGGCGGGGCGCGATGCGCTGGCTGCCGGTGCGCCGATCCTGTGCGATGCGCGGATGGTTTCCGAGGGCGTGACCCGTGCGCGCCTGCCGGCCAACAACGAAGTGATCTGCACCCTGCGCGACGACAGCGTGCCGGAGCTGGCGCGCGAGCTGGGCAACACCCGCTCGGCAGCGGCGCTGGAACTGTGGCGTCCGCATCTGGAGGGCAGCGTGGTGGTGATCGGCAACGCGCCGACCGCGCTGTTCTATCTGCTGGAAATGCTCGACGCCGGTGCCCCGAAACCGGCGCTGATCCTCGGCTTTCCGGTGGGCTTCGTCGGCGCTGCCGAATCCAAGGCCGAGCTGGCCGCCAACAGCCGTGGGGTGCCGTTCGTGATCATGCAGGGCCGCCTCGGCGGCAGCGCCATGGCCGCCGCGGCGGTCAATGCCCTCGCCACGGAGATCGAATGATGCAGGTTCAAGGACGTTTGATTGGCCTGGGCGTCGGCCCCGGTGATCCGGAACTGATTACCGTCAAGGCCCTGCGCCTGTTGCGCGAGTCGCCGGTGGTGGCGTACTTCGTGGCCAAGGGCAAAAAGGGTAACGCGTTCGGCATCATCGAAGCGCACCTGCAGGACGCGCAGAATCTGCTGCCGCTGGTGTACCCGGTAACCACCGAAGTACTGCCGGCGCCACTGTCCTACGAACAGGTGATCAGCGATTTCTACGATGACGCCGCCGAGGAAGTGGCCGTGCATCTGGATGCCGGCCGCGATGTAGCGGTGATCTGCGAAGGTGACCCGTTCTTCTACGGTTCCTACATGTACCTGCATGACCGCCTGGCCAACCGTTATGAAGCCGAAGTGGTGCCGGGCGTCTGCTCGATGCTCGGCGGCGCGTCGGTGCTGGGCGCGCCGCTGGTGTATCGCAATCAGAGCCTGTCGGTATTGTCCGGTGTCCTGCCTCATGACGAGCTCAAACGTCGTCTGGCCGATGCCGACGCGGCGGTGATCATGAAGCTGGGGCGCAACTTTCCGAAAGTGCGTGATGTGTTGGCGGAGCTGGGCCTGGCCGAGCGTGCGCTGTACGTCGAGCGCGCGACCATGGCCAACCAGAAGATCGTGCCGCTGGATGAGGTCGAGCCGATGTCGTCACCGTACTTCTCGCTGATCATTGTGCCCGGCGAACGGTGGCAAGGCTGATGACTCATTCCACACCGGCCATCGTCATTCTCGGCCAGGGCGCGTTCGCTACGGCCCGTCGCCTTCAGCAGGTCTATCCGGCCGCGCAGATTCATGGGCTCAAAGGGCGCGTCGAAGGCGCCGACCTGACTTACAGCGACTTCGGCGCGACCCTGCGCGAGCTGTATCAACAGGACACGCCGATCATTGCCCTGTGCGCGGCGGGCATTGTCATCCGCACGTTGGCGCCGCTGTTGCTGGAGAAGGGCGCCGAGCCAGCGGTGCTCGCCGTGGCTGAAGACGGCAGCGCCGTGGTGCCGCTGCTCGGCGGCCTCGGCGGGGTCAATGGCATGGCCCGCGAGATCGCGGCTGCACTTGAAGTGGCAGCGGCAATCACCACCAGCGGCGAGTTGCGTTTCGGTACTTGCCTGCTCAATCCACCCGGCGGTTACGCGCTCGGCGATCTGGAGCAGGGCAAGCGATTTGTCTCTGATCTGCTCGCCGGCCACAGCGTGCGCATCGACGGTGCCGCGCCGTGGCTTGCGCAGGCGCAACTGCCGGAAGATCCACAGGCGCAGCGCTCGATTCATGTGGGCAGCGATGCTCGCGCGGCGAGCGCCAGTGAGTTGTTGATTTATCCACGCAGTGTGGCGGTAGCGGTAGCGGTAGGTGCTGACGTGGTCGACCTGCCGGGCACCATCCGTGATGCGTTGCAGCAGGCTGGTGTGGCGATTCAATCGCTGGCCTGTCTGGTGGCGGCGGACGTTCAGATGGCCAGCCCGGCGCTGCGTGAAGCAGCGCTCGAGCTGGGAGTGCCGCTGCGCTTTGTCGCGCCGGCGAGTGACATTGGTGAGCTGGCTCGCGATGCTGTCCCCGACGCTCGAATCATCAAAACATCCCGCGACCTTGCCATCGCAGTGGCAGAACAGCCACTGGATGTTTCGCAGATCGGTCGTCCGCGCGGACGTCTGGCCGTCATCGGCCTCGGCCCGGGCGCGGCAGAGCTGATGGTGCCGGCGGTAAAAGCCGAGCTGGCCCGTGCCACCGACGTATTGGGTTATGAAACCTACGTGCGCATGGCAGGTCCCTTCCGCGACGATCAGGTGCAGCATTGCACCGACAACCGCGAAGAAATGCAGCGTGCCCGCCACGCTTTCCGACTGGCCGCACAGGGCCGTTCGGTGATTGTGGTTTCGTCCGGCGATCCGGGGGTGTTCGCCATGGCGGCGGCGGTGCTCGAAGCGTTGCACGAGTCGACGGATCCGGCGTGGCACAGCGTCGATCTGGAAATCCTGCCGGGTGTGTCCGCGTCACTTGCCACCGCCGCTCAGGCCGGTGCACCGCTGGGACACGACTTTTGCGTGATGTCGCTGTCGGACAACCTCAAGCCGTGGTCGATCATTGAGAAGCGCCTGGACCTGGCCGCCGAGGCCGATCTGGCATTGGCGTTTTACAACCCGATCTCCCGCGCCCGTCCGTGGCAGTTGGGACGAGCCCTGGAAATCGTTGCCCAACATCGCACGCCGCAGACGCCGGTGGTGCTCGGTCGCGATATCGGCAGACCGGGACAGACTCTGCGTACCACTACGCTGGGCGCATTGACCCCGGATCAGGTGGACATGCGCACCATGGTGCTGATCGGTTCATCCACCACCTGCACCTTCCCCCGCGCGACGGAAGGCGACTGGGTGTACACCCCCCGCTGGTATGGCGAAAAGCCTGGCGGCTGATGCTCCTTTCCATGACGTGTGCCCCCTCGGGTATCGATTGACAAGACAAGGCCGCGAATGGTTTGTTCGCGGCCTTGTCTTTCGTATCGCACGGCAATTTATATATCTGTGACACTTGTTTGGAAGTTTTGATGTCGCGGGAAGTTTCCGTTGAAATCGTTTGAATGGCTTGTTGTTTGTTGAGTTGGTTTTTTTATACTAGTTTCGCTTCCGGAAAGTGCGTGTCGAATCTGTTGTTCGTGCATTGATATCAACTTGTTGCAAGAGCGGTTTTTTTGTAATGGGTATTCGTGTGCGTGATTTTCAATCGGCTCGTGTAATTTATTATTTCGGGGGTTCATGTATGCGGGAAATTAATAATGATGTTGCCGATGTCGGTCATTTGAAGTTTGCGACGTTGTTCAAGTTTTCCGAATTTGAGCAGGCTTTGCAGCCTTACAAGGACAGCGCGCAATATGACGCGGCGCTTCTTTACTATTCTGCGTGTATCGATCTGCTCGACTCGCCTCGACTGTTGCAACCGCTGGCGCTGCTCAAGCAGGCACTGGGAGAATTGAACAAGGGGCGAGTGCGCCGTAGTTTAGAGAAGGCACCGGTATCGACACCGGACGGCGGGACAGCGCCGAATCTTGCGCAGATCTTTGACAGGCTCGAAGTTGTCGAGTCGCGCCTGCACTCCAGTGTCGAGTTGATGAAACTTCCGGCTACGGCCGTGCCGAAAATCCTGCACTTCGTCTGGCTCGGTGGCGGGCTCGGCGAGATCCAGCGCGACTACATCAATCTCTGGAAACAAGTGCTGGCTGGAGAGGGTTACAAGATCAACCTCTGGTATGACAGTGATGCCATGTTGGCGCATGAAACCAATCGGCTGATCAGCGAGGCTGCGAAACTGCACAGCCTGCAGAACGGCGGTATGGATAGCTCCACTGAAGCGCAGCTTGGATCAATGTATGAGGCGCGGGCCATCGTACTGAAACAGCAGATGTTCGCGCACATCAATCAGGCTGTTGCAAACGGGGTGTCGGCTGATGAGGCTCGGACGCAGTTGTTGAGTCGGGCGTACGGACAGCAGGCAGAAAGACTCAAATCGTTGAAAGAGCGCAATTTGCAGAGCGTGCATGCGTTGGTCGGTGGCGACTTGCAGTTGCGTGATCTCGCCGGGGCTGCGCAACCCATGCGGCTACAAGCGATCTACGATCAGGAGATGCGCTTGCGCGGCAATCTTGCCGCCGGGTCCGATGTCGTGCGGCTGGAGGCATTGCTCCCCGAAGGGGGGCTGTACGCGGATGTCGATAATCTCCCGCCGTTCATGAAGGTACTGGGCGGCGTGGATATCAGTACGGTCGGAAGCGATGGCCAGCGGGGGATTTTGCAATTATTGCTGGACCACAATCCGCACTGGATGCCGGGGCGCCAGGCAGTGCGCAGCGGTTACACGGATTATGCCGACAGTATTCCCGCAGAGCATCGCCAGGCGCTGGAAGCGTTCGCCGGAAGCCGCCCTGCGCTGAATCAGGTTTTCCAGCCCCCTTCCGATCTCCTTGCACGCCCCTACATGTTGCGTGCTGTGCGTGAGGGCAATTCGTTGAGCAATGCCTGGCTGATGGCGCACCCGGGCTCGCCAATGCTGGAGGCCGTCATGCAGCGGCTGGGTTTTAACTATCAAGTGGTCAACGCAGTGTTCCGGACGGCGGCTGAAAAAGGTGTAGCCCCTCACGACGATGACTCCATGCAAGCCCTGGCGATCGCGGAGCTTGAGGATCGCCTCGGTGCCCTGGAGGGGCTGTCGGACCAGGATGAAATCGCGATGAGATATCTGGCGGACGCCGCTGCCAGTTACTACAGCGACGGCATTCGCCTTGAACGTGAGGGCACGATCTATCTCACCGGACCGGCTGCCATGCGTCTTGGCATGGGAGATTACGAGCAGGCGCATTTCACCCCGCGTGCTGGCGAAGCCTCTCGGGCTGAAGTCGGCATTGAACCGAAGGGCACGGTCAGTCGTTCAAGCGAGGAAGAGCTGGATCATTCCTGGAAAGAAAACGGAGCCGATGAACAACAGTGGGTCAGGAACGAACAGCAGCGTTTTCGCGACGGCCGATACACCACCCGTTACGCCGGCGACCTCGACGAACTGCTCAATCATTCCACCGTCGAGTTCGAGCTCGGCTGGCCGCTCATTGAAGGGCGCCATGTTCTGCTGACCGGGCTGCTGCAACGCCTGGCCGAGCGTCTGGGTAAACCGTTTACCCAGGCGATGATGAACGGCCATGACGGCCCGGTAGTGTTCGTCGACCGGCTGCCACTGGATTTCGACGACCGTCAGGCGATCCGCAATCAGGACACGCGGCTGCGACCACCGGCTTCTCTGGCCAATGAACAGACCCGGAGCCTTGCGCTGGACGAAGTGCTGGTGCGTCTGGGGGCGGGCTCCTTGCAACGGGCTCACCTCAGTCCGTTGCAGCGCCTGACACTCGGGGCCTTGCTCGGCGTTGAATCGCTGGATGAACAGAGTTTGCTGGCGCAGAACAGTGTGATGGAAAACCTGATCAACAGTGTCAGGGAGCGCGGGACTTCGGGACGGTTCGGGGCGATCGAGCAGCATCTGTTTCAGCGCAGGGACACCGCATTCGTTGCCGGGTTGAACAGTGTCCAGCACGAACTGCCGATGGACTTGCCGAGTGCGCTGAGTCTGAAGAAAGCCGCCCTGGCCGGGGCGACGACGCTGTATGAGTGGGGGCAGCAGGTCGCGCAGATCAAGAAGGTGGCCCTCCAGGAACATCGTGAGCAAGTGCAGGATCGCCTGGAGCAGGTGCTCAATCAGCTCGAGGGCGGTGCCGTGAAACTGGCGCCACAGGACCTGCTGATGCACGGAATGGGCGATATGACTGCCGGGCGATGTTTTCCTCTTGCGCTGGCGATGAGTGCAGCCATCACTGAGGGCAAGGCTGCCACCCAGCGATTGCACGAGCGTTTTTACCTTGCGGTACTCGAGCCGGAACACGCTGACACAATCGCCTTTCTGGGGGCACTTGAGGAGATGCGTGGCGTGAAGTATGGCGATGTCGGGACTCCGCTGGGGCGGCTGGATCTGGACCAGGTCACGGCGACCCTCGAGGAGTCTGTCGGTACTCGAACCTTGATGCTCAACTCTGACAATCATTCGATGCTGGTTGCTCGTACCGTCAACGGCACGGAAGTCATCTACCACTTTTATGATCCCAACTTCGGCCTCTTCGAGTTCGAGACTGCTGCCACATTCAGAGCGGTACTGACGAGATTTTTCCAGAGAGGCATGACCAGACATTACGCCGCCTATGGTGAGCCTGACCGTCCGCAGTTCGATCTGATCGATCTCCAGGGGGAACGGGTAGCCGATCTGGATCTGTCGAGCGGTGCCAAGGTGGCACACCTTTTAAGGGAGGATGCGTTGCCGAGCATGCCGCTGCGCAGGGTTCGCCAGCGGCTTTTCAGCGCACACGGACAATCGCTGGTTGAAAATCCACACCTGGCCAGCACATTGCTGCAGTCCGACAGCCACTGGTGGGCCGAACAGGTCGCAGACGTGACTTCGCGGTTGCAGGAGGGGCATGAGTCAGTGTCGCCACTGGTGCCGTTATTCGAGTCGCTGGAGGTCACCCTCGAGGGCACCTATCGGGTGAGCATGCTCGATCCGAAGAGCGGCGAGGTGATGGCAACGGTCATCAGCCGCGACAGCCGTCTGCTGCGGATCAAAAATTATCTGGCCGAGCTGTTTTCGACGCTGGCCCAAAAACGTACCCGGGCCGGCGCGCCAGTCGATCCGACGGAAGCTTCCGCTGTTCACACTCTCAACGCCGGGTTCGCCGTTCAGGCGTTGATGAATGCCTTGCGCGACCGCGAAGGTGAAGGCCGCACATTGACCACCGCCGTGCAATGGCATGCCTACGTCAACTATGCGCAGCTGGTGCATGGCAATCTGGTGGACGTGGCGGGGCTGGTCGGGGTCCTGCAAACGGCATTGCGTGATGAAAGGATCATGGCCCGGACCACTGGGCAAGTGGTGGCCGAAGCGCTGGCGCCACTGACCGCCAGGACATTGGGCAATGTGGCGGGGCATGTGGCCAATGAAGGCGTTGGCGCGGTACTGGGGCTGGCCAATGTCGGGTTCGATATCTATCAGTTGGCGAACGCAAAGAACGATGTGGAGGTCGCGACTTACGGTACTCAGTTGGGCTTTGACGCGGCGAGCCTGGCCCTGACCGGTACAGGGCTTGCTGCGGCGGCCCTGGGGGCGGGTACGGCCGCTGCGGTGCTGGGTGGCGCCGGGGTGATTCTGGGCGGGCTGGCGATCGGGGTGACCGCGTTGGCACATGCCTACGCCATCATTGCCGAGGAGGCAAAAGCCGTCGGTCTGTTCTTCGATGAAATCGAGCAGGCTCATCGCGGTGCCGGCTACCGGTACGACGGCACGCAAGGTGCCTGGCTGCCGCGACCGTCGCTGATTATCAGGCAGCTGGATCTGGGCAACGGCAGGATGCAGCTGGACAGCACCCGGCTGTATCCGCTGCGTGATCATTTCGGAGTGCCGGAATTCGAAGCCGATTACTCACGCGCCATCAACCTCAGTGCCGAATTGGGTTATCCCGACGAGATGAGTTTCACTGCGCCCTCCGATCAACCCATCGTTTTACCCTGTACACCGCTGAACTGTTATCGCTACGAGTACAAGACCCTGCCGTTTGTCTCGGTGTTTCACGACAAGGGTTTTGACATTGCACGTCGCCTGGAAAAGAAAAAACCGGACGGCCAATGGCTGTTCCTGTTTTCGTTCTATTCCTTTCCCAGCGAATACGTCGTCTATCGGATTTATCCCGATTACCGACCCACCGATATCACCGTCAAGCTTGATGCCCGCGAGCGCAAGCTGGTCGTGCCGGTGATCCCGTCCCTGTGGCGGGGCAAGGTTTCCTATCGGCTGCAGGGGGGCGGCGGGACTTGCACGCTGGTGCTCAATCCCGGTGTCGACGTTGAGTTGCAGACGATTGGTGCGCAGAAGGATCGCTGGATTATCGCGGCGCCCTGGGCTCGTGAAACCGACATCGTGTTCGGCGAGGACGGCCGGTTCAGCGTCAAGGATTGCCGGTTCAAGGTCAGTGCCGGTGTTCCACCTGATCTGTATGTGCTGCTCGAAGGCGGCAACCTGTTCAAAGTCGAAGGCCGCATACTCACGTTATTGCTGGACCACCCCCCTCAGGAACAGCACGGACAGGTATTGCAGAATCATCTGCAGGAACTGGCCCGGGCCCATCGGCTGGTGCTGCCCTACACGCCGATCCACGATTATCTGATTCCATTCGAACCAGCCGATGCACCGCGTTACACCACCGGTTGGTACGACGCCCGTGAGGACCGGATTCTTTACGTGCGCAATGATGACGTGTCGGCCGACGATGCGCAGTTGTCGGTCGTGGTGGGCGAGTCGGCGTTTTTTCAATCGGCCGAGGGTTTCGAAATCTGGCAGGTCGAGGCGAACACCGGGTTGCTCAGCCATCGCTATCGTCTGTTGTTAAAGCCGCGTGGCACCAGCTCGATTCGCAGTGTGGAGGCCGACGGGCAGGGTGTGGTTCATGTGGTGCAGGAGTATCTGCAGGCCGACGGCCGTGTGGAGCGCTTCAATTACCTCATTCACGATGGGCAGTTATGGTTGAGTTCAGTCACGCGCGGTCTTGAACCGGCATTCGAGGCGCTCCTTGATGAAACGGCCCCGTTGACCGATTGGACGTCTGTGCTCGGCGAACAGATCGTGCTCAAGTCGAGTCATGACAAGTCCTACGCGACGGTCCACTGGCAGCTCGCGCCCTATGTGTCGATCTGCTGGATGATCGAAAAAAACCTCCGTGACATGGCCTGGATCCGCACCCGCGACGACCTGATCATTCGCCCGGTGCCGCGTCGTCATCGCGCCCGGGGCTGGGCCGATTCGATCCAGAATCTGAACGACCTGATGCTGCTGACGGTGGCTGATGACAGCGATGTATTTGTCATCTATGACCGTAACGCGCAGACCCTGTGCCGGACGCACCGCACCAAGGTCAAGGGACAGGTGCAATGGGCACACCGCTGGGTGCAACCGGCTGGATTGAAGCAGATTGCCGCACAGGAAAACGGCTATCTGGCGAGTACCGCAGAGGGGCTTTCGTTTGAAATCGACAGCACCGGTGAGGTGCGCTTCGCCGTTGTGGGCGAACAATGGCTCAAGGGCCGCGCCCAATGGTGGCTGGCGCTGGAAGGGCTGGCCAAGCGGTACTCCGTTGAACGGTTCACGATTGTCGGCGTTGCCAATGCCACCGCAGACGCGCGTTTGCATGCCTGGTACGTGGATAGTCATCTGGTGCTGTGTAGGGCGCGACAGGGCGATGTACGTCTTCTGGGACTGACCCCCGACAGACAGGCGGCGTGGTTGTTCGAACCAGCGGCAGGGCAAGTCTGGCGGCAGGCGTTGATCGATCCGCAGCGACTGGATCAGGCGTTCGGAACCGCTGCGCAGCTGTTGCACGCTGAAGTGTTGCCCTTGCCGGAACGGCAATGGGCACCGTGGAGCTTCGCCGACGTCAGGATCGACGGTACGGGGCTGCTGGGCACGACCCTCGATGGCCAGGTGTTGCAGTTGCACGCTGAGGCGCAACCTGTGCTGGCCGGTGTGGCGCTCGATTGGGTGGTCGCTCATGACGAGCACCTGATCCGTGACCTCAAGGCCATGCTGGTGAACCAGGCGCATCGCCCGTTCATTTCCATCGCCACCCGCGACGCCAGCGCGTGCTGGTACTTCGTCGACAGTGCGCGATTGATCCGGATCGCAGCGCAGGATCTACCCGGGGATTACGAGTTGCTGGGCGTCCGGCGACCCTCGGATGTCCTTCTGAACGATTCAGGGCAGCGACTGATTCGGGGTTATCCGAGCAAGCGGCAGATCGGGCCGCTGGATTACGTCCAGCGCAACGCCGAGGTGCTGGTGATCGAAG
Organism: Pseudomonas sp. 22082; assembly: GCF_052046055.1. Taxonomy (NCBI): domain Bacteria; kingdom Pseudomonadati; phylum Pseudomonadota; class Gammaproteobacteria; order Pseudomonadales; family Pseudomonadaceae; genus Pseudomonas; species Pseudomonas sp. 22082. The sequence continues at coordinate 98,800 of NZ_JBQEQB010000012.1, forward strand.
GGCAGGTGGATGCGCCGAACTTGTTGCCGCTGATTCCCGATGGCGTGCGCACACTGGTGGTGCGGATGGGCCACGGCTCCATGAAGTGCCATCTGTCGCAGGCTCTGACGCGCAGACTGGAACGGCTGGTCATTGATGCCCGGTTCCCGATGGCCGGCCCGCCAGCGCTGATGAGTCGCCTGATCTGGACGCTGGACACATCGCAAGCGCTGGAGGTCGGCATTGCCGGGGATCACCTGATGCTGATCGATCCTGATTCCGGACTCTGCGTGTTGTTCCGTGATGCCTGCGCGAACGATCCGGCATTGCACGGCGACGTCATACTCGAGGTCAAGGGGTTGCGACCTTGCCAGATATCGACGCTCGCTCGAGGGATGATGGGGCGCAAGGGCGGGACAGGCAGCGTGACACTCAAAAGCTTGATAGAGGAGGCGAAGAGCAAGGTCATGACTGAATCAACGATTTGAGTTAACGATTCAGTTGTGCTTGAAAAATAGTTGTCAGTGACCAAAGAAGACCGCCGATGGAAGTATTGGCGGTCTTTTGCATTCCGGTTTTATGGCACCAGATAGCCCTTGACCCCGGTGAAGATGATCTGTGCGGCCAGCGCACACACGAATAATCCCATCAGGCGACTGACGATCTGCAAGCCTTGATCGCCGAGGATCCGTTCGATGCGATTCGACAGATAAAGCACGACACCCACGGTAAAGCTGGCCAGGGCGATGCTCATGATGGCGGTGAGTTTATCGTCCCAGTGGGGCTGACTGACGCCCATGACCAGCAACGCACCAATAGTGCCCGGGCCGACAGTCAGGGGAATGGTCAGCGGCACGATCGTCACGTCCTGCTGCACATTGTCCGTCTGCACCACCGACTTGCCTTGCGCCATGCCCAGTGCAGAGATGAACAGCACGCTGCCGGCGCCGATCCGGAAAGCATCCACGGTAATGCCGAACACATCGAAAATCACTCGCCCGAACAAATACAGAAGAACGCTGGAGACCAGCGTGGCGATCGCCACTTTCCAGGCCAGGCGTCGTTGCTCCTTGCGCGAATAACCACGGGTCAGGCTGATAAAGCAGGACAGCACGAAGAACGGGCTGTAGAGCACAAGCATCTTCAGGTAAACGCTGAACAACACATGGAGCATGGTTTCGACTCGCCGCTGTGGAGTGGACGACGTGGAGTCTATCAGTGGTTTAGTTGTTTGTGTCTGGAAGCGTGGTTTTAATCAGGTTTGATTTAACTTGTATGGAAGTTGCTAAGTGGGTGGAAAGTTCAGATATCAAGTTACATGTTTTGCTTTGTTGTTTGTTTGATACTTGGTTATTGTTATTTGGCAAGTTCATGAGGAGCTTGTGATTCTAACTAATGGATGTGTCAAATGTATAATCAAGCTGTTCGTGAAAGTTATGTAAACACCTGTCTTGAAACGCTGGGTGAGTGTGATATCGGTGATCCGCTGATTATCAAGCCACGTGGCTTGCAGATTTCCGGTGATGATGTTGAAGCGCCGTCGCGCGGTAGCATCGTCGGTGAGGGCGTGCTGGGTTTCTCCAGTAACCTCACTGGCGATAACAAGTCCGATGCGCAGAATGCTTTTTTATTCGCAACGCGTGCAGCAAACAAAAAATACCCTGAAGAATCTCAGGGCAAGGAATGGTACCTGTACTTCCGGGACATCATGACCATGGCAGGCTGGACCCCTGTCAGCCGTTACTACAGCGATCTGCAAGTGGGTGGTACCAGTGTTCGCATGGACAAACTGGTTCTGGAGATTCTGGGCTCGGTGGTCGCTGGTGTTGCCTTGCCTGGCCCAACCAGCGCATTGATGCTGAAAGTAGCGGGCGATGCCATTGCCGCCCTGCAAAAGCGTGACACCGCAGCACTGACCGTTTACGAACGCAATCTGCTCGAGCATGGCGTCGGTGGTGTTTCCAGCGCCGCCTGCGTGGAAGTCGACGGTGAAGCGATCATGGCGGTCGGCGCAGTGCGCTTCCTGCGTCGGAACACCTCGACCAAAGTCATGTTTGTGGATGTTGATATTCGTAATGTGAAGTTGTATCGCGGTGAAACGGTATTTGCCAAAAATACATTCGTGGCGGATGGCGTCCGTGATTTGATCAAGAACAAGTTGATTCCGCATAAAGACAAAATTGACGAGATCGACATTTGATGAGTGAAAAGGCGGCCGTAACAGGTCGCCTTTTTTATGGGGGGACGATATGAAACTTGATTATTCGGTTTTGATCGTTGGCGCTTGCGTGATGTTGCTACCGACAGCGGACGATGCGGATAGTTACAGCGATCTGGTCAACTCCGTGTTGTTGGCGCAGTTGGCCGCGAGCAAGAAAGTCGAAAAGTCGCAAGGTAGCGACTGGTATGACGCTTACATCCAATTGATGGATGACTACTGGCTGCGCTACGCGCGCGCCCGACAAGACTGGTCCGTCAATGAGGGGGATGTCGAATCCGTCAGCGAATGGATCAGTGGCGCTATTGCCAAAGGTGATTCGCAAAACGCCAGTGCTGCGGTGGCGACCTTGCAGCGTTTGGCTCAGTTATCGGGAGCCGATCCCGTCATGGCGCTGCTGCGAGCGCACGTGCAAAGGACCAAGTTCCTACCCGGTGAGGCTCATGACCCTGCCGGATCCGTGCGATTGCTAGTGATCATTGCCTCGACGCCAATGCGCATTTCGAGCGTCTATGTTGAGTTCCAGGCTCATGGGTCTATCGAACTCAACCCGCTGGCCCAGCGTTTCGAAGCACGGGACATACAGGGAGCGGTCTGCTTGCGCTACGCCAAAGCCAGTTTGTCGGAAACACTCTACGGGCCTGTACGTGATGCCATCGCCTTGAAAGTCAGGGACAGGCGTGCGGCTCACGTTTTGCAGATGGCTGTTGAATAACGGCGAGACGCTTGATCGGCAACGCCGCTCAGAACGTTGAGGCGGTGCGATTCTGTTGGTCGCGCTGCGCCACCCAGTGTTCGATCAGCTCACGCAGTTGCGACAGCTCCACCGGTTTGGCCATGTGCCCGTCCATCCCGGCCTGACGCGCGCGCTCCCTGTGTTCAGCGAGGATGTGCGCCGTCAGGGCAACGATCGGCGTGCGAATGCGCTGGTTGCTGACTTCCCATGCGCGCAATTGCTGAGTCGCCGAGAACCCGTCGAGGATCGGCATTTCGCAGTCCATCAACACCAGGTCATAACGCTGGGCTTTCATTGCCTGCAAGGCTTCTTCGCCATTGCTGGCGGTGTCCGGTTGCAGATTGAGTTTGCCGAGCATGCCGCGGATGACCTTGGTGGAAATCGTGTTGTCTTCGGCCACCAGAATGCGGAAGTCGCTCGGCACCTTGACCGGCGCAGCGGGGCTGGCCGGCTGCGGCTGGAATGCCACCTGGCCACGGTTGCGCTGGTTCAGTTCGTCGGCAAGCGTGGTCTTGAGGGTGTAGCCGGCCACCGGTTTGGCCAGGATGCGCTTGATCCCCGAATTGCGCGCGATGATCTTGCTCGGCGCATTGCTGATGCCGGTGAGCATGATCAGCAGGATGTCGTGGTTCAGGCTCGGGTCTTCCTTGATCTTGGCCGCCAGTTGCATGCCGGTCATGCCGGGCATGTTCTGGTCGAGCAGAACCACGTCGAAATAGTCGCGCAGGTGCGCCTTGGTGCGCAGCAGGGCCAGCGCTTCCTTGCCCGACGGCACGGCGCTGACGTTCAGGCCCCAGGCGCTGCATTGCTGCACCAGCACCTTGCGGCAGGTGTCGTTGTCGTCGACCACCAATACGCGTGCGCCTTGCAGCGGGCTGTCGAGGTCCGAGGTCGGGTGCTCCAGGCGATCGGGATCCAACGGCAGGGTCAGCCAGAGCGTGCTGCCCTGGCTGGCGCCGCTCTTGATGCCGAACTCGCCCTGCATCAAACGGATCAATTGGCGGGCGATCACCAGCCCGAGGTTGCCGCCCAGACGGTTGGCCGACAGGAAGTGCTTGCTGTGCAACTCGGCGTGCATCAGCGCGTCGCGCTCTTCCTGATCCATCGGCTGGCCGCTGTCCTGCACGGCAATGCGCAGGCGTGGGCCGGCGCTGCGTTCGTCGAGGGCGACCACCACCAGCACTTCGCCTTCCTCGGTTTTCTTCAGGGCGTTTTCCAGCAGGCTCAGCAGTGTCTGGCGCAGGCGCGTCGGATCACCACTGATGACCCGTGGCACTTGCGGCTGGATGAAACTGATCAGCTCGACGTTCTGCTGTTCGGCCTTGGCGCGGTAGATGCTCAGGCAATCGTCGATCAGCGCGTTGAGGTCGAACTGCACGTCGTCGAGTTCGATCTGCCCGGACTCGAGCCGCGAGATGTCGAGGATCTCGTTTATCAGGGTCAGCAATTCGTTGCCGGCGCTGTGGATGGTTTGCACGTAGTCGCGTTGCTTGACCGACAGCGGCGTGCCGAGCAGCAGTTCGGTCATGCCCAGTACGCCGTTCATCGGCGTGCGGATTTCGTGGCTGATCTTGGCCAGGAACTCGGCCTTGGCGTTGATCTCGGCGTTGCTCGCGGCGAGGTCGCGGCTGATGCTGAAACGGCTTTCGGTAATGCTGCGCTGACGTTCGCCGAGGGCGATGCTCATCAGCAGGCCACTGATGCAGATGAAACCCATCAGGGTCATGATCAGGCCTTGCGGCGCCACCAGGGTCAGCCCCAGCAAGGCCGGGAGAATGATCAGTGTGCCGATGTTGAACACCACCATCGCGGCAACGAACAAGCGGGCAGGGCGGTAGCCTTTCTGCCAGTGATAGAAACCCACCAGCAGCATGCTCAGCCCAGCCAGGGCTACGAGCGCGTAGGTGATGATGTTCAGCGGCAGGGTGTTGACGAACAACAGCAGCAGGCTGCAGATCACGATGAACAGGATGTCGCCGATCAGCAGCTTGTTCAGCGGATGCGGGCCGAGCGGCGCGAAGAAACGGTAGGCGAACATCAGGCCCGCCGGAGCGGTCAGCAGCAGGGCCAGATAGGCGCCGGGAGTCTGGATCGCATGCCAGTTCGGCAGCCACGGACCGGCGAGGTTGAGCAACAGCAACAGGCTCAGGCTCAACAGGCCTTCACACACCGCGAGCCACAGACTGCTGCGTGAGCGGGTGTAGGCGTAGCGGATCAGGTTGTGCAGGATCAGCATCGCCAGACAGCCGAACAGCAGGCCGTAGATCAGCGTCTGGTTGTGATTGGCCCCGGCCATCACTGCCGATTGCAGGGTGATATACGGGCGCAACTGGTGATCGGAGACCAGTCGCAGGTAGACGTCGAGGGGTTTGTCGCTTTGCGGCAGCGGCAGCATGAAATCGCTGCTCGGCAGCGGTCGTTCCACCTGGGGCTGGGTGGTGCCGGTGTCGCGCTGTTCGATCAGGCGATCGCCGTCGAGGACATACAGATTGAGGTGCGACAGGTCGGGGGCGAAGATCCGCAGCACTTGTTCGTGCTTGCCGGGCGCCAGCCTGAAGCGCAGCCACAGGGCGCCATCGGGTTCGGCCGCGGTGAGGCGGTCAAGCTCGATAGGGCTGAATTGATTGGTGTAGCGGGCGGAGCGGATGTCGCTCAGCTGCAGGTTGCCCTGATCGTCAAGCAATACCGACCAGCCACTGCCTTGCGCGGCCTGGGCCGGGAGCATGCAGAGCAAGGTCAACAGCGTGACGGTGAAGCCTATGGCAATCCTGAGCCAGCGCACGGCGAAATCCCTTCGTAGGTTGATGCCAGAATATAACGATGCGCAGCGTCGGAACAGTCCGGCAAGGGCGATGAGCCCCTGCCGGAAACACAGCGTAGCTTATTACTGAGACTCACCGCGTTCACGGGCAATGGCGCGGTAGCCAATGTCGGTGCGGTAGAAGCAGCCTTCCCAGTCGATGGCCTTGGCCAGTTTGTAGGCCTGCTCCTGGGCGGCGCCGACGCTGGCGCCCATGGCGGTGGCGCACAGCACCCGACCGCCGGCCGTCACGACGTTGCCGTCCTTGAGCGCAGTACCGGCGTGGAAGACCTTGCCTTCCAGTGCGGCGGCAGCGTCCAGACCGTTGATCGGCGCGCCCTTGGCGTAGTCGCCCGGGTAACCGCCGGCGGCCAGCACGATGCCGACGCTCGGACGTGGATCCCACTGCGCTTCAACCTTGTCCAGCGCCTGGGCCAGTGCCGCTTCGACCAGCAGCACCAGGCTCGACTGCAGACGCAGCATCACCGGTTGGGTTTCCGGGTCGCCGAAGCGGCAGTTGAACTCGATGACCTTCGGATTGCCGGCCTTGTCGATCATCAGACCGGCGTACAGGAAACCGGTGTAGACGTTGCCTTCGTCGGCCATGCCGCGCACGGTCGGCCAGATCACTTGGTCCATCACGCGCTGGTGCACGTCGGCGGTGACCACCGGTGCAGGGGAGTAAGCACCCATGCCGCCGGTGTTCGGGCCGCTGTCGCCGTCGCCGACGCGTTTGTGGTCCTGGCTGGTGGCCATCGGCAGAACGTTCTTGCCGTCGACCATGACGATGAAGCTGGCTTCTTCGCCGTCGAGGAATTCTTCGATGACAACGCGCGAACCGGCGTCGCCAAAGGAATTGCCGGCGAGCATGTCGCGCACGGCGTCTTCGGCTTCGGCCAGGGTCATGGCGACGATCACGCCTTTACCGGCGGCCAGGCCGTCAGCCTTGATCACGATCGGTGCGCCTTTTTCACGCAGATAAGCCAGGGCCGGCTCGATCTCGGTGAAGTTCTGGTAGTCGGCGGTCGGGATCTTGTGGCGTGCCAGGAAATCCTTGGTGAAGGCTTTCGAGCCTTCCAGCTGCGCGGCGCCGGCGGTCGGACCGAAGCAGTCCAGGCCACGGGAGCGGAACAGGTCGACGACGCCGGCCACCAATGGCACTTCCGGACCGACGATGGTCAGGGAAACGTTTTTCTCGGCGAAGTCAGCGAGCTGCTCGAGGGCCAGCACGTCGATGGCGACGTTCTCGCACTTGGCTTCAATCGCGGTGCCGGCGTTGCCCGGTGCGACGAAAACTTTCTGCACACGCGGATCCTGAGCCACTTTCCAGGCCAGGGCGTGTTCGCGGCCACCGCTGCCAATGATCAAAACATTCATTTCAAAAACCTCGGATGACGCTAATTCTGGAGGCAGCACTAAGACTGCTTTTCTGTGGGAGCGGCGGTGCGACGATTCGACTTGCTCGCGAAAGCGGAGTGTCAGTCGAAACAAATGTCGCTGACAGATTGCATTCGCGAGCAAGCCCGCTCCCACATTTGAATCGGTTTATCAGTGACGGAAATGGCGCATGCCTGTAAAGACCATGGCGATACCGGCTTCGTCAGCAGCAGCAATCACTTCAGCATCACGCATCGAGCCACCCGGCTGGATCACTGCCGTGATACCGACCTTGGCCGCGTTGTCCAGACCGTCGCGGAACGGGAAGAACGCGTCCGACGCCATCACCGAACCAGCCACTTGCAGACCGGCGTGTTCAGCCTTGATCGCCGCGATACGCGCCGAGTTCACGCGGCTCATCTGGCCGGCGCCGACACCGATGGTCTGGCGGTTCTTGGCGTAGACGATGGCGTTGGATTTGACGAACTTGGCCACTTTCCAGGCGAAGATCAGGTCGTGGACTTCCTGTTCGGTCGGGGCGCGTTTGGTCACCACTTTCAGGTCGTCGGCGCCGATCATGCCGATGTCGCGGCTCTGTACCAGCAGGCCGCCGTTGACGCGCTTGTAGTCCCAGGCCGGAACGCGATCCGCCGACCACTCGCCGCAGGCCAGCAGGCGCACATTGGCCTTGGCAGCGACGATGGCACGGGCTTCTTCGCTGACGCTTGGGGCGATGATCACTTCAACGAACTGACGCTCGACGATCGCCTTGGCGGTCTCGGCATCCAGTTCACGGTTGAAGGCGATGATGCCGCCGAACGCGGATTCGGTGTCAGTGGCGTAGGCCAGTTCGTAGGCCTGACGGATGCCGCCTTCGGCGTCCGGGCTCACGGCCACGCCGCACGGGTTGGCGTGCTTGACGATCACGCAGGCCGGTTTGACGAAGCTCTTCACGCATTCCAGCGCAGCGTCGGTGTCGGCCACGTTGTTGTACGACAGCTCTTTGCCTTGCAGCTGGGTGGCGGTGGCGATGCCGACTTCGGCAGGCTTGGCTTCAACGTAGAACGCCGCGCTCTGGTGCGGGTTCTCGCCGTAGCGCATTTCCTGGGCCTTGATGAACTGGCTGTTGAAGGTGCGCGGGAATTCGCTGCGACCTTCGGTGCTCAGGGTTTCGGCAGCCTGGTTCACGGTGCCCATGTAGTTGGCGATCATGCCGTCGTAGGCGGCGGTGTGTTCGAACGCCTTGAGCATCAGGTCGAAACGCTGAGCATAGGTCAGGCCACCGGCCTTGAGGTTTTCCAGGACGTTGGCGTAATCGCTGGCATTCACCACGATGGCCACGTCTTTGTGGTTTTTCGCCGCCGAACGGACCATGGTCGGGCCGCCGATGTCGATGTTTTCGATGGCGGTCGGCAGGTCGCAGCCTGGCTTGCTGATGGTGGCTTCGAACGGGTACAGGTTCACGGCTACCAGATCGATCGGCTTGATGCCGTGCTCGTTCATGATGGCGTCGTCGATACCGCGACGACCGAGGATCCCGCCGTGGATTTTCGGGTGCAGGGTTTTCACCCGACCGTCCATCATCTCTGCGAAACCGGTGTAATCCGCGACTTCCACTGCGGCCACGCCGTTGTCCTGCAGCAGTTTGAAGGTCCCGCCGGTGGAAAGGATTTCCACGCCCAGGGCTTCCAGCTCCCTGGCGAATTCGAGGATCCCGGTCTTGTCGGAAACACTGATCAAGGCGCGGCGGATCGGCAGGCGGGTAGTCTGGTCGGTCATCTCAATTTCCATCAAAAGCAAGGGAAGTCAGCAAAAAAGGCGACCGGTTTTACGCGGGCGCCTTTCTGGTTTGATTGAATGCTTACAGCAGATCGTACTGCTTGAGTTTCTTGCGCAGCGTGCCGCGGTTCAGTCCGAGCAGCTCGCTGGCCTTGGTCTGGTTGCCCTTGACGTAGTTCATCACGCTTTCGAGCAGGGGAGCCTCGACTTCGGAGAGCACCAGGTTGTACACATCCGTGACGGACGCGCCCTCAAGGTGGGCGAAATAATTGTGCAGCGCCTTCTCGACACTCCCGCGAAGGGTCTGGCCTTCTTCGCTCGGGGTATTGAGGTGCTGTTTCAAATTCACGTTGTCGCTCACGGGTGTTGTTCCACTCACTAAAGTCTCGGTCATCATCGTCATGCGGCCACCCCTTCTCCGTCCCCTGTCAGGCTCTTGTAACGTTCGGCGAAGAACTCCCGAACGTTGGCGCATTGTGTTTCCGTACCATCCAAACGATTGAAGTGGGCGCGAAACTCCTTGGCGCCCGGCAAGGTTGCGAGATACCAGCCCACATGTTTGCGGGCAATTCGCACGCCCATCACGTCCCCATAGAAGGCGTGGAGGGCGGCCAGATGCTCAAGCAGAATGCGTTCCACCTCGATCAGCTCCGGCGCCGGCAGTTTTTCGCCGGTACGCAGAAAGTGTTCGATCTCGCGAAAAATCCATGGCCGCCCCTGGGCGGCCCGGCCGATCAACAGGCCATCGGCACCGGTCGCGTCGAGCACGTAGCGGGCCTTTTCCGGCGATACGATGTCGCCGTTGGCAAAGACCGGAATCGACACCGCCTGCTTGATCGCGGCAATGGTGTCGTACTCGGCTTCGCCGGTGTACAGGTCGGCGCGGGTGCGGCCATGCACCGCCAGCGCCGTGATCCCGGCCTGTTCGGCGATCTTCGCCACGGTCAGGCCGTTCTTGTTGTCGCGATCCCATCCGGTGCGGATCTTCAGGGTCACCGGCACATCAACCGCCGCCACGACGGCATGCAGGATCTCGGTAACCAGTGCTTCATCCTTCAACAACGCGGAGCCGGCGGCCTTGTTGCAGACCTTCTTCGCCGGGCAACCCATGTTGATATCAATAATCTGTGCGCCCAGCTCGACGTTGGCCCGGGCCGCATCCGCCAGCATCTGCGCATCGCCACCGGCGATCTGCACCGAGCGTGGCTCGGGATCGCCTTCGTGGATCATGCGCATGCGCGACTTGCGGGTGTTCCACAGGCTCATGTCACTGGTGACCATTTCCGAGACTACAAGCCCTGCGCCCAGACGCTTGCACAGCTGACGAAAGGGCTGGTCGGTGACACCCGCCATCGGGGCGAGGATCAAACCGTTCTGCAATGTATATGGGCCGATGCGTACCGCCGACATAGGACTTCCCTGAAGTGGGGCCGGATCATGAGAGTTCGAAAAAGGGTTGGCATGATACCCGCTCTCGATGACTGGATAAAGGCTGAATTGAACAAAATCTGAACAGTTATTCTGTTATTACCGCCGGTTTGGTCGCGCGGTGTGCAGTCAGAAAATTGCCGTCAATCCGGGAGCGGTGAAGCGTTTCACTCGGGTGAGTGGAAACTCAGGCTGTAGTTCACCGCTTTCGGGCCTGGGTCAAGGATGTCCAGAGCGATGTGGATCGGCGTCTGCGGCGGCATTTCCGCCATGCCTTCGAGGTCGCCGTTGAGGTATTCGCCGGGTTTGAAGCGACGACTGGCGATCAGGTGACCGTTGAGGTCGGCGAAGCGCAGCTCCAGCAGCGGAAACGGCTGCGAGAACGGCGCGCGGTTATAAATGATCGCGTCCACCACCAGCGCACCGCTGAATTCCGGGTGGCTGCGCACCACCAGGTTGCTGCTCTTGATCTTGGCGATATCCACTTTGGAAGGCACCGTGCAGCCGACTTGCGGGCACAGTTGCTGGAACCACGGCCGGTATTGATCCTGGCGCGCCAGTTCATCGAAGTGATAGGCGATGTATTGTCCGCCCAGGCCGGCGGCGGCCAGCACGATCAGCAACAGCCAGAGCAGGCGACGGCCCCAGGGCGAGCGGCGTTTCTGCCAGTCCAGTTGCAGCGGGTCGTCGGTCAGATCCTGCAACGCTTCGGCGCGAACGCTGGATTCGACGCGTTCGCGCTTTTTGCGCGGTGCTTCGATGAGTGGCAGTTCGTCGTCGACGTCATCGCTGGCCGACAGGCGTTCGCGGCGGGCATTCGGGTCGATCGGATCGTGCAGGCGCAGTTGCGGGATCGGCGGTTCGTCGTCGAGATCCACCGGCTCCAGCGACAGCGAGGGTTCGGTTCGCTCCGGTCGGACGGGTTCAGGCTCGACGACGTCGGGTTCATCTTCGACTTCGGGTGCGCGCTCATCTGCCGGTTCGCTGAACAGGCTGTCCGGCCAAGTCGTGTCTTCCGGTTCGTGGCTGTCGCGGCGGGCGCTCAGGGCGTCTTCGCGTGGGCGGCCGAACTCGGTGGTCGGCTGGATTTCCCGTTGCTCGAGGCGGGCCAGTTCTTCGTCCAGATCCAGGCTGTCCAGATCCAGCTCGGCGGCGCTCCATTGCTTCTGGCTGATGGCGCGCGGCTCGGGCGTTTCGACGATGGCCGGTGGTTCGACTGGCGCCGGCTCGCTGATCGGCGGCGGCTCGCTGATTAACGGCGCCACCGGCGTGACCGCTTCCTTGCCTGCGTGTTGCTCCAGCAATTGCTTGGCGGCATTGAACACTTGCAGGCAGGAGCCGCAACGAACCACCCCGCGGGCCACGCTCAACTGAGCGTGGCTGACGCGGAAACTGGTTTGGCAATGCGGGCACTGGGTGACGAAGCTGTCGGTCATGCGGCGATCCGGATTGAGCAGGCGGTCATTCTAGCGCCGACGGCCGGTGATGCGCACCCAGCCATCACGATTGGCGATCGGGTCGAGATCGAAGTCCTGCGCGTAGGCGGCAGCGACTTCGTCACCTTGTTCGGCGAGGATCCCGGACAGCGCCAGACGCCCGCCGGACTTGACCAGGCCGGACAGTTGCGGCGCCAGGGAAACCAGCGGACCGGCCAGAATGTTGGCCACCAGTACGTCGGCTTTGACCTGCGGCAGGTCTTCCGGAAGGTACAGCGGGAACAGTTCGTCCGCGATGTTGTTGCGCCCGGCGTTGTCGCGGGAGGCTTCGAGTGCCTGCACGTCGATGTCGGTGCCCACGGCTTCTTTCGCGCCCAGCAGCAGGGCGGCAATCGCAAGAATCCCCGAGCCGCAGCCGAAGTCCAGCACGTTGCAGTCTTTCAAGTCCTGGCCGTCCAGCCATTCCAGGCACAGGGCGGTGGTCGGGTGGGTACCGGTGCCGAACGCCAGGCCCGGGTCCAGCAGCAGGTTGACCGCGTCCGGCTCCGGGGCGGCGTGCCAGCTCGGCACGATCCACAGACGCTGACCGAAACGCATCGGCTGGAAACCATCCATCCAGCTGCGTTCCCAGTCCTGGTCTTCGATTACTTCGCTGTGGTGCTCGGGCAGCGGGCTGCCGGTCAGCAGTTCCAGATGGGCCAGTACCGGGGCGGCTTCGGTGCCGCCCTCGAACAGGGCCAACAGGTGGGTGTGTGCCCACAGCGGGGTGGTGTTGAGTTCCGGCTCGAAGATCGGCTGGTCTTCGGCGTCCATGAAGGTCACCGAAACGGCGCCCACTTCAAGGAAAGCGTCTTCGTAGGTTTCGGCTTGTTCCGGGCTGATGGCGAGTCTTACTTGCAGCCAAGGCATGGCGGGCACCTGTGAAAAAGATTGATTGCAGCCTAGCGGCCTGCGAGAAGCGCGCAAGTTTACGCGAGCGCGACGGTTTTGTGGGAGCGGGGAATGTGTGAGCAGATGAAACCTTCGGAAACAACAAAGCCGCCCGAAGGCGGCTTTGTCAGGTGCGGGCTGAAGCTTAGTGCTTCTCGCCAGCCAGCTTGTGCTCGAGGTAGTGAATGTTCACGCCCCCTTTGCAGAAGCCTTCGTCGCGGGTCAGATCACGGTGCAGCGGGATGTTGGTCTTGATCCCGTCGACCACGATTTCGTCCAGGGCATTGCGCATGCGGGCCATGGCTTCGTCGCGGGTCGCGCCGTAAGTGATCAGCTTGCCGATCAGCGAGTCGTAGTTCGGCGGAACGGCATAACCGCTGTACAGGTGCGAATCGACGCGAACGCCGTTGCCGCCTGGTGCGTGGAAATGCTTGACCGTACCCGGGCTCGGCATGAAGGTTTTCGGGTCTTCGGCGTTGATCCGGCATTCCAGCGAGTGACCGCGGATCACCACATCATCCTGGGTATACGACAGCTTGTTGCCAGCGGCGATGCTGAGCATCTCCTTGACGATGTCGATACCGGTGACCATTTCCGAAACCGGGTGCTCCACCTGAACACGGGTGTTCATTTCGATGAAGTAGAAGCGACCGTTCTCGTACAGGAACTCGAAGGTGCCGGCGCCACGGTAGCCGATGTCGATGCACGCCTTGACGCAGCGAGCCAGGACTTCCTTGCGCGCGTTCTCGTCGATGCCCGGTGCCGGCGCTTCCTCGAGAACCTTCTGGTGGCGGCGTTGCAGCGAGCAATCGCGGTCGCCCAGATGGATGGCATTGCCCTGGCCGTCGGACAGAACCTGCACTTCGACGTGACGCGGGTTGGTCAGGAATTTTTCCAGATAGACCATCGGGTTGCCGAACGCCGCGCCTGCTTCGGAGCGGGTCAGTTTCGCCGAGGCGATCAGGTCTTCTTCCTTGTGCACCACGCGCATGCCGCGACCACCACCGCCGCCGGCGGCCTTGATGATCACCGGATAGCCGACTTCACGACCGATGCGCAGCGCCGTTTCCTCGTCTTCCGGCAGCGGGCCGTCGGAACCTGGAACGGTTGGCACGCCCGCTTCGATCATCGCGTGCTTGGCCGATACCTTGTCGCCCATCAGGCGAATGGTTTCGGCTTTCGGACCGATGAAGGCGAAGCCGGAGTTCTCGACCTGCTCGGCGAAGTCGGCGTTTTCCGCGAGGAAACCGTAGCCTGGGTGAATGGCGGTAGCGCCAGTCACTTCAGCGGCAGCGATGATGGCCGGGATGTGCAGGTAGGACTGAGCGGCAGAAGCCGGGCCGATGCAGACGGATTCGTCTGCCAGACCCAGGTGCATCAGCTCTTTGTCGGCCTTGGAGTAAACGGCGACGGTCTTGATGCCCATCTCTTTGCAGGCACGCAGAATCCGCAGGGCGATCTCACCGCGGTTAGCGATCAGAACTTTTTCCAACTTCGCAGTCATCAAAGGCTCTCCGCAGTTCAAACGATGGTGAACAGCGGTTGGTCGTACTCAACCGGCTGGCCGTCTTCGACGAGGATGGACTCGATCACACCGCTGGTTTCAGCTTCGATGTGGTTCATCATCTTCATGGCTTCGACGATGCACAGGGTGTCGCCTTTCTTCACGGTCTGGCCGACTTCAACGAAGGACGGCGAGGTTGGCGAAGATTTGCGATAGAAGGTGCCGACCATCGGCGAACGGGCAACGGTGCCGTTCAGCGCTGGAGCAGCAGCGGCAGCTGGAGCTGCGGCAGCAGCAACCGGAGCGGCAGCGGCGGCAGGTGCAGCGGCCGGAGCCTGCATCGGAGCCGGAGCGTAGTACTGCTGCGCCGGGGTCTTGCTGTGACGGCTGATGCGTACGGACTCTTCGCCTTCCTTGATCTCGAGCTCGTCGATGCCGGACTCTTCCAGCAATTCGATCAGTTTCTTAACTTTACGGATATCCATGAATCATCAACTCCCAAGGGTCGGTCAGGGGCGTATAGCTTGGTGTTCAAGCTGCTCTAGTGCAGCCTCCAGGGCCAGTCGGTAACCGCTGGCGCCAAGGCCGCAGATCACTCCTACCGCTACGTCGGAGAAGTAGGAGTGATGGCGGAAAGGTTCGCGTTTGTGCACGTTGGACAAATGCACTTCGATGAATGGGATGCTCACTCCCAGCAGCGCGTCACGTAATGCGACACTTGTGTGTGTAAATGCCGCCGGGTTGATCAGAATGAAGTCCACGCCTTCGCCGCGTGCGGCGTGGATGCGGTCGATCAATTCGTACTCGGCGTTGCTTTGCAGATACAGCAGATGATGGCCGGCTTCACGGGCGCGGCGTTCCAGATCCTGATTGATCTGCGCCAGGGTGGTCGACCCGTAGGTCCCGGGTTCCCGGGTGCCGAGCAGGTTCAGGTTGGGGCCGTGCAGCACCAGTAGCGTTGCCATCTGCGTGTTCCTTGTTATGGGTGAGCCTTCGTCAGAACCCGGCGACTATGCCGCAAAGACTTTGTGACTGTCCAGTTCTCTGCAATAGCCAGCACGATGACCGATGTTTGCGCAAAATATGTGACTGACTGATTAAATCCGGTCATTCGCTCTGGCAACACGTTCGGCGAAGTCGCGGGCGTTGATCTCGCCGATCACCCGCACATCGCGGCGTTCTGCCCCGTCCTTGCCGAAGAACATCAGCGCCGGTGGCCCGAACAGGCTGTAGCGGTCGAGCAGGGTGCGCTGTTCGGCATTGCTCGCGGTGATGTCGAAGCGGATCAGTCGATAGCCCTTGAGCCGCTCCACCACCGTGGCGTCATTGAGCACTTCGTGTTCGATGACTTTGCAGCTGATGCACCAGTCGGCGTACCAGTCGAGCAGCAGCGGGGTGCCGGCGGTTTTCGCTTCGAGCAGTGCCCGATCCAGTTCCGCCGGGGTGCTGACGGTCTGCCACGAGCCGCTGTTTTGCGCGGTCGAGCCGCTGTCGGCAAGTCGTGCCGGGGCTATTGGATTCAGCGGGTCGGTCTGCCCGCTGAACGCGCCGTACCAGCAGGCCAGCGCATAAAACAGCAGGAACAGGCCCAGCAACTGGCCGAGGCGTTTGCGCGGCGGTTTGTAGACGAATTCCAGAGCGCCGAGGAACAGGCCGACGCCGCCGGCCAGCAGGCCGATCAGCAGCAAGGTGATCTGTCCCGGCAATACCCGGCTGAGCAGACCGATCGCCAGCCCGAGCAGCAACACGCCGATGCCGTTCTTCACGTACATCATCCACGGCCCGCTTTTCGGCAGCCACGCCGCGCCACCGGTAGCCACCAGCAACAGCGGCGCGCCCATGCCCAGGCCGAGCATGAACAGCTTCAGGCCGCCGCCCAACGCGTCGCCGCTGGCGCTTATATAAAGCAGTGCGCCGGCCAGCGGTGCGGAAACGCACGGCGATACCAGCAAACTCGACACCACACCCAACACCGCCGCGCCCCACAACGAGCCGCCTTCGGTGCGCCCGGCGATCCGGTCGAGGCGGCTGCTGATGAAGTGCGGCAGTTTCAGCTCGAATACGCCGAACATCGCCAGCGCAAACACCGCAAAAAACATCGAGAACGGCACCAGCACCCACGCCGATTGCAGCCGTGCCTGCAAATTCAGTTGCGCGCCGAAGAGCCCCATCAAGGCCCCGAGCAGCGCAAAGCACGCGGCCATCGGCAGCACATAAGCCAACGACAGATTGAAACCACGCAAACCGCCGACCTGCCCGCGCAACACCACACCGGACAGGATCGGCAGCATCGGCAATACACACGGCGTGAAGGTCAGGCCCAGGCCCGCCAGGAAAAACAGCGCCAGATCACGCCAGTCCCAACCGGTCACCGGAGCGGACGCCTCACGTGCCGCTGCGTTGCCCTCGATGCTCAGGCGTTCGGTTTCCGGTGGATAGCACAAACCCTTGTCGGCACAGCCCTGATAGGTGACGGCCAGCGTGAAGGCTCGGGCATCACTGCGTGGCAGCTCCACATCGAGAATGCCGTGGTAGACCTCGACGTCGCCGAAATACTCGTCGTGTTTCTGTTCGCCTTGCGGCAGTTGTGCGGCGCCAAGTTTTACGTCCGCCGGCTCGGCGCGAAATTGGAAACGGTGGCGGTAGAGGTAATAGCCTTCGGTGGCGACGAAGCGCAGTTTGACCGATTGCGGCGTGCTCTCGACCAGACTCAGTTGAAAGGCTTCGCGCACCGGCAGGAAATCGGCGCTGTTGTTGACCGAGCCCAGCGTGGCGCTGGGTTTGCTGTCGAACAGACCGGCGGCGCCGGCCGGCAGGGCGAAGACGAAAAGCAGCAGGCAGAGCAGACGGCGCATGACAATCTCGCGAATCAAAGGTGCGGGAATGATAGCGGACTTGGCCCTGAGCTGTGTGTCACACGCGGAACGCCTGCACGGCGGTGTGCAGCTGACCGCCCAGCAACAGCAGGTTCTCGCCTTGCTCGCGGCCCTGACCGATGCGCAGCAGATTGTCCCCGCCCAACTGGTGAATCCGCTCGCTGTGATCGCGGATCTCGCTGACCGCGCCGCTCTGTTGCGCGGTGATGTCGGCGATGCGGATCGCGGTGTCGGAGATGGTCTGGATCGCGCCAACAATCTTGTCCAGCGCCCCGTCCGCCGATTGCGCCTGATTGGCGGTGGCTTCGGCATGTTCGACCTGTGCGCGCATGCCCTCGACCGATTGCCGGGCGGCGGTTTGCAGGCCGGCAATCAGAGTCTGGATTTCGGCGGTGGCGCCGGCGGTGCGTTGTGCCAGTGAGCGGACTTCTTCGGCCACCACGGCAAACCCACGGCCCATTTCCCCGGCGCGGGCGGCTTCGATCGCCGCGTTGAGCGCCAGCAGGTTGGTCTGGTCGGCAATCGAGCGGATTACCGTCAGCACGCCGCCGATGGTCGCCGACTCTTCGGCCAGGTGTTCGATCATCTGCGCGTTGCCTTGCACTTCGCCGACCAGCGCGTGCAGGCCGGTGAGGCTCTGGCCGATCACCTGTTGCCCGTGTTCGACCGCCAGCCCGGCATGGCGACTGGCGTCGGCGGCCTGGCGCGCATCGCCGGCCACTTGCTGAATGGTCGCTTCCAGTTCGCCGAGAGAATCACGGATCAGCGCTGTGTCGCCGGCCTGATGTTCGGCACCGCTGTGCAAGTCATTGCTCAGTTCGGCGAGGGTGCGGCTGCTGCCCGCCACCTGCTCGGCATTGCCGCGAATGGTCCCGACCAGATCCACCAGGTAGGCGCGCAAGCGATTGAGCGAGGCTTCGATGTCGTGCAGTTCGCGGTTGGTCTTGCCCAGATGAATGTCGCGGCTGAAGTCGCCTTCGGCCCAGGTTGACAGCGCCGGCGCGAGGTTGGTCAAAGTGCGGGCCAGGCGCCGCTGCAGGGTATCGATCAGCAGTGCGATCAGCAGAATCAGACCGATCATCACGCCTTGCATCAGCCGTACTTCGCCCTGGATCTGCCCGTGCTGGGCGCGTACCACCGGTTCGAGGCCGGCGATGGCTTGTTGCACGGCGGCGATTTTCTGGTGGGTTGCGGTGCTCAGGTCGGTGCGTTTCTGGATCTGCTCGCGGGTGCGCGCCAGCTCCGCCGGATAACGGCCGAGCAAACTGTTGAGTTCGCGTTTGAGGCCGACGCCGGCGTCTTCGGCGGCGGCTTTTTCGGTGCTTTCGATGCCCATCAGCGCGGCGAAGTCGTCGCTGCCGGACTCACTGCTGGCGACCACACCGAGCAAGGGCAGGGCATCGATCGTTTGGGCCTGGGCGCGGATGTTGCTGACTTCGCGCTCGACATCGGCGGCCAGTTCACTGCGTCCGCTGCTGACCAGTTTGTCCCGGGCCAGCGACAGTTTGCCCAAATGTTGAGAGGCAATCAGCAGGGGTGTCAGGTAGGTCGCGTTACCGCCGGCGTAGGTGCTGAGTTGGTCGAGACTGGCGCTCAATTCGCGCTCGGCCTGCAATAGCAACGCCTGCGGATCACCGGCGAGTTTGCCGGCGGCCAGCAGGTCGGTCTTGCTGAATTCATCGAGGCCGCTGAGGCTCGGGCGCAAGGTGTCGGCCAGCGCGGGCGGCAGCTCACCGAGTTCTTTCTGCAATTGATCGATGGCCTGACTGGCGCTGCTCAGGCGCAGGGCGTCGCCGCTGGCGAGGTAATCCTCGACGTTGCGTGCCACGTCATTCTGAAATTGCTGCGACAGGCCCAGGTAACGCTCCATCAACAGATACGGGCGTTCCAGGGCTTTCTGCGACCACCACAACGTGGCGCCGAGCGCCAAGCAGACGGCGACCAGCAACAGAGTATTGAGATTGGTGAGCAACTTCAGGCGCATGACGGCTACCAACGGCAGAATGGTAAGCGCCTGAATTTATTGCGGTTCTGTTACAGGGTTATGACCGATTGGGGCGATTCCGATGAAAAAGTGGCACTTTGCTTTGAGTCGCGGGCGGTCTGCACCCGATTGCGCCCTTCGCCCTTGGCGCGGTACAGCGCCTCGTCGGCCTGGCTGGCCATCATCAGGCTGTCGGAGTCGTCGCGCATCTCCACCACGCCGGCGCTGAAGGTGCACCACAGATCCTGCGGCTGGGCCGGATAGTGAATCTCGGCAAAGCGCTGGCGGATTTCGTCGAGCACTTTGTGCGCGGCTTCTATATCGGTGTCGGGCATGACGATGGCGAACTCTTCGCCGCCGTAACGGCCGATGAAGTCGGTCTTGCGCAGACGCTGCTTGAGGAACAGCGCCAGGCTCTTGATCACCCGGTCGCCCATGGGGTGGCCGTGGCTGTCGTTGACCCGTTTGAAGTGGTCGATGTCGAGCATGGCAAAGCTCAACGGCTTGTTCTCGCGGCGGGCGCGGAACGAACAGTCTTCGAGCAATTGCAGAATGTGCGTGTGGTTGTACAGGCCGGTGAGGCTGTCGCGAACCATCCGTGCCTTGAGATTGCGCGCGCGGGCGGCGCGGTTGCGCACGGTGGTGATCAGGTGGCGCGGCTTGATCGGCTTGGTCAGGAAGTCGTCGCCGCCTTCGCTCATGGCGTCGAGCTGTTTGTCCAGATCGTCTTCGGCCGACAGATAAATGATCGGCACGCTGACGTAGCGATCGTTATGACGAATGACCTTGGCCAGCTCGGTGCCGGTGCAGGCCGGCATGTACATGTCGAGGATGATCAGGTCTGGCTGGAAGTCCGCCAGCTCGGCCATGGCCTGGATCGGTTCGATCAGGGTGCGGGTGACGATCCCGGCGCTGTTGAGCAGGCGTTCGGTGTGCAGGGCCTGGGCGCGGGAGTCGTCGATGATCAGCACTTTATAGGGTTCGTACTGGGCGACGCAGGTCAGGACTTCGATCTTCTCCAGCAGGCTCGAGGCTTCGAGGGTACCGGTGAGAAATTCCTGGCCACCGGCGCGCACCGCTGCGAGGCGGGTCGGGGTGTCGGTTTCGTGCAGGCTGAAGAACAGCAGCGGCAGCGGTTCTTCCAGACCTTGCTGGGCTTCAGCGGCGAGCTTCAGACCGACGCCGGCGCCGCTGAAATCCACGTCCATGACAATCGCGGCCGGCAGGCGCTCGACCATTGAGGAGCGAAACGCCGACACACTGTCCAGCGCCTGGGCGCTCAGACCGAAAAACTCCAGCTGCTTGGCCAGCCGCTCGGCGCGGTCGTGATCCTGCAGCATCACGTAGATCGGTTTGCGCAGGGGCGGCAGGAAGGTCTGATCGAGCTGATCGCCATGGCGCAGCCCGGTGCGCGACAGACGCTGCATCAAACGGTTGAGATCGGTGATCAGGCCGCTGCTCAGGCGTCCGCGATTGGCGTCCACCGCTTCCAGCGACTGGCTGATGTGGCGGGCCAACTGCGTGTGCTCGGGCTGTTCGAAGCGCTCGGCAAAACGCAGCAGGCGCAGATTGGCCTCGCTCAGTTCGGCGAGGTCGGCAGTGGACCACTCACTGCGTTGCAGGCGCTGCCATATCTCAAGAATCTGACGTGCCTGATGAATTACCCGCTGGGCAAAGTGGTGCTTGAGGCGCTCACGGCTGGGGTCTTCTGGCTCGGTCATATCCTGACTACTAGTTAGGGTGCATGCTGAGATCGACTGGTGGCTCTATGCTAGCACCTCTTTTCCCTTACATGAGTGTCGTACGTCAATAATCTGCTGTGCGTCACCATTCAGTTTCTGACTGCCGGGTTTCAATTTGAACCTGATCGTCGGTGAAGCCCCCATCTGCCGGGCATTTGCCGATCTGCGCAACCATGAATTTACCGGAGCGCGGGGAAGGGATGGCAGGGTCTTTGTGCTGTCCCGTTGCGGGTATCGGCAGCGCAATGGCGATGAATTCGCTATCGGGGAATCCCTTAGGGCGGTCTGTCCCGGCCTTGTGTCGGGTGGCGAGGCAGCGCCTGTCAATATTGACGGGTGCCCGGTCGAGGCACGTTGTTGTATGGTTGTGGTCGAACCGTTGAACCCAAGATTGAAAGGATATCGCCATGCTGGACTGGAAGAACCGCGCGGGCAGCGCGCCTGAACGTGCCGCCGAGCCCAAGTCGGCCGCCCGCAGCTATGTCGGCGGGCTGTTGTTCAGCCGGGCGCTGGCCACGTTGGTTGCCATTTACCTGTTGGTGACCATTGGCCTGGGTTGGTACTGGAGCCAGGAGCCGGCGCTGTTTCCCGTGGCGCAGAACGCTCAGGTTGCCGCCGAGAAAGAGGGCAAGCAGATGGTGGTCGGCTACACCACCGTCGAAACCCTGAAAACCGTTGCCGGCACTTTGCTCGACAAGCCGGGCGGCTATATTTCCAACGACCGTTTCCCGCCGGGCCTGTGGATGGACAACATGCCGAGCTGGGAATACGGCGTACTGGTGCAGGTCCGCGACCTGACCCGTGCCTTGCGCAAGGACTTCGCCCGCTCGCAGTCGCAATCGGCTGAAGACGCCGACCTGGCCAAGGCCGAGCCGCGCTTCAACTTCGACAACAAGAGCTGGATCCTGCCATCCAGCGAATCGGAGTATCAGGAAGGCATCAATTCCCTGAGCCGTTATCAGGCGCGCCTGTCCGATCCGACCCAGAAAAATGCCTTGTTCTATGCCCGTGCCGACAACCTGAACAACTGGCTGGGTGATGTCGGTACTCGTCTCGGGTCGCTGTCGCAACGCCTGTCGGCCAGTGTTGGCCGGGTCAAGCTCAACACCGCGCTGAAAACCGAAGTGCCGGCGGTGGGTGAAGTGCCGCAGGTCGACGAGGAAGTCGTCGAGACTCCGTGGATGCAGATCGACAACGTGTTCTACGAAGCTCGCGGTCAGGCCTGGGCGCTGTCGCACCTGCTGCGCGCGATCGAGGTCGATTTCGCCGATGTGCTGGCAAAGAAGAACGCGACCGTCAGCGTGCGTCAGATCATCCGCGAACTGGAAGCCTCCCAGGAACCGATCTGGAGCCCGATGATCCTCAATGGCAGCGGTTTCGGTGTGCTGGCCAACCACTCGCTGGTCATGGCCAACTACATTTCCCGGGCCAACGCGGCCGTGATCGATTTGCGTCAACTGCTCAATCAGGGCTGAGTCATGGACGAGAGCGCCAGAGAGGCGGCCCACCGCGCCGCCTCGGATGCCGAACAGATCGCCTGGGTCGACGAGCAGGACAACCTGCTCGGCGCCCTGGTGCGTTCGGATCTGCGAGAACGCGGACTGATTGGCCGTGGTACCTACATCATGCTGTTCAACTCCGCCGGTGAACTCTGCGTGCATCGGCGCACCCTGAGCAAGGCCATCTATCCCGGTTACTGGGACGTGGCGGCCGGCGGCATGGTGCAGGCGAACGAGACCTACGCCGAGTCGGCGGCCCGTGAGCTGGAGGAAGAGCTGGGGGTGAGTGGTGTCGAACTGACGGCCCACGACCATTTCTACTTCGAAGACACCGGCAATCGCCTGTGGTGTTCGGCGTTTTCGGCAGTGTGGGATGGCCCGTTGATCCTGCAGCCGGAGGAGGTGCTCGAAGCGCGCTTCATTCCGATCGAACAGGTCATGCGGGAAATCGAGCAAAAGCCTTATTGCCCGGACTCTCTGGCAGCCTTGAAACGTTATCTGAAGGCTCAGCAAAGCAACGTCGCAAAGAACACATAAATTGGCGCCGATTGGCACTTAGCAATCGGCGTTTTTGCCGTTACACTGCGCGACCTTTTCAAGCTGCACCGGCCTGCTTTTATTGAAGAACCGGTGCAGTAGCGCTGCCCCTGCCTGAGTGGGGCTTCGCGGTCGATAGCCTTGCCCAAGGCTGCGATCAGTCTTTGTCCTCCCGAGAGGATTGCCGGTGGCCAAAAAAGCCGCATCCTTCGCCGCCCTGGGCGGCCTGGTATTTTCCACCGACGCAGGTCGTCATTGCCCGGAATGCAGCAAGCCGGTGGACGCCTGTATCTGCAAGCAAACCGTGATCCCGGCCGGCGACGGCATTGCCCGTGTGCGCCGCGAGAGCAAGGGGCGTGGCGGCAAGACGGTGACCACCATCACCGGCGTGCCTCTGGCCGAAGACGCACTCAAGGAGCTGGCGACAACGTTGAAGAAACGTTGCGGCACCGGCGGTGCGTTGAAAGACGGGATCATCGAGATCCAGGGCGACCATGTCGAGCTGCTCCTGGCCGAGTTGGTCAAGCACGGCTTCAAAGCGAAGAAGTCCGGCGGCTAGCAGCCTCTGTGAAACCCACCGGCGGCTTGATTCAGCTCCAGAGTCCCTGGGCCTGACGTCGTTTCCATGGTTTTCACAGAGCCTGTTCATGACCGGTTTCTAAACTCAACGCTGTCAGCGCGGTCTACCGCCCCGCTGACGAACCGTCATTTTCATTCTTTAGACTGCGCCGGCCTGCGATCAGGCGACGCACTATGACTTCTTTATAGGGGACTTCGATGTCCGTACGACGCACACGCAAAGACGATGGCAGCCAATGGACAGTTGCGGACAGCCGCAGTGTTTACGGGATTCGCCATTGGGGGGCCGGGTATTTCGCGATCAATGAAGCCGGTCGCGTCGAAGTTCGTCCGAACGGCCCGAGCAGCTCGCCTATCGATCTGTTCGAACAAGTCGACCAGCTGCGCAAGAGTGGCTTGTCCCTGCCGCTGCTGGTGCGTTTTCCCGACATCCTGCAAGACCGCGTCCGTCAGCTGACCGGCGCTTTCGATGCGAACATCGAGCGTCTGGAATACCAGAGCAAATACACCGCGCTGTACCCGATCAAGGTCAACCAGCAGGAAGCGGTGATCGAGAACATCATCGCCACCCAGAACGTTTCCATCGGTCTGGAAGCCGGGTCCAAGCCCGAGCTGCTGGCCGTGCTGGCGCTGGCGCCGAAGGGCGGCACCATCGTCTGCAACGGTTACAAGGACCGCGAGTTCATCCGTCTGGCGCTGATGGGCCAGAAGCTCGGCCACAATGTATTCATTGTGATCGAGAAAGAATCCGAAGTCGGTCTGGTGATCGAAGAGGCCGCCTCGCTCAAGGTCAAGCCGCAGGTCGGTCTGCGCGTGCGTCTGTCCTCACTGGCGTCGTCGAAGTGGGCGGACACCGGTGGCGAGAAATCCAAGTTCGGTCTGTCGGCGGCGCAACTGCTGTCGGTGGTCGAGCGTTTCCGCGCGGCGGGCCTGGATCAGGGCATCCGTCTGCTGCACTTCCACATGGGTTCGCAGATCGCCAACCTGGCCGACTACCAGCACGGTTTCAAGGAAGCGATCCGTTACTACGGCGAGCTGCGCAACCTCGGTCTGCCGGTCGATCACATCGACGTCGGTGGTGGCCTGGGTGTGGACTACGACGGTACGCACTCGCGCAACGCCAGTTCGATCAACTACGACATGGATGACTACGCCGGTGTCGTGGTCGGCATGCTCAAGGAGTTCTGCGATGCGCAGGCGCTGCCGCATCCGCACATCTTCTCCGAAAGCGGCCGCTCGCTGACCGCGCACCACGCGATGCTGGTGGTGCAGGTCACCGACGTCGAGAAACACAACGACGAAATCCCGTTGATCGAGAACAAGGAAGCGCTGCCGGAAACCGTGCAGTGGCTGGTTGACCTGCTGGGCCCGACCGACATCGAAATGGTCACCGAAACCTACTGGCGCGCCACCCACTACATGAGCGACGTGGCCGCCCAGTACGCCGACGGCAAACTGACCCTGGCCGAGAAGGCCCTGGCCGAGCAGTGCTACTTCGCCGTATGCCGTCGTCTGCACAACTCGCTGAAGGCACGTCAGCGTTCGCACCGTCAGGTGCTGGACGAACTCAACGACAAGCTGGCCGACAAGTACATCTGCAACTTCTCGGTATTCCAGAGCCTGCCGGACACCTGGGCGATCGATCAGGTGCTGCCGATCATCCCGTTGCACCGTCTCGACGAAGAGCCGCTGCGTCGCGCGGTGCTGCAGGATCTGACCTGCGACTCCGACGGCAAGATCAACCAGTACGTCGACGAGCAAAGCATCGAGACCAGCCTGCCGGTGCATGCGCTGAACGAAGGTGAAGACTATCTGCTGGGCGTGTTCCTGGTCGGCGCCTATCAGGAAATTCTTGGCGACATGCACAACCTGTTCGGTGACACCGACTCGGTGAACATTTACCAGAACGCCGACGGCAGCGTTTACCACGCCGGCATTGAAACCCACGACACCATCGAAGACATGCTGCGCTATGTGCACCTGTCGCCGGAAGAACTGATGACTCACTATCGCGACAAGTGCGCCAGTGCCCGCATCAGCGCCAGCGAACGCACCCAGTTCCTCGATGCCCTGCGCCTGGGTCTGACCCGCTCCTCCTACCTGTCCTCCTGAGGCCAGGTTCCGCTTTTATCTGGTTGTCTGAAATTGTTCCGCCCACCGCGGACGTTTCAGATGACCGGGTGAGACGCTTCTTTTTCTCTTCGCGAAATGGCCTGTTTCCAGGCCAGCAAAGTGACGTTGTCTGCTTTTCGCGTAGGTCATTTCCGAATTTGTAGTTCGGCCCTCTACTCGGCCATGGGTCTCGGCGAGAATCCCCGCCCGCCCCCCTGTAGAGAATCCCCCCATGTTCGATCCAGCCGACGAGCCGTCGTTTCGTCTCGATGTAGCGGGCCTGTCCGACTCGCTTGAAGTCCTGGCATTTACGGGTTGCGAAGCCATCAGCGAGCCTTTCGCGTTCGAGATCGACTTGCTGGTCGATGATCCGCACCTGGACCTTGCCGGGCTGATGTATCGTTCGGCGCGCCTGTGTTTCGGGCCTTGCGGCAATGGTATTCACGGGCAGTTGCATAGCCTTGTCCAGCATGAACAGGGGCGCAGCGCCCGGTTGTGCCGGGCGCGGCTGGGGCCGCGGTTGAGCTGTCTGGGACTGCGCTACAGCCAGCGCATCTTCAGCGACCGCTCGGTGCCGCAGATTCTGGATCAGGTGCTCAAGGAGCACGGCATCAGTGGCAACTGGCGTCGGTTCGATCTGCAAGGCGCTTATCCGCCCCGGACATTCTGCACCCAGTACGGCGAGTCGGATCTGCAACTGGTACAGAGGCTGTGCGGACAGGCACGCATTCACTATCACTTCGAGCAAGGGAGCCAGGGGCATTGCCTGGTGTTCGGTGATGACCCGGCCCGGCTGCCACGCGCCGGCAACCTGCAATTCGAGAGCGAAGATGGAGCGCCGTCGCCGCCAGTGCGCCGCTGGCAACTGGGCGAGCATGCCCGCCTGCACGCAAAGGGGCCGCGGCGGACACTGACGGCTCAGGGGCATTCCGATTCGCCAACCCTGCGCAGTGGTCACTGGTTGACGATTTCCGGCGAGCCCTTGGCAGACGCCAATACGGACTGGCTGGTGAGTCGAATCGAGCATCGAGCCGATCAGTCGCTCGAGCCGCCCTACAGCAACCGGATTTTTGCCCTTGACCAGTTGCCGGAGCCTCGATCACCCGTTGAATACCGCGGTGCTCGCATGTGCAGCCCACAGCGTGCCTGGGTGGTGTCGGTCGAGGAGACGCAACCTGATGCCGTGCGGCCGGTGGCCGTTCAGTTCGACTGGCTTTATCAGGGCGAAGGGGCCCGCCCCAGCCACTGCTGGCTGCCGCTGGCGCCGGCGTTGGCCGATACGCCGATGGCATCATTGAAGGACGGGGTAGAGGTGGTGGTGAGCTTTCTCGAAGGTGACCCTGAGCAGCCCGTGATCAGTGGCGTCTTGCAGGTCCCGGCACTCATCGAGGGCATTGAGGATGACGCATCGTCAACGCTGCCCGAGCGCCTGGATACCGCCGGCGTGCCTCAATGGTTGAAGGCGGCCGAGCCTCTGTTGTTGCTGTGCCTGATACCGGGGGGCGGCAGTTATCGCCATTGCTCGGCGTCACTGTGCAGCTGTCGATTGGTCGCCGGGCTCAAAACGAGCGATGGAAGATGAGCGGCGCAGCCCCCGGACAACGCGCTCAATGGTTGTTGCTGGATATCGCACAGGCGCCTCAGGCAGTGAAGACGTTACGTCAGGGATTCTCCGGTGTGCACTGCCTGCAGCTGTTTGACGGTACCGAGTTTCAGCCGGTCAGTGAGCATGGCCCATGGCTGATCGACCTGCGTGACTGCCCGGCGCTATCGGCGCTCTGTCATACCGATCCCATGACCTGGCAAGGGCTGCTGCTGGGCAGCGAGGTCTCGGCGCAGACACTGCGCGAACACTTGCAGCGGATGCTGACCGTGTCCATCGGCCTGAATCACCGGGCACTGCTCAATTTCTACAATCGGCAGACCGCCAGTTACTTTTTCGATGCCTGCGATGCCCGGCAATTGAGCTGCTGGCTTGGGCCGATCGGATGGCTGCGCTGGTTCGGCGGGACATGGGCCGATCTGGCTGGTGGCAGTCAGGGCTGGCAGCAACTGCGCAATCCGGGGCTGGCCGTGGAGCCGCTGCG
The DNA here is from genome assembly GCF_052046055.1 of Pseudomonas sp. 22082. NCBI lineage: Bacteria > Pseudomonadati > Pseudomonadota > Gammaproteobacteria > Pseudomonadales > Pseudomonadaceae > Pseudomonas > Pseudomonas sp. 22082. The sequence goes on from NZ_JBQEQB010000012.1 coordinate 126,403, forward strand.
CATCGAGCAAAGCCTGACCCGTCAACAGCGTGAACGCTTGCACCGTTGCCTGCTGGATCAGCATGTCTGGCGCTGGAGTCAGGCGACGGGAAACAACTTTCGGCTGATATCTGCCTTTCAGGAACAAGGTCTGGCACTGGGCTTCAGCGAGCAGACGCTGCTGGACGACTGGTTGTGGCTGCGTTTGCTGCATCCGCGTGCCGAGCTGATGCCGCTGCCGCAAGGTCTGACTCCGCGGGAACGACTCGAACTGTTGCGTCGACGCTGGCTGAGCGATCCATCGTGAAGTAAAGCTTCAGTGAGCGGCACCGTTGAACCAGCCATCGGTGCGTCGCAGCCACCACGCCAGTCCCCCGAGGGTCAGGCTGCGCAGCACCATGAACAACAGGAACGAAATCCACAGGCCGTGATTGCCCAGACCTTGCAGCGCCCAGGCGACAGGCAGCAGCAGGATCACGGTGGCCAGCATGCCGTTGCGCATTTCCCGGGCGCGGGTGGCGCCGATGAACAGGCCGTCGAGCAAGTAGCTCCAGACCGCGATCAACGGCAGGACAGCCAGGTAGGGCAGGTAAATGAACGCGGTTTCGCGCACGCTCTGGATGTCGGTCTGCATTTCGATGAACAGGTGGCCGGCCAACAGAAACAGCGCGGCAAAGCCCAGGCTCGCGAGCAACGACCAGCCGCCGGCAACCACCAGCGAACGGCGCAGGGCCAGACGATCACGGGCGCCGATGGCGTGGCCGCACAGGGCTTCGACGGCGTGGGCCAGTCCGTCCAGTGCGTGGGCGGTCAGCAGCAGGCCGTTGAGTAGCAGCGCGTTGGCCGCGACCGTGGCATCGCCGAGTCGCGCGCCCTGCACGGTGATCAGGAAAAATACCGATTGCAGAGCCAGGCTGCGGATGAAAATGTCGCGGTTGACCGCCAGCAGCGGACGCCAGCTCTGCCAGACTTTCAGAGCAGCCCAGGCGATGTGACCGGGATAAGCGCGCAAGGCTCTCCGAGTCATCCACAGGCCGAGCAGGGCGCCGCTCCATTCGGCGATTACCGATGCGCGCGCCGAACCGACCACGCCCCAGTCCAGGCCGATGACGAACCACAGGTTGAGCACGATGTTGATCAGGTTGGTGCTCAGCAGAATCGCCAGCGGCGCCCGGGCATTCTGGGTGCCGAGGAACCAGCCGACCAGCGCATAACTGGCCAGCGCCGCCGGCAGCCCGAACAGGCGGGTGTGGAAGAAGTCACGGGTCAGTTGATCCAGCTCCGCCGACGGTTGCATGAAGTGCAGCGCGACCCCGCTCAGTGGTACACCCAGCGCCCCGAGCAGCAGCGCCAGCCCCATCGCCAGCAGCAGGCCCTGAAGCAGAATCTGCCGCAAGGCCGCGCCGTCGCTGCGCCCGGCGGCCTGGGCGGCGAAGCCAGTGGTGCCCATGCGCAGAAAACCCATGGCCCAGGCCAGAAAGGTATACAGGCTGGCGCCAACCGCCACCGCGCCCAGTTGATGGGCGTGGGGCAGATGGCCGATGACGGTGCTGTCGACCAGCGCCACCAGCGGCACGGAAATGTTGGACAGGATCATGGGGGCGGCGAGGGCCCAGACCCGGTGATGGGTCGGGCGGTCGCGCCAGTCGGCGATCAGGTTGGACATGCGGGCTCCTTGGGGAGCGGCATTGTAACGGGAGGTGTCAGTGAATGATCCAGCTCAGCAGCCACAATCCCAGCAGCAACCAGATGATCCCGGCAATGATCGAGGCATTCATGAACGCGCGGATCGCCGACCACAGCAGCATCAGGCCGACGATCAGCGCGATGATGCTGATGATCGACGTGTCCATGCCCAGCGCCTTCGACAGCCCGTCGACAAAGTTGCCGCCGGCGTTGCCGAGCAGATTGAACAGGCCGCTGAGGCCATCGACGATGAAGCGGATGATCGAGCCGAGCGCCTGGCCCAGCCATTCGAAAAAGCTTTCTACCTGCATGTCTGTTTCCTGATGAAAGAGCTGAGCCTTTGGCCGCAGCGGGTGCGGTCGAGTTCCCTGCAAGCATAGAGGGTTTTAACGGGCGACTGGCGCTTGCCTTCGATCCGCATCCCCCCGAAGCTATACGCCTTCAGGAGAGCCCGATGAACCTTGTTGAACTGACCGAACGCCTGCACGCCATTCGCGACCGCAATGACTGGCGGCAATTTCACAGCCCGAAAAACCTGGCCATGGCTGCCAGCGTGGAAATGTCCGAGCTGGTGGAAATCTTCCAGTGGCTGACCGAAGACCAGTCGCGCGCACTGCCGGCGGACAAGCTGGCCCACGCCGGGCAGGAAGTCGGCGACATCGTCCTTTATCTGTTGCTGCTGTGCAGCGAACTGGGGCTGGACATGAATGAAGTGGTGCGCAGCAAACTCGCCGACAGCGAACGGCGGTTCAGCTGATGAGCGACCGTCATTTCGATCAACTGGCGACCCGTTTCGCCGAAAAAATCTACGGTGGCGCCAAAGGCGCGATCCGCCTCGCCGTGTTGCAGGCCGACCTCGCCGAAGCCTTGCCGGATCGTCCGTTGCGGGTGCTGGATATCGGTGGCGGGCTGGGCCACATGTCGTTGTGGCTGGCTGAACGCGGGCACGAGGTGACCTTCACCGAGCCGGCCGAACCGATGCTCGAAGGCGCCCGCCAGCGCTTTGCCGAAGCCGGGCAAAGCGCGACGTTCATTCAGGCGCCCTGGCAGGAACTGCTCGGCCAGCTCACCGAACCCTACGATCTGGTGCTGTGCCATGCGGTGCTGGAATGGCTGGCCGAGCCTCACGCGATCCTGCCGGTGCTGCATCAGTTGACCAAGCCCGGCGGCTGGCTGTCGTTGGCGTTCTACAACCGCGATGCGCTGATTTACCGGAACCTGCTCAAAGGCCATTTCAAGAAAATGCGCAGGAACGACCTGGCCGGCGAAAAGCAGAGCCTGACCCCGCAGCAGCCACTCGATCCACGGGAACTGGCGACGCAACTCGCCGGGTTGTGGCAGGTCGAAACCCAGAGCGGGGTGCGGGTTTTCCACGATTACATGCCGGTGGAATTCCAGGCCCGCGCCGAGTTGATTGATTTGCTCGAGATGGAACTCGCCCACCGTCGTCACCCAAGCTTCGCCGGGCTTGGGCGCTACTTGCACTGGATCTGCCGGCCGATCTGATCGGAGCGAGATATGAAAGGTCATTCAGGGTTACTGCTGATCTGTCTGGGGTTGGCCGCCTGCCAGGGCAGCAACCCTTACGTGGCGCAGTCACGACCGTTGCCGCCGGCCCCACCGCAAGCGGCGACCACCTTCGACCGCAGCGCTTATCCCGCGCCGCCACGGGATTACGGGCGCTATCGCAGTTGGGCGTGGCTCAACGGTCAACTCCCACCGGGCACGGCCTGGGCGGATTCGGCGCAAGTGGCCGAGGCCGTCAGCAGTGCGCTGGACCAGCGCGGCCTGCGCCCGCTGCATGACAACCGCCCGGCCGATCTGCTGGTCAGTGCCAACCTGAGCCTGGAAACCCGCCTGCGTCAGGTGCAGGACGATTACGGTTACTACGGCGGCGGCTACGGCGGTTATGACCGTTACGGCCGGGGTTACGGGATGTACAACACGGTGCCGATCGTGCGTACCTATCAGGAGCAGGTCGTGGTGGTGCGGGTCGATCTGTTCGACGCCGGCAGTGGTCAACCGGTCTGGAGCGCCAGCGCCGAAACCGGTACCCAGGGTAAACAAAGTGATCGCACCGATGCGATTCGGGAGGCTGTCGAAAAGGCCATGTCGGCGTATCCTCCCGGTTAGCCTTCTGCAAATGAAAGCGCCCTCAGGTTCATGTCTTCCACCGGAGAAAAACCATGTTCCGCCGTCTTGCTTTACTGGTCGTTATCGCGCTGCTCAGTGCCTGCGCCTCGAACCAGGTCAATCATGATTTTGACGCCAGCCGCGACTTCGCCGCGTATCGCAGCTGGAGCTGGAAAGACCCCGCCCTGCAATACCGCCCCGATGATCCACGGATCAAGAGCGACCTGACCGAGCAGCGCATCCGTCAGGCCGTTGCCGATCAACTGGATCAGCGTGGCTTGCGCCCGGCCGCCTCGGGCGCCCGAGGCGATCTGTTTGTGCAGACCTACCTGATCGTCGAGGACCGTCAGCAACAGGTGACCACCAACTACGGCGGCGGTTGGGGTGGCCCGTGGAACGGTTACTGGGGCGCGCCGATGTACAACGAAACCCGCAACATCACCTACAAGGTGGCGACCATTCAGGTCGATCTGCTCGACGGCAAGGACGGCAAACTGGTGTGGCGCGGCAGCGACGAGCAAATACTCAGCCGCACGCCGAACCCGGCGGATCGCAGCAATGCCATCCGCGAAACCGTGGCGCGGATCCTGTCCAACTATCCGCCGCGTTGAGTCTGTTGAAAAAAGTACGGGAGCCAGATGGCTCCCGTTTTTTATGGGCGGGTGAAAATGGCGCGTTGCCAGCAGTGTTGCCTGCGCGTGTCTACACTCTTACCCATCCATGGAGGTTGCGCCCGGCCGTGCGCCGGCAAAGGAGTGCGCCATGTCGCGTCATTCGCAGTGCGGCGGGCCAGCCCGGCAGCGGGGAGCCATCGGCCTGATGGCGGCCGCCACCCTCAGCCTGGCGCTGGTGTTGATGTTGCTGGTCGTGGACACCGGTCGCCTGTACATGGAGCAACGCAAACTGCAGCGCCTGGTGGACACCGCCGCCCTCGAAGCCGTCAGCCGAGGCGGCAACTGCCTGCCGGGCCTCACCGCGGCCAGTTACGCGGGGCAAAGCGCGACACGCAACGGGTTTGTCGCCAATGCCACCAACGTTCTTGTGATCGATTGCGGAAAGTTGGCGACAGCCGCCACCGGCCTGCGCACTTTTACGGTGGACGCCACGCAATCAGAGGCGGTCAAGGTCGCGGCCAACCGTACCGTCACCACCAGTTTTGCCGGCGGGGTGCAGGCGTTGTTCAGTGGCACACCCGTCAGTCTCAACACCGTGCTATACGCTTCGGCGGTGGCGGCCAAACCCAAGCCGACCGTCGCTCAATTGAACATCCGCAGCAACCTGGCCAGCATCAGTACCGCGCAATCGAACATCCTCAATCCACTGTTTTCCGGGCTGCTTGGCGGTAACGTCAACCTGACGGCCCTGGGCTGGGAAAGCCTGCTCAACACTGACATCAACCTGCTTGGCTACCTGAATCAACTGGCGATCAACCTCAACGTGGCTGCCGGCAATTACACCCAGTTGCTCAATACCCAGGCCACAGTGACGCAACTGATCCAGGCCGCGATTACGGCGGTCCAGCTCAACGGCGCCACTGCTGAAGTGATTACCGCGCTGGGCCAGCTGCAAGTGGCGGCGATCAATGCCGCCCCGGTCAAGCTCGGCGACATCCTGCAATTGCAGACCGGCACCACGGCCGCCGGGCTGGATGCCAATCTGCAGTTGCTTCAACTGGTCCAGGGCGTGATTCAACTGGCCAACAGCAAAAGTGCGGTGGCCGCGACCCTGCCGATCAGCGTGCTGGGGCTGGCGAATGTCACGGTGCGGGTCAAAGTCATCGAGCCGCCGCAGTTTTCCGCGATCGGCGATCCGGCGCTGGCCAGGGCCAATCCCACCGGGCCGAACCGGATCTATGTGCGCACCGCGCAGATACGCACGCTGCTTTCGGTGAATCTGCCGGTACTGTCCGGGGTGACCGGGTTGGCCAACGCGGTACTCGGACTGGTTGGCACGCTGACACCGACCCTCAATGCACTGTTGAGCCTTAATCTGGTCGCCACATTGAATTCGGCCGGCTGCCTGCTCGGTGCCGGTTGTGAGCAACTGGACCCGAAGCTGTTGCCCTCGCCGCAGATCGACATCAGCCTGGACGCCGGTGGTGCCGTCAGTTATGTCACCGATTACAGTTGTCCGACCGGCAATGCCGGCACCAAAAGCCTGACGGCCCGAACCACCACCTCGATTGCCGATCTCAAACTGGGCAAGATCGACCCGACCAACGCCTTCTCTTCTGCCGCCCAACCCACCGTCACACCGTTGCCGCTGGTGGATCTGGGCACGGTGACCTGCCACAAGATTCTGGGGATCGGCAGCTGTGACCCGAGCACTCACGTGCCATACGGCGCCGGCGGTATTGCGCTCATGGTCAACACCAGCGTGGCGCAGAACACCCAGAACCTGGTGTTTTCCAGCGGTAATCCGTTCGCCACACCGCCCAACCTGAAACTGCCGCCAAGCGTGATTGCCGCCGCGCCCTCCGGCAACATCGTCAGCAGCCTGGCAAGCACCCTCGCCGGGATCAATCTGATCGTCTACAAACCCCAGGGCAGCAACCCGCTGGGCACGATTGTCCCAGGCGTTGCCAGCCTGATCAGTGATGTCACGACGATCCTGCAACCGGTGATCACCAATCTGGTGAGTCCGCTGCTGGATCCGCTGCTCAACAATTTGCTCAAGGGGCTGGGGATCAATCTGATGGATGTCGACGTTGGCGCCAACATGACCTGTGGCCAGACCGGCAAGGCCTATCTGGTGATCTAGTCGTCGGGGGCGATCGGCAGTTCGATGCAGAACCGTGCACCGTCCGCCGAGTTGCGCACACTGAGGTGGCCGCCCATGTTCTCGATGATCCCGTAACTCACCGACAACCCCAGACCAGTGCCGACGCCTATCGGTTTGGTGGTGAAGAACGGTTCGAAAATCCGCTCCAGCAGACGCGGGTCGATACCGCCGCCGTTGTCTTCGACCCACAGTCGCACGTGTTGCTCGTCGCGCTCCGCGTAGATTGAAATCCACGGTTTGAACGTCGAGTCGGACTCGCGTTTGCCCAGCAGCGCATCCCGGGCGTTGACCATCAGGTTGATCAACACCTGTTCAAGCTGATCGACGTACCCGCGCACTTGAACCTCGAATGCCGTTTCACTGATGCGCAGATCCACGCCTTTGCCGCGCATGCCTTCGGCCAGCAGCGACAGCGTGCCTTCGATGGCGCTGGCCGGGTTGAACAGTTGCTGCTCGATCTCGGAGCGGCGACCGAACACCCGCATGTGGTCCACCACTTTCGCAGCGCGCTGCACCTGGGCGTCGATGCGATTGAGTTTGTCGGTCAGGTAATCGATCTGCGCATCGCCGTTGCTCAGGCGCTTCCGTACGTTGACGATGGCCATGCGCATCACGTTCAGCGGCTGATTGATTTCGTGGGCCAGGCCGGTGGCCATTTCGCCAAGGGTGGCCATTTTTGCGCTTTGCGTGAGTTGCTGTTGTGAGCGGCGCACTTCGGTGTTGTCACGGCCCACCGCCTGTACTTCGATCAGCTTTCCGTGTTCATCGAACACGCCGCGATCCGACCACACCCACCACGCATGTTCGCGCCCCGGTAATTGCAGGTTGATTTCGGCGGTGCTGACGGGAGATTGCGGGGTCAACTGCGCCAGGCGCTCAACGAAGGCCGCGCGCTGAACGTCGGACATCCAGCTGCCCAGATCGACCCCGGCCAGGGCTTCGGGGGCGCATTCCAGATAGGTTGCCAGGGGCCGGTTGCCGAACGTCAGGATCAGATCCGGGCGATAGCGGCAGATCATCGCCGGCGAGTCCTCCACCAGAATCCGGTAGCGTTCCTCACTCTGTCTGACCTGCTCGGCGGCCAGCGTTGCTTCGGTGACGTCCAGCCACAAGCCGACAGCTTCCACCGGCAGGCCGAGGTCGTTGCGCAACAGCCGGGCTTCGTCGAGCAGCCAGTGGTAACCGCCGCGACTGTCGCGCATGCGATAGCGGGCGCGCACCGAACCTTCGCGCAGCAGTTGCCGGGTTCGCTCGAAATACAGGGCGCGGTCTTCAGGATGAACCCGCTCTGCCAGCGCACTGGCGTCACAGTCCTCCAGGCTCCAGCCCAGTAGCGGTTGCAGGCTGGCGCTGAAAAACGCCGGCAGCAAGGCGCCTTCGACGTAGTGCTGGACGTAAATCACCGCTGGTGAACTGGCGATCAGGTTGTCCAGCCGCGCATGGGCCGCAGCGGCCAGTTGCTGCTGGTTCTTGATGTCGCTGATGTCGAGCATGAAACCCACCAGCCGCCGGTGCTCGCCGGTGCCGGTGACCTGCCCCTGAAGGCGATACCACGCCTGCGTCTGGTTGGCATCCCGAGGATGCAGGCGCACGCACAGGTCGAGGATTTCCCCTTGCATCTGCAGGGCTTGCAGGCGGCTGCGGACTTCTTCGCGATCGGCGGGATGGATCAGGCTCAGCCAGGCCTCGAGCGTCAGCGTCGAGCTGTCCTGTTGCAGGATGGCAGCCAGCGTCGGGGCCAGTTGAATCTGCTCGCTATGGCTGATTTCCCACCAGCCTGTGCCAAGCATTGTCTGCAACGACTCCAGCCGTTCCAGTTGCAGTTGATGCTGCTGCTCGCGCAAGCGACCGAGAAGGGGCCCGGCCAGGGCGCCTGCCAGCATCAGCCAGTCGCGATCGGCCAGATACGGCGCGGTCTTGTCCACCGCGTAAACACCGCAGAGCAGCCACGCCATCACGCCCCGATCATCGCTGTAGGGCACGGCAAAACCTTCGGCATTGCCGAACAGCCCCTGGACCCTTGAGTGTTCGTACTGGCCGTAATGCTCACCCAGGCGCTGTGGGCCGGTGCCATTGAGGCTGTCGAGTGGCGTGCCCAGACGCTGGCCGTCATGCCACAGCGCCGGGGCGTCATGGGCGTGGAACTGCTGATGGATCTGCCAGCCCTGTTCCTGCTCATCGAGCAGGGCGAGTGCCAGGCACGGGATCTGCCAGCGCTGGGCGATCACCTGCAATTGTTCGCTGACGAGCATCGGCAACCGTCCCAGGCTGCAGCTGCGCACCTGTTTGCTGATCTGCTCGGCGAGCATGTGGCACGCCTCGCGCTGATGCGCTTGCTGGCGTTCGGACAACAGGTCGGCAATGTCGATCAACTGTAGCAGCCAGCCATCGCTCAGCGGCTGGACCCAGCCGCGCAGGTGCAAGGTTTGGTCGCCCAGACCGGGAAAATCCAGGTCCAGCAGTTGGCCTTGCCAGTCTTGCGGGCGGCCCTCGATCGCCAGCGTGCAGTGCGCCAGCAGGTAGTCGTGCAACGGCACCGGTTTGTCGCGGGGCGTCTGTTGCGCCAGCAGCAGGCGCAGCGGGCCGGCCATTTGCAACACGCCGCCGTCGTTGTCGAGGTGGATGTGCAGGCCCGTCAGCGGGGTCCCGAGTACGTCCGGCAAATCGCTGGCGACCATACTTCGCTTGAGCAGGCGGCCGAGCAGGTTGTCACCCGGAGTCAAAATTTCAGGCTCGAAATGGCGGTCAGGTTGGCGGGCAGGCTGGGGACAGCGCCGACGCCCGGCAACACCAGAAAGGGGATGACCCGATTGAGCTTGCTCACCGGGTAATTGACGCTGACGGTGAGCGTGCCCTGGGCCGGGTCGTAGACCGTTGTCGTGTCCGTGCCGACCACCACGTTCAGCGACGACGGCAGCACCGACAATTGCTGGGTCAACGCGGCATTGGCGGTGCTGACCAGCACGCTTGCATAGTTGGGAACCGCGGGATCGACCGCCACGGCGCGGCGGATGGCTTCGGCGGTGACCTGGTTGAACGTCTGCATCAGCACGAACGGCAAGCTGTAGCTGACCAGGCCATAAAACACCGCGAAAAAGATCACGAACACCAAGGCGAACTCAATCGCCACCGCGCCTTTTTGCGCCTTCCGAGAGCCGGTTTTCATCCGTGCGTCTACCCTGACAGTCACTGCGTAGTATCAGCATAGAATCATTCAGCAAAAACGGACGGTTTTTACCGGATGCAAAGCCTTGTCCTTCTGATCTGGTTGACAGCGTGCGCGGCTCAGGATGCCCGGCAACGACGAATTGCCAACGTTTTGACCCTGGGTGTCGGGACTCTCGCGCTGGTCTATCTGCTGTCTTTCGGTACCACCTGGATGGGCGCCGAAGCCGGGCAGGGAGGCTGGGCCTGTGTCGTGGCCCTGGCATTCACGTTGCCCGGGTATTTCATGGGCCGAATGGGCGCCGGTGATGTGAAACTAATGACAGCTCTTGGTCTTGCGACGGACGGCGTCTCGCTGCTCGGGATTTTTATCGGCGCCGGTGCGGCGAGCCTGATCTGGATGCTGCTTGCGCCAAGAGTCTGGCTGCATATGAGTCAAGGGCTTAGGCACCGACTTAGGTATATGGCGCCATCCGTGTCAAAAAAGCTGCCATTTGCGCCGTTCGTCCTGATCGGATTTGTGCTTGCACTACCTTGGATCCATTAGTCGCCAAGCGCCACTAGTCTTATGTACATAGTCGGAAAGTGGGTCTACCTTCAAAGTAACGAGTTATACAGCCAGCGGCTGACAGTACAGGAATGGTCAGTTTTTGGCCCGGGCATGGAGTGGCACGTGAACAAGCTTACATCTGCGGTAAAAGTCATCGTTGTCGATGATCAGCCTCTGATCGTCGAAGAACTCTGTGAATTTCTCGAGAGCAGCGGCTACCGCTGTGTGCCGTGCCAGTCCAGCAAAGAGGCGATCGAGCGTTTTTCGGGCGACACCGCGATCGGCCTGGTGCTGTGCGATCTGCACATGCCGGACATGGACGGCATTCAACTGGTGCAGGAATTGCAACGGCTGGCCGGCAAACACCGGGCGTTCGAAGCCATCATGCTCACCGGCCGCGCCGACAAGCAGGACGTGATCAAGGCCTTGCGCGCCGGGATTGCCGACTACTACCAGAAACCGGTCAATCTGGATGAACTGCTTGAAGGCCTGCAACGCCAGGAAGCGGTGCTGCAGGAGCGGCAGAAAACCCTGCAACTGGGCCATCTGAATCAAAAACTTCAGGACCTGTCGTCGTCCATCGATGATCTTTATCAGGATCTGGACAGGGTGCGTCGCGCGCCGGCGCCCGTCAGTGACGAGGCGCCCCGTGAGGCCGGTGAGCTGGAAATCCCGGCGATCTTCAATCAGCTGTCGCCACGGCAACTGGACGTGGCGCGCCTGGTGGGCAAGGGGCAGACCAACTATCAGATTGCCTGTGAGCTGGGCATCACCGAAAACACGGTGAAGCTTTACGTTTCTCAGGTGCTACGCCTGACCCACATGCATAACCGCACGCAGTTGGCGCTGGCGTTATCGCCGGGCAATTCCGGTTTGCGCCAGCGGGTAACCGCACACTGAAACAGACTGCCGGGTAACCCATTTACCCGGCACTCACTTTCGGCTTGGGAAACAGATTGTCCAGGGTCTCCAGCAGCCGCACGTGATAGATCGGCTTGCGAAACAGGTCCAGCACCTGCAACCGCAGCATGTCGCTCACATCCTCCATGTCCGCGTGCCCCGACGTCACGATTACCGGCAGATGCTGGCGCGAGGTGTGTTCGCGCAGGCGCTTGATCAGCGACATGCCGCTTTCCTCCGGCATGCGCAGATCGGTGATCACCAGAGCAATATCGGGATGACGGGTCAGATGGTGCAGGGCGAGCTTCACTGAAGTCGCGGTATGACAGACGAAGCCTTCGCCTTCCAGCAATTCCGCCAGTTCCAGCAACGCGTCCTCTTCGTCGTCAACCAGAAGCAACTGTTGGCGTGGGGAAGAAGACACGTTCATGGGCAGTACCTGAAAGCTGAGTGGTAGATCGAGTGTAGCCCGACATCAGCAAGGTGCTGGCGCAACCGTGCTGTGGATTATGGCGTTGGCCGGGTTTGCGTCGTGCCGCCCAGTGACACCAGAACGTTGTTGAAGATCGCCAGCATACGATCACCCAGCGGAGTGACGAAAACGACCACCACCACGGCGACCATGGCCACGACGATAGCGTATTCAATTGCCGAAGCCCCGTCCTCATGTTTGTAGAGCAGCAAAGCTCTGGCCATTAAATAATCAACGATCATTCGAAACATATGCCCACTCCTTTGCGCACCTGGCGCCGATGTCACAGCAGCGGCAAAGCGTTCGCCGTGCCATTTGAGCATTGTCAACAAAGCCCCACCCAACAACTGTAAGAACGGATTAGTCATAAAGGATTAGTCGCTTCGTCTCTCCCGCTATTTCGACTGCTAATTGGCCAACGCCCATACTTTCGTGGGTTATTTGTCTGTCAGTAATGGCGTTTTGTCTTGTTTCAGCTAGCGTGGAAATAGCGAAATAGTTGGATGTTCATAGCTGCCTGATTGCGATGTCCCTTGGTAGGAAGTGCGGGCTGGTAGTGCAGCAGGAAAGGGAGAGCCGTCATGAACAGTCGTGTGACCATGGGCCTTGCAACGGTGCTTTTACTGGGGGCCATCGTTGTCGGATATTGGGGCCTGGTGCTCAGCCGGCAGCCCGCTCCGGTTGCCGAGGCTCCCGCGCCTGCGGTGGTCACCGTCGAAAAAACCGTCGCAGCCGCCGAAGACCAGACCCGCCAGCCGGTCGTGGTGCTCGTGCGTGACGTCCCTCCATTCACTCCTCTTACTGCGGCCGACCTGGCCGTTGAAAAGCTGCTCAGCGCCCCCGCCGGCAGCCTCGGCACAATCGAGCAGGCCGTGGGCCGCACACCGTGGCGACACCTGAGCGCCGGCACCTGGCTCAACGAAGAAAGCTTCGAGGCCGGCGGCACACTGGCGCGCATGATCCACAGTGACGAGCGCGCGCTCGCGGTGTCGGTCGATGAAGTGATCGGCGCGGCCGGGCAGTTGATTCCCGGGGATTACGTCGACGTGCTGTTGTTCCTGCGCCAGGACGCCAGCAACCCGCAACAGTCGGCACAGATTGTGGTGCCGGCCATGCGTGTGCTCGGCGTCGGCGAACAATACGGGCTGACCAACGACGGCCAGCCGTCCGCTCCTGCAATGAGTGCCGACGACAAGATCAAACAGGACCAGCGCCGGCTCACCGCGCGCACCGTGGTGCTGGCGGTGCCTGAGCAATTGTTGAGTCGAATGATGCTCGCCACCCAGGTCGGGACGTTGCGCCTGGCCGTGCGCAGCAGCGAAGAACAGCGCCTGGCCAGGTATTGGGCCGGCGAACGTCAGGCGCCGGACAAGCTGGTCGCCGCCAACAGCCAACTCTTCCAGTTCACTCAGTTGGCGCTGGGGACCGCGCCGAAAACCGCGCCCGGCAGCGACCACAGCGGTGCGATACGGCCCGCGGTGGAAGTGATTCGCGGCAATCAGACCAACCCACAAAACCCATGACTGAGCAAGGATCCAAGTGCATGCAGAGTCGTTCCTGGCCGACCTTCAATCCCGTGCTCCGGGCCTTGCTGCTGATGGGACTGTCAATCAATGCCGCGCAGGCGGCCACCGGCAACTGCGCGGCCCTCGGGCGCTTGCCGCCAGTGATCGAAATCAACGAAGGCTGGCAGCAGGACATGCAATCACCGGTGGCGATCACACGCCTGGCCATCGGCGATCCGAAAATCGCCGATGTGCATGCCAATGGCAATTCGTCGTTTCTGCTCACCGCCGTGGCGCCGGGCGCTACCAGTCTGATGGTCTGGACCGGCTGCTCCAGCGAGCCGCGCCAGAGCATGGTGTTCGTCAAGGGCGCCGCCACCTCGGCCCTCACCAACACCGGTGCGCTGCCGTCGGATGATGCGCTGTTGCCCTCGCAGGTACAGACCGACATTCGTTTTGTCGAAGTCAGCCGCACCAAACTCAAACAGGCCTCCGCTTCGCTGATCGGCACCCGCGGCAATTTCCTGTTCGGTTCCCCCGGCACGTTGCCGCCCATCGACGGTGTCCCGCAACCGCGATTGCCGGTGGACAACTCGCTGTTCAACTTCTCGTGGATCGGCGGCAAGACCATGGCGATCATCAATGCCCTCGAGGGCAGCGGCTTCGCCTACACCCTGGCGCGGCCAAGTCTGGTGGCCCTCAACGGGCAAAGCGCAAGCTTCCTCGCGGGCGGGCAGATTCCGATTCCGGTGCCCAGCTCCGGCAGCGACAACGTGTCGATCGAATACAAGGAATTCGGCATCCGCCTGACCCTGACGCCCACCATCATCAGCCACGATCGCATCGCCTTGAAAGTGGCGCCGGAAGTCAGCGAACTGGATTTCAGCAACGCGGTGAACATCGCCGGCACCACCGTGCCGGCCCTGACCATCCGCCGCACCGACACCAGCATTTCCCTCGCCGATGGCGAGAGTTTTGTCATCAGCGGTCTGATAAGCACCACCAACACTTCCCAGGTCGACAAGTTTCCGGGGCTGGGCGATATCCCGGTGCTCGGGGCCTTTTTCAAAAGCTCGCAGATCAAGCGCGAAGAGCGAGAGCTGCTGATGATCGTCACCCCGCACCTGGTGCGCCCGCTCTCGGCGGAGGCGCAACTGCCGTCGTTGCCGGGTGAAAAACTGCGTAACTACGACCCGAATTTCTACCGCATGTTTTTCCTGGAAAACGGTAACTTCGACAAGCGCAGCGGGTTGTCCCAATGAGCCAGAGCCTGAGTCAGACCTTCCTCGCCATCACCCGCAACAACACCGATCTGGAGTGGCTGCAAAGCGCGCTTGCGCCGTTGGGCCAGGTGGTCAGTGCCGGTGGCGGCAGCCTCGACGAATTGCTCGCGCTGGTGGACGTCACCTTCGCCAGCCTGGTGTTCGTCGGCCTCGACCGGGAACACGTGGTGGCCCAGAGCGCGCTGATCGAAGGCGCGCTGGAGGCCAAGCCGATGCTGGCGATCGTTGCGCTTGGCGACGGCATGGACAACCAGCTTGTACTCAATGCGATGCGCGCCGGGGCCCGGGATTTCGTCGCCTACGGTTCGCGCTCCAGCGAAGTGGCCGGGCTGGTGCGCCGCTTGAGCAAACGCCTGCCGCCGGTGACCCACAACGCGCAACTGGGCGGCCTGACGGTGTTGTACGGCGTACAGAGCAGTTCCGACGGCGCACTGCTGGCCAACCATATGGCACTGGTGGTGCAAAAGAGCGGGCAGCAGACGCTGCTGCTGGATCTCGGGCTACCCCGTGGCGATAGCCTGGCGTTGCTGGGGCTGGAGAGTTCGTTCCACTTCGGCGATGCCTTGCGCCACCTGCGCAGGCTCGACGCCACGCTCATCGACAGTGCCTTCACCAGCGCCGAAGCGGGGCTGCGGATTCTGGCCTACGCCGACAATGACGCACCACTGGAAAGCACCAGCGCCGCCGAGCTGTTCATGTTGCTCAGCGCCTTGCGCCAGCACTTCCAGCACATCGTCGTGAACCTCACCGGCCAGCCTGACAGCGAAGCCCTGCGGACCTTTGTCAGCCATTGCGACAAGCTGATCTGGTACACCGACCAGAGCGTGCTCGATTGCCGGCGCAATCTGGCGGTGTTCAATCTGTGGCGGGAAAAAGGCATGAAGCTCGATCACGGGCGGCTATTGGTCGACCGCTATCTGAGCAACGTCGCGCCAGATGCGGACACCCTCGGCAAGACCTTCAACCTGGAAGTGATCGCGGTGCTGACTTTGAGTCCAGAACTGCGCATGAACGCCAAGAACCAGGGCGTCAGCCTGTTTGAACTGGCGCCCAGGGAAAAACTCACCCAGAGCCTGCGGGTACTCGGCGAACGGCTGGCCAAGCGCTCCGAAGGTCTGGCCAAACCCAAGGTCACCTGGTTCGACCGGCTGCGAGGCACCTCATGAGCCCGGAAAAACTTTTCGGTGCACCGGCGCGGGGCCAGTCGGGCAACACCGACCACGAAGGCCTGAAACTGGTGCTGCATCGCTACATCATCGATGCCATCGAGGAGTCCGGGAAAAACCTGCTGGAAGGCTCGCGGCAGTTGCTGGCGCAATTTGTGACCGACAAGGTCGCCGAATACATCGCCCGTCTGCACCTGGCGATTTCCCGTTACGAGATGGAGCGGCTGGGGGAAGAAATCGTCGATGAGCTGACCGGCTTCGGTCCGCTGGAAGTCTTGCTGCGCGACACCGCCGTCACCGAAATCCTGGTCAACGGCCCGCATCGGGTGTTCGTCGAGCGTGACGGGGTACTGCATCAGAGTGACCTGCGCTTTATCGATGCGCACCACGTCGAACGGGTCATGCAGCGCATTCTTGCGCCGCTCGGTCGGCGGCTGGACGAGTCTTCGCCGATGGTCGATGCGCGCCTGCCCGACGGCAGCCGCGTCAACGCGATCATCCCGCCGATCGCCCTCGACGGCCCGTGCCTGTCGATTCGAAAATTCCGCAAGGACATGCTCAAAAGCAGCGACCTGATTGCGATGCAGACCATCGACCTGCCGATTTTCGAGTGTTTCCAGGAGGCCGTGGGCAAGCGCTGCAACATCCTGATCAGCGGCGGCACGGGCACCGGCAAGACCACGCTGCTGAACATTCTCAGCCAATTGATCAACCCCCACGAACGACTGGTGACCATCGAAGACGTCGCCGAACTGCAACTCGGCCACCCTCACGTGGTGCGTCTGGAAACCCGGCCGCCGAATGCCGAGGGCCATGGCGAAGTGAAAGCCAGCGACCTGATTCGCAACGCTCTGCGGATGCGCCCGGACCGGATCATTCTCGGCGAGATCCGTGGCGTTGAAGTGCTCGACGTGCTGACAGCGATGAACACCGGTCACGACGGTTCGATGAGCACGGTCCACGCCAACAATGCCCAGGATGCGTTGCTGCGCCTGGAAACCCTGGTCGGCCTGACCGGCCGCACGGTGGCCGAACGCACCCTGCGGCAGATGATCTGTGCGGCGCTCGACGTGATCATTCAGTTGACCCGCATGCCTGACGGCCGCCGCTGTGTCAGTGAAGTGGTGGAAGTGGTCGGCGTGCGCGAAGACGTCTACGTGACCAATACTCTGTTCCGTCTGGATCGACGCAGCGGTTTCGGCTTCCTGCGCGAAGCGGTCAACCCGGCCGGCGACAAGTTGCGGCGCGAGTCGAGTCTGGGCTGAACGCATGGAGCCTTCGTCATGATCGGACCGGTGATCCTGATTGTCCTTTGCCTGTTGCTGCTGGGGTTGTCGATTCGCCTGTTCCTGCAGGGCGTGCGCAAGACTGCCAACGAACGGGTGCTCTCTCGCCTCGCCGTCGGACAACCGCAAGCAACGGCCGAAAAAAACTCGTGGACCGGTCTGGAGCGGATGTTCCTGCGGGCAGGCCTTGGCCGGCCGAGCGAGCGATTCGGGCTTTGGCTGTCGTTGTGGGTCGTGGGCATGATGCTGGGTTATCTGCTGGCCGACTGGATCGGTCTGCTGGTGCTGATACTGGCGCCGCCGCTGATTTTGCGCTTGTACATCGCCTGGCTGTATCGACGCCGGCTCAATCGGATGATCGAACAGTTACCGCAGTTGCTCGACCACACCGTGCGCAGCCTCAAGTCCGGCCGGACCCTGAGCGATGCAGTGATGGGCGGTATCGAAGCCAGTGAGGACCCGCTGAAAGCCGCGATGGGCCGGGTGCAACGCAACGTGCAGCTGGGGGTGAACCTCCCGGACGCGGTCAGCGATTTCGCCGAGCTCTACGAGCAGGACGAACTGCGCATGTTCGCCCTGGGCCTGAAGGTCAACCATCGCTACGGCGGCAACGCCAGCGAGTTGCTGGAGAACCTGATCAAACTGATTCGCGAACGTGACCAGGGTGCCCGGCAACTGCGTGCGCTGACCGGCGAAACGCGGATGACCGCGTGGGTACTCGGATCGCTGCCGGTGATCCTGGTCAGTTACTTCATGCTGACCAATCCCGGCTACATGCTCGGCATGTGGAACGACTCCGGCGGTCGGACCATGCTGATTGTCGCGGTGGTGTTGCAGGTCTCCGGTTGCCTGGCGCTGTGGCGCATGCTGAGGAGTGTCTGACATGCTGATGCTGGCCAGTCTCATGCTGTTGCTCGGGGCGTTGTTGCTGGTCGGCAATCACCTGCTGACCGAGCGGCGCCGGGTGCGTCAGGTCAATCAGCGTCTGCAGGGGCACCTGGTGCGCGAGAACCGTTTCGCCAGCTGGCTGCGGGCACTGGGCAGCAGCCGGTTCGGCCAGCGCTCGGTGAGCATCGACAGTGAAACCCAGACCCTGCTCAGCCGGCTCGGCTGGCGCCGGGCCAGCGAGCGCTCGCTGTTTGCCGCCTGCCAGATCGGCACGCCGCTGCTGACGCTGGGGCTGGGCGTGTTTCTGAAAGAGGTGTTTTTCCCCCTCGCACCCAACGGCTGGCTGGTGCCGATGATCGCCACCGGCGTCGGCTATCTGCTGCCCAAACGCCTGCTGGCGTATGCCGCTGCCCGTCGGCAGAAAATCATTGCGGTGGAAGTGTCGACGTTTATTCCCCTGCTGCGAATCCTGTTCGAGTCCGGCATGGCCGTCGAGCAGGCCCTGCGTGTACTCAGCAGCGAGGGGCAAAAACTGCTGCCGGAACTGACCGGCGAACTGCGTCTGATCCTGGCCCGTGTCGACTCGGGCCTGGAACTCGGACAAGAGTTGAACAAGGCGGCCGCGATGCTGGCGGTGGATGAGTTCACCGACACCTGCGTGATCCTGCAACAACTGATTCAACAGGGCGGCGGCGCGATGAAGTCGTTGCTGACGCTCAAGCAACTGCTGGATGACCGACGCCTGACACGCTTGCAGGAATACATCTCGAAGATGTCGGCGAAGATGTCGGTGGTCATGATGCTGCTGCTTTTTCCGGCCTTGCTGATCGTTTTGGCGGGCCCCGGTTTTACCGCAATCACCCGGGCGTTTGCGTCCTGACAATGACAATGACAATGGCGATGGAGAGCGATTGATGAAAGCACTGATGGTCATGGCTAGCCTGTTGCTGCTCGGCGGTTGCGCAACCGACGGTCAGGCACCGTGGACGACGATGCTGGCGCCGGCCAGCTGCAGCAAGTTGAGCTCCGAACAGGAGCTGTCGCTGAACCTCGCCGATGATCTGGTCAACGACGGCAAGCTGCACGCCAGCCTGGCCAATCTGCAGGGTCTGCCCGACAACCTCGTCGAGGTGCGGCTGCGCAAGGCCAAGGTCTATCGCCTGCTGGGTCGCAGTGAAGCGGAGCCGTTGTATCGCAGTCTGCTGGGCACATGCCTGAACGCCGACGCCGAACATGGCCTGGGCCAGTTGTACGCCGCCCGTGGTGACAACGGCCAGGCGCAGGCCCACCTGCAACGGGCGGCGCGGCTGGCGCCGACCAATGAAAACATCCGCAATGATCTGGGCGTGGTGTACCTCAATCAGCTGCGGCTCGAGGACGCTCGTTTCGAGTTCCTGACCGCCATCGAGCTGAAGCAGAACAATCAGTTGGCGACGCTGAATCTGGTGACCCTGCTGCTCTACCAGAACAACTGGCAGCAAGCCGCCGAAGTGGTCAGCCGCGCGCACCTGACGCCGGAGCAGTTCAGCGATGCCCAGGCGCGTGCGGAGAAACTCAAGTCGCCGGTCAGAGCCAGACCCGTCGCTGGCAATCAGGTCGCGGTGGCGATTGATGCGCAACCGGCGATCAAGTGAGCCTCAAGGAGATGCCATGAACACGTTCAAGACCCTGTGTTGCCTGAGCCTGTTGAGTCTGCCGCTCGGCGCACTGGCCATCGACGCCGGCCCGGCATCGGCACAGCAGCAGGAAACCGAAGGCTGGCTGTTGCTGCAAAGCCGCAACAAGGCCGCGTCCCCCGATCCGCAGGCGGCCACGGCCACCGAGCGTGAGCTGGCGATGCAGCGCTGGTTGAAGAAGTACAAATATGAAATCCCCGATTTCTACGACCCGGATGCCGGGGGCAAGATCGAGACGAATAACTAGCTCGTCGCAGGCAACCGGCGTTGCCTGCGACGGCGGTCTATAGCTGATAACTGAAACTGATGCTGTAACGCGGCCGGCGATTGAAGGAGTCCAGCGCTTCATCCGACATCGCCTTGGCGGCTTCCAGGGCGATGTTGTAGTACTTCGCATCGCCAAATCTCAGGCCGACCGCCGCCGATGACAGGTTGTTGGCCTGCACCGGCAATTCATTGAACCAGCTGCGCGAGCGGTCGAGCACGAAGTACGGTTGCAGGATGCGCACCCAGTTGCCGTCGCGGTTGAAGCTGTAGTTGATTTCGTAAGCCACACCCCAGCCCTTGTCGCCGGACGCCTGATCATCGGGATAACCACGGCCGAAATTCTGCCCGCCGAACACCGCGCGCTCGCTGTCGGGCAGGGTGTCGTCGCTCCAGTACAACGCGGCTGACAGTACGCCTTGCCAGTTATCAAAGAACTTGTCGCTCTGCACCCCCGACAGACGCACCCGGAAAAAATCGAGGTCGATGGCGCTGTTGTTCGTGTGCGCGCCCAGGCTGTCGAAGCCCTGGTACACGCCGCCGCTTAGAATGCGCAGTTGCCGGGCATCGGCCTTGCGCCAGTCGCTTTCGAAGGCGAGGGCGCGGATGTCGGTGCGTTCTTCGACGCTCAGCGGGTAGCCGATCACGTTGTAGCGGGTCTTGTCGTTGACGGCGTACAGGCGCGATCCGGCGGTCAGCAGTTCATCCGAGGCGGCAATCAGCGGCAGGCTGAAGCCGAGCGAGTAACGGTCGTTTTCGCGATGCGGCTTGAGTTCCAGACCGTTGTTCAGCACTACGTTGGTGCCGGGATCGGCCCGGTAGCGTGAGGCCGACAGGCTCAGTTGCGCACCTTCGTCGTTGACGAACTGGTTGTAGTCCAGCCGGTAGTAACGCTCGTGATCATCCCCCGGTGGAAACAGGCCGCTGAGGCTCAGCTGTTCGCCCATCGAGGTTTGTGAATTGCTGCTGATACCGAGCAGGGCCTGAGTGCCGTTGCGGTTGTCTTCGGTGGTGCTCAGGGTGCTGGTGAACGGTTTGCGGCTGGCCTGGGCCACCAGCGTCGTTGCACCGTCGGTGGTGCCGGGTGGCGGCACCTGGGCCTGGATCGTCACGCCGGGAATGCGGGTCATCAGTGTGGTGTAGCGCTCGAACGTCTTGCGTGTGAGAGGGCGCTCAGCCTGAAGCTTGGCCGCCAGTCGCTCGAGCAGGGCTTTGACCCGCCCGACGTCGCCCGCGATCTGCACGTCCCGCACGTAGCCTTCCACCAGCACGACGCGCGCCACGCCGTCGTCGAAGTTCTGTTGTGGCAGGAAGGCGTAGGACAGCAGATAACCGTCCTGCTGGTAGCGACGGGTGATGTTGCGGGTGGCTTCGATCAGGTCGGCAAGGCTGCTCTCGCGACCGATCAGGGGCTTGTAGATTTCGGCCAGTTCGTTCAGCGGGTAGAGCGTGCCGCCTTCGATCTGCACGGTCCTGAGGTTGATCTTTGTACTCATCAGCAGCGGCTGGGCGGCGGTGGCGCCGGGCTCCGGCACTTGCAGCGGCGCGGCGTTCGGCCGGTAGGCGTCGGCGGGCAGGTTCGGCACCGGCAGGTTGCGAATGGTTTCGTTGCTGTTGAGAAAGCTGGGCAGGGTGTCGGCGAGGGTTGTGCAACTGAGACCGAGAAACAGCAGGGATGCCATAACGCGCATAGGACACTCCATGTTCAAACCCCAGCACCGGGCGGGTTTTCTCCTAAGAAAAAAGCGGAAGACTCGTGGGAATCTTCCGCCCTCAACCAAGCGTAGGCGCTGTAGGTTCGGCCGTCGAATCGGCCAGGTGCAATTCAGCGTTTGTTGCCGCCCAGGGCGCCGGTAAGACCGCCGAGGGCGCCACCCAGTCCGCCGCCAGTCCCGGTGGCGGTGCCACCGTTGACCAGTCCGCCGACCGCAGTGACCGTATTGCCCACCGTGGTGACGGTGTTGCCGACCGCCGTCACTACAGGGTTGCTGTTGGTGCTGGCAATCGTGTTGCCGAGATTGCCGACGGCACCGCCGACCTGACCGGTGAGACCGGCGACCGGAGTGCCGAGCCCGGTGGCGGCGCCGACGTTCTGGGTCAGGCTGGTGACCGCCGTGGTGACTGGCGCAAGTCCGGCACCCACGTTGTTGCCCAGGGTTGCCAGGGGAGTGGTCGGGCTGGTGATCGGCGAGCCCGAACCGCCGAGCACGGTGTTGAGCGAGGCCACGGTTTTGCCGGCCGCCGCCAGCACGCCACCGGGTGCGGCGAGAGTGCCATTGCCGCTGCTCAAGCCGGCGCCGACGTTGACCACGGCGCCGCCGACGGTTTGCAGCAAGCCATTGCTGCCCAGACCGCCACCGACGCCTGTTCCCGAACCGGTGCCGTTGTCCACCAGCCCACCGGCCTTGCCGACCGCGGTGCCGACATTGCTCAGGGCGCCGCCGACGGTGTTGGTCAGGGCGTTGCCGTTGCCGGCGACAGTGACCTTGTCACCCACGCCGTCAACCGTGCTGCCGACCTTCTGGACCAAACCGTTCAACGGCGCGCCCAGTCCTGTAGCCGTACCGAGTTTGTCCGTGGTGCTTTCGACCATGGCAATCACCGGCACCAGTTTGCTGCCGACTTCTTTGGTCACCGAGCCGAGCGGGCCGGTGGTGGTGGCGGTGCTGAGGGTGTCGCCGAGCATGGTGACCTTTTCGCCGACCCCGTTTAGCACTGGGGCGACCTTGGTTACCACACCGCCGACCACGGGAACGCTGCCCGTGGCAGTGGCCAGTTTGCCGCTCAGGTCGGACACGCCGTTGCCCACATCCTGCACCACGCCGCCGACCGCCGAAGCGGTGACGCCCAGACCATTGTCGGTGGTTGCCAGTTTGCCGATGCCGTTGGCTACGCCGTCACCCAGCGTGGTCACTACGTTGCCGGCGGTTTTGGCGGCGCTTTGCACCACGCCGCCAACGACAGGCACGCCGCTCAGGGAGTCACCGACCTGGCCGACGCCATCGCCGACGCCGCTGACGGTATTACCGACGTCCTGCACCAGGGTGGTCGTCACCAGCGAAGGCGTCGTGGGATTGGTCGGGTTCGTCGGGTCCGTCGGATTGGTGGGATTGGAGGGATTGGTCGGATTGGTCGGATCCGTTGTCCCTCCCGTTCCGCCAGTGCCACCGGTACCGCCAGTGCCGCCAGTGCCCGCGGTGTCTCCGGTTCCACCCGTGCCACCGGTGCCGCCAGTACCTGCAGTCGAGCTGTCGGGGGAAGAACTGCCGGAACTGCTGTGATGACCGCCGCCGCCACTGCTGCAACCGGCCAGACCGAGGGAGAGAATGAGGGCCAGTGCCGTTGCCGATTTGCACCATGCCGCCTGAGCTTTCATCTGAGTTTTCATGAGCGTTATTCCTTGCACCTGTCACAACGTTTGTTGTTTTCGATGGCCCGCCGATTCTGTTGCCGGCAGTGCCTTCGTCCGTTGTGCTCATATCAGTCGCAAGGGCGGATCCACGCCATTCTCAAGTTGGTATTAACGCCTTTATGCAGGGGGATGCGAGTGCCGCCTAACGACTAATACCGAGGATATAGGCGCGCAAAAAAAAGCCTTGAAAATCAAGGCTGGGTTTCGGCGAGGGATGTTTGTGCGGCGCGGGAAAACTTAAGTGATATATACACAATTGAGCAGGTTTTCCCGGCCTCGATGTCAGGCTACCGGCTGCCAGTTGCCCACCATGTGCTCCAGATCCCCGGCGCCAATCAGGCGCAACTCACCGCTGGAGCCGGCAGCGCTGGCGAACAGGCTCACCTCGCTCGGCAGGCGCACCGGTTTGCGAAAATGCACGGTGACCTCAAGGTTGGCCTTGGGCAGATGATCTGCCAGCGCTGCCAGCGTGCGGGCCTTGTTCCATAACCCGTGGGCGATGGCTGTGGGGAAACCGAACAGCTTGGCACTGGCGGCACTGAGGTGGATCGGGTTGTAGTCGCCGGAGACTTTCGCGTACTGCCGGCCGATGTCCGCCGGCGCCTTCCATTGCGCCACTTGCATCAGCGGCAGCGCCGGCTCCCAGGCCTGTTCGACCGGTTCGCCTTCAAGCTTCACGCCGCGACAGAGCATTTGGCTTTCGGCTTCCCACAACGGGCCGAGTTGATCGTCGAGGGTGCTCAGCAGATCGAAGGTCGCGCCTTTGGGATGGGGTTGCAGGTTATGCACCCGGACGCTGACTTGCGCACGACTGATCCCGCCCATCGGACGCAACACGCGGATGCGGTTGCGCAGATGAATCAGCCCCAGCAGCGGGAACGGAAAGTCTTTGGCCGTCAGCAATTGCATCTGCAGGGCGAACGCCAGGATATGCGGATAGGTCGGCGGCAGCAGGCCGTCATCGGCGAAACCGCAGACCTGGCGATAGGCCGCCAGACGTTTGCCATCGACCTCGACGGCGCAGCGCAGGCCGCTGTCGGGCAGGGTGGTGCCGGTGATTTTGCGTCGGGTGGCCGCCCGGGCATACAGCCCCGGCAGGCTCGGTTCGTGGTGCAGCGTTTGCCATTCGATGCTCATGCTCAGGCCCCCAGAACGCTTTGGCCGCACACCCGCAGCGCTTGTCCGGTGAACGCGCCGGTGCCCGGTTGTGCCAGCCAGGCCACGGCTTCGGCGACGTCTTGCGGCAGGCCGCCCTGGCCCAGCGAACTCATGCGCCGCCCGGCCTCACGCAGGCCGAACGGGATGTGCGCAGTCATCTGGGTCTCGATGAATCCCGGCGCCACGGCATTGATGCTGATGCCGCGTTCCAGCAGGGTCGGCGCCCAGGCCTGGGCCAATCCGATCAGCCCGGCCTTGCTCGCCGCGTAGTTGGTCTGCCCGCGATTGCCGGCGATGCCGCTGATCGAGGCCAGCAGAATGACCCGGGCGTTATCGCGCAACGTGCCGCTGTCGAGCAGGGCTTTGGTCAGCACTTGCGGTGCGTTGAGGTTGACCGCCAACACCGCGTCCCAGAATTCCGGCGTCATGTTGGCCAGGGTCTTGTCACGGGTGATGCCGGCGTTGTGCACCAGAATGTCGAGGCCGTCCGGCAGCTGTTCGATCAGTTGCGCGGCAGCATCTTCGGCGCAGATGTCGAGGGTGATGGCGCGCCCGCCGAGGCGCGCGGCCAGGGCTTCCAGATCGGTTTTCGCGGGCGGCACGTCGAGCAGGATCACCTCGGCGCCGTCACGGGCCAAAGTTTCGGCGATGGAGGCGCCGATGCCGCGCGCCGCACCGGTGACCAGTGCCTTACATCCGGCCAACGGGCGCGTCCAGTCGGTGACCTGGGTGGCGCAGGCTGTCAGCCGGATCACCTGCCCGGAGACGAATGCACTTTTCGGCGAAAGGAAAAACCGCAGCGGCCCTTCGAGCTGATCCTCGGCGCCTTCGCCCACGTAGATCAATTGCAGCGTGCCGCCGCTGCGCAGCTCCTTGGCCAGCGAGCGAGAGAAGCCTTCAAGGGCTCGCTGTGCGCTGGCGGCAAACGGTTCACGCAGGGTTTCCGGGGCGCGGCCGAGGATCACCAGATGCGCGCTGCTGTCGAGGTTTTTCATCAACGGCTGGAAGAACTCACGCAGCTGCTTCAGCTGGTCGGTGTGCTGCAAATCGCTGGCGTCGAACACCACGGCCTTGAGTTTCGGGCCATGGCCGGGAATCCATTGGGTGGCGCTGGCCGGCTGATCGCCGTAGCGATAAATGGCATCGGTCAACCGGTTGGCAAAGGCGCTGACCTGCTCGGCCAGCGGACCACCGCCGATCAGCAGCGCACCGTCCACTGGCCGCAGGCGCCCCGCCTGCCATCGTTCCAGCCGCACCGGCGACGGCAGGCCCAGGGCTCCGACCAGACGGTGGCCGATGGACGAGTTGGCGAAGTCGATATAGCGGTCAGACATGGAACGCTCTCCAGAAGATGGGGTTCAAAGTGTGGACTGCGAAGGGCAATCAATCGTTCGATCCACGCAATAAGGCCTACGCTAGAACAGCAGAGTAGTTTGCCCTCGGCGCTTTTGTGGCCCGACCGGGTTTTCAGCGCTCGATTTTCAGACCGGATATTTCACAAGGAGCATTTCATGAGTCAGCTGCGCCGCGTCGCGATCATTGGTGGCAACCGCATTCCGTTCGCCCGTTCCAACGGGCCTTACGCCACCGCCAGCAATCAGGTGATGCTCACCGCCGCCCTCGAAGGCCTGATCGAACGCTACAACCTGCACGGCCAGCGCATCGGCGAAGTGGTCGCAGGGGCGGTGCTGAAATTGTCACGGGATATGAACCTGACCCGCGAATGCGTGCTTGGCTCACGCCTGTCACCGGCCACCCCGGCCTACGACATTCAGCAGGCCTGCGGCACTGGCCTGGAAGCGGCGCTGCTGGTGGCGAACAAGATCGCCCTCGGCCAGATCGATTGCGGCATTGCCGGCGGCGTCGACACCACGTCGGATGCGCCGATCAGCGTCAGCGAAGGCCTGCGCAAGATCCTTCTGCAAGCCAACCGCGCCAAGACCACCGGCGACAAGCTCAAGACCTTTCTGCAATTACGCCCGAAACACCTGATCCCCGACTTCCCGCGCAACGGCGAACCGCGCACCGGCCTGTCGATGGGCGAGCACTGCGAATTGATGGCGCAGACCTGGAACATCCCCCGCGAGGAACAGGATCAACTGGCCTTCGAAAGCCACCACAAACTGGCGGCTTCCTACAGCGAAGGCTGGCACAACGACCTGATGACCCCATTCCTCGGCCTGACCCGCGACAACAACCTGCGCCCGGACCTGACCCTGGAAAAACTCGCGACCCTGAAACCGGCCTTCGAGAAAAGCGCCAAAGGCACGCTGACTGCCGGCAACTCGACGCCGCTGACCGATGGCGCGTCGGTGGTGCTGCTGGGTAGCGAGGAGTGGGCGAAGGAACGCGGCTTGCCGATCCTCGCTTACTTGCGTGACGGCGAAGCGGCGGCGGTGGATTTCGTCAACGGCGCCGAAGGGCTGCTGATGGCGCCGGTCTATGCCGTGCCACGCTTGCTGGCGCGCAATGGGCTGACCTTGCAGGACTTCGACTACTACGAAATTCACGAGGCCTTCGCCGCGCAAGTGTTGTGCACGTTGAAGGCCTGGGAGGATCCGGACTACTGCAAGACCCGGCTCGGGCTGGACGCGCCGCTGGGCTCGATTGATCGCAGCCGCTTGAACGTCAAGGGCAGCTCGCTGGCGGCGGGGCATCCGTTCGCCGCGACGGGCGGGCGAATTGTGGCGAATCTGGCGAAGTTGCTGGATGCGGCGGGGCAGGGGCGGGGGTTGATTTCGATTTGTGCGGCGGGGGGGCAGGGGGTGACTGCCATCGTCGAGCGCTGAAGGAACAAGAAGCCCCCTCTCCCAAGGGAGAGGGGATTACAAAGGTTACTCAGGTACGGAACCTGCGCACCAACCCGTCCAGCTCATTCGACAACCCCGCCAGACTCTGTGAATCCAGCCGCGCCGAATTCGCCAGCTCCGCCACCAACTGCGCATCACCATGAATCTGGCTGATATGCCGATTGATGTCCTCAGCCACCTGATGCTGCTCTTCAGCGGCCGTGGCGATCTGCGTGTTCATGTCGCGAATCACATCCACCGACTCACGGATCTGACCGAAGCTTTCTCGCGCTTCGCCGATGCGTGCCACCGATTGCTGAGACACATCGAGGCTGGCGCGCATCTGCTGAGTCACCGCGCTGGTGCGTTTGGCCAGGTTGCCCAGCAGCCCGTCGATTTCCGCCGTCGAATCCGCCGTGCGTTTGGCCAGTGCGCGAACCTCATCGGCCACCACCGCAAAACCACGACCCTGCTCACCGGCCCGCGCCGCTTCGATGGCCGCGTTGAGCGCCAGCAGGTTGGTCTGTTCGGCGATGGAGCGGATGGTGCCGAGGATCGACTGGATGTCGTTGCTGTCGCGCTCCAGTTGTTGCATCGACTGCGCCGATTGCTCCAGCTCCTGGCTCAGTTGATCGACGCTGTGCACCGCCGCATCGATCTGCTGCTGACCTTCGCGGGCCTGGCGCTGGCCGCTGTCGGCAGACTCCGCCGCCTGGCTGCACGAGCGGGCGACTTCGTTGGCGGTGGCGACCATTTCGTGGAACGCGGTCGAGACCATGTCCACCGCTTCGCGCTGGCGTCCGGCGGCTTCGGCCATGTCGCCGGAGACGCGGGTCGAGCTCTGCGAAGTGGCGAGGATTTTCCCGGCCGCGCCGCCGATATGCTGGATCAGGCTGCGGATCGCGGTAAGGAACTGGTTGAACCAGTTGGCCAGTTGCGCGGTTTCGTCGCTGCCACGAATGTCGAGGCTCTTGGTCAGGTCGCCTTCGCCTTGGGCGATGCCTTCCAGACCACTGGCCACGCTGCGGATCGGCCGCACGATCAGGCTGGCGAAACTGGCACCGACCACCGCGAAAAACACCGCCAGCACGGCCGCAATGATTGCGATCAGCCAGGTCAGTTGGGTGGCGGAACTCATCACTTCGTTCTGTTTGATCAGGCCGATGAAGGTCCAGCCCAGTTGCTCCGAGGGCCAGACATTGGCCATGTAGCGTTCGCCGTTGAGCTCGATGTCAACCAGGCCTTTGCCGGCCTTGGCCAGTTGCGCGTAGCCGTCGCCGAGGCTGTCGAGTCGCTTGAAGTTGTGCTCCGGTTGCTTCGGATCGACCAGCACCGTGCCGGTGTTTTCCATCAGCATCAGGTAACCGCTTTCACCGAGCTTGATCTGTTTGACGATCTCGGTCAGTTGCTTGAGCGACACGTCAATGTTGACCACGCCACCCTGGGCGCCCAACTGGTTGGCGACCGCCCGCACGGTGCTGACCAGAACCGCGTCGTCGCCAGCCCAGTAATAGGCCTCGGTGCGCAGGGTCTTGCCCGGGTTGGCCATGGCCGTCTTGTACCAGGGGCGGGTGCGCGGGTCGTAGTTGGCCATCTTCGGATCGCCCGGCCAGAAGGCATAGCCGCCGCTGTTCAATCCATAGGACACGTAGGAGTAGGCCGGGTGGGATTTGGCCAGCCCTTCGAACAGTGCAAACAGTTGCTTGTCGATCTCGCCATCGGAGGTATCGGCGGCGTTGGCGCTCATGCGGCTGCGAACGCTGCCGTCCGCGTTCTTCACCAACGGCTGCGCCGCCAGGTAATCGACGTTCTGGCTGATGCCGTCGAAAAACAGCTGCATGGCATTGCTGACCTGACGGATCTCGCGCCCGCTGCTGTCGACAAAATCGTCCCGGGCATCGCTGCGCAGGTTGAGTACCACCAGCGTGGCGACCAGCACCACGGGCAAGCAGGCGATGATTGCAAACGCCCAGGTCAACTTCTGTTTGATGTTCATCCGCGCTCCAGATTTTCTTGTAGGCCCACGCAGTGCAGATGACTCGCGGTTATTGGCAGCCGAAAAACCTATTTCTCACCCGTTTCCCTGGGTGCGACATCGAAGATTTTTTTGGAACGATTGTCGGACAAGTTCCTCTGTCTCAGAGGAATTCGGCTGATGAAGGGGGAAATTGAGGTCTTGGGAGAAAATTCTTACGAGATCTGTTCAGTTGGATGTCAGATTCTGTCGCAAATGCCCTCAAGTCCTGGCGCCTATAAATTCGCCGGCCTCGGCTATGATTCGAAGCGGTCGATAAAGAGGCGAATTGACCTGATTTATCCGGCACAGTGTGTGCATCCACAGGTTCACAGGTCGGCAACCCCTCCCCGCGATGCGAGGATTGCCGTATAACGAATGACATTCGCGTGTTTGGTAATAAAGGACCCACAATAAAAGCTGATGAAGACTCCAAAACGCATTGAACCCCTGATCGAGGACGGTCTGGTCGACGAAGTGCTGCGTCCACTCATGAGTGGCAAAGAAGCAGCTGTTTATGTGGTGCGCTGCGGCAATCAGTTACGTTGCGCAAAGGTCTACAAGGAGGCGAACAAACGCAGTTTCCGCCAGGCGGCCGAATATCAGGAAGGCCGCAAGGTTCGTAACAGCCGACAGGCCCGGGCGATGGCCAAGGGGTCGAAATTCGGTCGCAAAGAGACCGAAGACGCCTGGCAGAATGCCGAGGTCGCGGCGCTGTTCCGTCTGGCCGGCGCGGGTGTGCGAGTGCCCAAGCCCTACGACTTCCTCGACGGCGTGCTGCTGATGGAACTGGTGGCCGATGAATACGGGGATGCCGCCCCGCGTCTGAACGACGTGGTGCTGGAGCCGGATCAGGCCCGCGAGTATCACGCGTTCCTGATTTCGCAGATCGTGCTGATGTTGTGTACCGGTCTGGTGCACGGTGACCTTTCGGAGTTCAACGTGCTGCTGACGCCGACGGGGCCGGTCATCATCGACCTGCCGCAAGCGGTGGACGCGGCGGGCAACAACCATGCGTTCAGCATGCTGGAGCGTGACGTCGGCAACATGGCGTCGTACTTCGGCCGCTTTGCCCCGGAGTTGAAGAAGACCAAATACGCCAAGGAAATGTGGGCGTTGTACGAGGCGGGTACGCTGCACCCGGCCAGCGTGCTGACCGGCGAGTTCGACGATCCCGAGGACCTGGCCGATGTCGGCGGGGTGCTGCGCGAGATCGAAGCGGCGCGTCTGGATGAGGAGCGCAAGCAAGCCATCCGCGCGGCGGACGACGAGCCCAAGGGCAAGTCCGACGAACCTCCGCCACCACCGTGGATGCAGTGAGCATCTGAAAAACAAAACCCGGCTTCGGCCGGGTTTTACACATTCAAGGATTGATTGTGACCAGCACTTCCCGCAATGCCCGGCTGATCATCACGGCGCGGCTGATCTCCGATTTCGGCGCGTTCCTCAACATGGTTGCGCTGGCCACTTATGTCTACCTGCTGAGCAACAGCGCGATGAGCGTGGGGATCTTTCTCGCCAGTCGCGTGGGGGGCGGGATTTTTGCCAGCCTGATCGGCACCGCGTTTTATCGTCGATGCAGTGGCCGTCTGCCGTTGATTACTTTCGATCTGCTGCGCGCTGCCGTGCTTGGATTGTTGCTGATCGTCCCGGTCAGTCAGCAGGCGTTGTTGCTGCCGCTGATCGCGTTCGGTCTGGGCTTTGGCAATTCAATGTTCGCCATCGGCCTAAACAGCCAGTTGCCGCGCTTGATCGAGCCGGCGCAGTTGCTCAAGACCAATGCTTGGATCACATCCGCCTCGTCCATGGCGATGGTTGGCGGCAGTCTGGTGTCCGGGTTGCTGGTTGCGGGGTTTGGTTTTGAAACGGTGTTTGCGCTGAATGCGGTGACCTATCTGTTGGCGGCAGTGTTGATTGCGCCGCTGCGGTTCAGTGCACCGGAGCCGGTGGCCGAATCCAGCGCTAAACAGGGTGAGTGGTCGGCATTGTTGCAAGGCCTGCGCAGTGCCCCGGTGGTGGCCGCGATGCTGGCGGTGACCATGGCCGACACCCTTGGCAGCGCTGCGCACAACGTCGGTTTTCCGATCATTTCCAAACTGCTGACACCGGACTCGGCCAGCACCACGCTGGGCCTGATGCTCGCAGTGTGGGCCGTCGGCAAACTGCTCGGCGCGCGGATCGCCAGTCGCCTGAACGGCACCGACAACATTCATCTGGAGCGCCGCTACTTCGGTGGCGTGCTGCTGATGTCCTGCGGCTTCATCCTGATGTTCCAGCAGCACAGCGTCGTCGGTCTGTTGCTGTGTTCGCTGCCGGCCGGGTTGGGCGACGGTTTCTCGGAAGTCGGCCTGATGTCACGCCTGCAACGGGAACCGGAGCCCCTGCGCCTGCCGATCTTCAGCTTCCTGACGCTGTTGCAGATGACCGGGTTCGGCGTCGGCATGCTGATCGCCGCACCGTTCTATGCGTGGTGGGCGCCGGGTGCCGTGGTGCTGCTGTTCCACGGCATTCCCCTCGCCACAGTGCTGTCGATGAAAATCCTGCTGCTCAGGCGCGCGCGGGTTGCGCGCAGCAGCCCGACGCCAGTTCCTTGAGGATCGGACAGTCCGGGCGATGGTCGCCGTGGCAGTGCTCGACCAGATCCTGCAGGGTGTCGCGCAATTCGCCGAGTTCGCGGATCTTCTGATTCAGCTCGTCGATGTGTTGGCGGGCCAGGGCCTTCACATCGGCGCTGGCGCGCTGGCGATCCTGCCAGAGGGTCAGCAGCTTGCCGACTTCCTCCAGCGAGAAACCCAGGTCCCGCGAGCGCTTGATGAACGCCAGCGTATGCAGGTCATCGTCGCCGTAGACGCGATAGCCGCTGTCGGTGCGATGAGCAGCCTTGAGCAGACCGATCGACTCGTAATAACGGATCATCTTCGCGCTCAGGCCACTGTGGCGGGCCGCTTGGCCGATGTTCATCGGTTGTCCTCCAGATCCTCGGGTTTCCAGGTTTTCAACAGTAGCGCATTGCTCACCACGCTGACGCTCGACAGGGCCATCGCCGCACCGGCCAGCACCGGATTGAGGAAGCCGAACGCCGCCAGCGGAATGCCGATCAGGTTGTAGACGAAGGCCCAGAACAGGTTCTGGCGGATCTTCGCGTAAGTTTTGCGACTGATCTCCAGCGCGGCCGGCACCAGCCGTGGATCGCCGCGCATCAGGGTGATGCCGGCGGCGTGCATGGCCACGTCGGTGCCGCCACCCATGGCGATACCGATGTCGGCGGCGGCCAGCGCCGGTGCGTCGTTGATGCCGTCACCGACCATGGCCACGACCCCGGTTTTTTTCAGCTCGGCGACAGTGGCGGCTTTTTCCGCCGGCAGCACTTCGGCGTGGACATTTTCGATGCCCAGCGCTTCGGCCACCACCCGGGCGCTGCCGCGGTTGTCGCCGGTCAGCAGGTGGCTGTGGATGTGCTGCGCGGCCAGTTGTTGCACCGCGTGCAGCGCGCCTGGCTTGAGGGTGTCGCCGAAGGCGAACAGACCGAGCACGCGAGGTTCCGGGCTTTGCTCGATCAGCCAGGACAGCGTGCGGCCCTCGGTTTCCCAGGCCTTGGCGGATTCGCTCAGGGTTGCGGCGTTCAAACCGCTTTCTTCCAGCAAGCGCCGGTTGCCCAGCGCCAGGCGCCGGCCGTCGAGGCTGCCGGCGATGCCGCGCCCGGTCAGGGACTGGCTGTCGCTGACATCCGGCACGCTCAGATGGCGTTCGGCACAAACATCCAGCACCGCTTTGGCCAGCGGATGTTCGCTGCCGCGTTGCAGTGCGCCGGCCGCTGTCAGCAGGGCGTTTTCATCACCGTCGTTCGCACTGAAATGCGCGATGCGCGGTGTGCCGGAGGTCAGGGTGCCGGTCTTGTCGAACACCACGGCGCTGACTTCATGGGCACGTTCCAGTGCCTCG
Source organism: Pseudomonas sp. 22082 (assembly GCF_052046055.1). NCBI lineage: Bacteria > Pseudomonadati > Pseudomonadota > Gammaproteobacteria > Pseudomonadales > Pseudomonadaceae > Pseudomonas > Pseudomonas sp. 22082. The sequence goes on from NZ_JBQEQB010000012.1 coordinate 159,452, forward strand.
ACATCCTTGATCAGAATCCCGTGCCGCGCGGCCACGCCGGTGCCGGCCATGATCGCGGTCGGTGTCGCCAGGCCGAGGGCACAGGGGCAGGCGATCACCAGCACCGCGACGGCGTTGATCAGCGCGGTTTCCAGCGGCGCGCCATACAGCCACCAGCCGATCAGCGTGGCCAGGGCCAGCAGCAACACGGTCGGCACGAACACCTGACTGACTTTATCCACCAGTTTCTGAATCGGTGCTTTCGCAGCCTGGGCGTCCTCCACCAGACGGATGATCCGCGCCAGCACGCTTTCCGCACCGAGCGCCGTAGTGCTTACCAGCAAGCGGCCTTCGCCGTTGATCGCGCCGCCGGTGACCCTGTCGCCCGGTTGCTTGGGCACCGGCAGGCTCTCGCCGCTGATCAGTGCTTCGTCGGCGTGGCTCTGGCCTTCCAGCACTTCGCCGTCCACCGGGAAACGCTCACCGGGTTTGACCAAAACCCGATCGCCGAGACGCAGGGCGCTGATGGCGACGTCCTGTTCGCGGCCATCGATGACTTGAATTGCCCGCTCCGGGCGCAACGCTTCCAGTGCGCGGATGGCGCTGGCGGTCTGGCGTTTGGCACGGCTTTCCAGGTATTTGCCGAGCAGCACCAGAGCGATGACCACCGCCGAGGCCTCGAAATACAGATGCGGCATGCGCCCGTCGGCGGTGGCCCATTCGTAGAGACTCAAGCCATAACCGGCGCTCGTGCCCAATGCCACCAGCAAATCCATGTTGCCGGCCCCGGCGCGTACGGCTTTCCACGCCGCCAGATAAAACCGCGCACCGAAAATGAATTGCACCGGGGTCGCGAGGGCGAATTGCGCCCAGGCCGGCAGCATCCAGTGAATGCCGAACGGTTGCAGCAGCATCGGCAGCACCAGCGGCAAGGCGAGGGCGATGGCGCAGATCAGTGCCCAGCGCTCATGGTCCAGGCGCTGTTGACGATTGTCGGATTGCGGATTTTCGAGTTCGAAGAGGCTGGCCGAATAACCGGCCTTGCTCACGGCGGCGATCAGGGTTTGCGGGTCGACCGCGCCGAGCAATTCGAGATGAGCGCGTTCATTGGCGAGGTTGACGCTGACGCTTTTCACCCCCGCAACCTTGTTCAGGGCGCGTTCGACGCGACCGACGCAGGAGGCGCAGGTCATGCCGTCGATGTTCAATTCCACGGTCTGCTGCGGCACGCTGTAACCGGCGCGTTCGACTGCTTCCATCAGCGCCGGCAGGCTGTCGCCGGGGGCCTGCACCCGGGCCTGTTCGGTGGCGAGGTTGACGCTGACGGCACTGGCGCCGCTGACTTTGCTCAACGCCCGCTCGACACGGCCGGCGCAACTGGCGCAGGTCATGCCGCTGATGGGCAGATCGAACGTGATGGAATCGGACATCGGTCGTACTCCCTGTAGAAGATGCCTACAGGATCAACCTTGCCATGCTGGCAAGGTCAAGCCCCAATCCGAAAGCGTCAGTAGCCGAGGCCGGTCGGCTTGAGGTACATGCCTTCCTGGTTCATCGCGATGCGGAATTTCAGGATGTCGCCGGCATGCAGTCTGATCTCCTGCGAGCCCGGCGCGAGCATGCCCGGATTGCAACCCGGCATTTGCCCCGGCAGCAGCTTCAGGCGCAGCGAGACATTGCCCGGCGGCAGGTTGAACGATGTGCTTTGCTCCTGAAACAGGCGCGCCGACAGCTGATCCTGGATGTACACGCCGATTTCGCAGGAGGTCGCCACTTCCAGGCGCTCGCGGGAAATGATCAGCACCCCGTAATCTTCCCCGGCGGCTTGCACCGAAGGGATCGCGGCAAAGAGGCTGAGTAAGCCAAACAGGCTGAAAGCTGACCAGCGCATGGCTGAATCTCCTGAATTCATGTCATTGATGCGTGCAGCTTGGCCGAGCGCGGCGCCGATTGCCAGCCCGGCAGTTTTTTGCAGAACTTGACCTTGCCATCGTGGCAAGCCTGAAACTGCCGGCAACCTCACTCAAAGGAGTCATTCCATGCAAGTGTTCACTGTTGAAGGCATGTCCTGCGGTCACTGTGTCAAGGCCGTCACCCAGGCGGTGCAGAGCAAGGATCCGGCCGCCAGCGTGCGGGTCGATCTGGCGGCGAAGGAAGTCGGCGTCGAAAGTGCGCTGAGCGCCGAGCAGGTGATCGAGGCGATCAGCGAAGAAGGCTACGCCATCAAACTCGCCTGATCTTTTTAATAGTTAGCGAGCTACCGGAATGTTCAAGGCGTCCTCGCGCAGCTAGACTGTCGGGCTGCACTCAACTCAACTGCCCGCCCGACCTGGACGCCTGATGAACTTCCGTACCCTTCTGATTCTCGGTGCCCTGACCGCTTTCGGTCCGTTGGCGATCGACTTCTATCTGCCCGCGTTTCCCACTATGGCGCTGGCGTTCGGCACCGACGAGAAACACGTCCAGCTGACGCTGTCGGCTTACTTCTTCGGCCTGTCCATCGGTCAACTGGCATACGGGCCGTTGGCGGATCGCTTCGGCCGGCGGATTCCGTTGCTGATCGGTCTGACGCTGTTCACGCTGGCGTCAGTGGCCTGCGCCTATGCGCCGAATCTGGAGTGGCTCATCGCGGCACGGCTGGTGCAGGCGCTGGGCGGTTGTGCGGGGATGGTGATTGCCCGGGCGGTGGTCAGCGACAAGTGCGACGCGGTGGGTTCGGCGAAAGTGTTCTCGCAGCTGATGCTGGTGATGGGGTTGGCACCGATTCTGGCGCCGATGCTCGGCGGCCTGCTGGTCAACACCACGGGGTGGCAGTCGATTTTCCTGGTGCTGACCGGATTCAGTGCCCTGGCCGGACTGGCCGTGGCCCTCGGCCTGCCGGAAAGTCTGCCGGCGCATGTTCCGCGCCAGCCGTTGTCCGGTGCCCTGCGTCAGTACGGTCGGCTACTGGCGGATCCGGTCTACATGGGCCATGCCCTGACCGGCGGTATCGCCATCGCCGGGATGTTTGCCTACATCGCCGGTTCCCCTTTCATATTCATCAAACTGTACGGCGTGCCGGCCGAGCATTTCGGCTGGCTGTTCGGCACCAACGCGGCCGGGTTCATTCTGGTCGCACAGGTCAATGCGCGCCTGCTGGCCAAACGCGGTCCGGCCTTTCTGCTGTCACGGGCGGTCTGGGTTTACCTGGGTGCCGGGCTGACGCTGCTCGCGGTCAGCGCCTTGCACACCGAGTCCCTGTGGCCACTGCTGATTCCTTTGTTCATTTGCGTTGCCAGCCTTGGCTGCATCAGCCCCAATGCGGCGGCGTGTGCGATGAACGGGCAGGGCGGTCGCGCCGGCAGTGCTTCAGCGTTGCTCGGTAGCCTGCAGTTCAGCGTCGCTGCCGGGGCCTCGGCGCTGGTGGGGATCCTGCACGATGGCACCGCCGTGCCGATGGCCATGGTCATCAGCCTGTGTGGTTTGCTGGTGGTGTGCGCAGCAACACTCACCCGGCGCATCCAGAATGCCCGGGCGCTGGCAAAGGCGCAGGCTGAAAACTGAAACGAAAGCCTCAGCCGACAGCGCGCTGCTGGCCGGGATCGGGAATCTGATGGGGAGCGTGCAGACGCGCTTCGAGGGTGCGGGTGAAGGCCAGCGCTTCGGCCTCACTGCGGAAGGTCACGGCGTGCTGGTCAAGACGGACTTGCCATTGGGACTTTGCCACTTCTTTTATCAGGATCTTCATTGCTGACCTCCCGTACGTAAAAGATTGCATCGCAGAGGTTTCGATTGTAGTCCTGAATACGATCGCAATTGTGACAAGGGTCAAGCATCTGACTGACGGCAAAAAAGCGCCGCAGCCCCCGAGCCAGACATTTTTTGGCCCTGGCGAAGGCTGCGGTCTTGCGAGTTTTAGAAACCTTCTAAAACAATTTTCCCCTTGGCCTTGCCGCTTTCCAGCAATTCATGGGCGCGGCGCAGGTTGCTCGCGTTGATCGTGCCGAAGTGCTCGCCGACCGTGGTTTTCAAGGTGCCGCTGTCTATCAGCCCGGCCACTCGATTGAGCAGTTTGTGCTGCTCGATCATGTCCGGCGTTTCGAACAGCGAGCGGGTGTACATGAACTCCCAGTGCAGCGACAGGCTCTTGCGCTTGAGTTTGGTTACGTCCAGCGCTTTCGGATCGTCGATCAGCGCCAGTTTGCCTTGCGGCGCCAGAGCCTCGACCAGTTGGTCCAGGTGCTGTTCGGTCTGGGTCAGGCTGGCGACGTGGGTCACGTGGGCCACACCGGCGCGTTTCAGTTCTTCGCTCAACGGCTGGCTGTGATCGATCACCACGTCGGCGCCCAGCTCGGTCACCCAGTCGCGAGTCTCCGGGCGGGAGGCGGTGCCGATCACCTTGAGTCCGGTCAACTGGCTGGCCAGTTGGGTGAGGATCGAACCGACGCCGCCGGCCGCGCCGACGATCAGCAGGCTCTGGCCTTCGTCAGTGTTGCCTTCGCGAATCTGCAGACGTTCGAACAACAATTCCCACGCCGTAATGGCGGTCAGCGGCAAGGCGGCAGCTTCGGCGAAGCCGAGGGTTTTCGGCATGTGGCCGACAATCCGCTCATCGACAACGTGCAATTCGCTGTTGCCACCGGCCCGGGCAATGGAGCCGGCGTAGAACACCTTGTCGCCGGCCTTGAACAGGGTCACTTCACTTCCGACGGCCTTGACCACACCGGCCACGTCCCAGCCCAGTACCTTGGCGGCGCCGCCTTCCGGCGCGACGTTCTGGCGAACCTTGGTGTCGACCGGGTTGACCGAAATCGCTTTGACTTCCACCAGCAGGTCGCGGGGGCCGGCTACCGGTTCTGGCAGTTCGATGTCTTGCAGGGATTTTTCGTCGCTGATCGGGAGCGAGGCGTAATAGGCGATGGCTTTCATGGAGAACTCCGAAAGTGAATAAAGGAAGGTTTCAGGCGATGACGCGCAGGCGCTTGAGTTCGAAGTGTTCGAGGAACGCCTCGGCCTGGCTGCGGAAATGCTGGATATGCGCGCTGGCATCGTGGGCTTGCAGGGCTTCGTCGCTGGCCCACTGTTCGATCATGTAGAAGGCCAGTGGATTGGCCAGGTCCTGATGCAGTTCGTACTGACCGCAACCCGCTTCGGCGCGGGTCGGTTCGATCAGGGCGCGCAGGTGCTGTTCGAGAGCGTCCTGCTGGCCAGGTCGGGCGATCAGGGTGGCAATAGCGGTGAAAGGCTGGGACATGTTCGACTCCGGGACGGGATGAATTCGATGGAAGGCATGATTGGCTATTTCTGCCCGAGATAAAACCGGCTAAAAGAGCAGTCTCTTTCAATGTTTTTTTGATAATCGAGGCTGAGGATGCTGCGTTTCGATGACTTGCAGTTGTTTGTCCGGGCGGCGGATCTGGGCAGCCTGTCGGCGGCGGCGCGGGTGATGGACCTGTCCGCCGCGGTGGCCAGTGCCGCGCTCAAGCGGATCGAGCAGCAACTGGGCGCGCGCCTGTTGGCACGCTCCACCCGCAGTCTGCGGCTGACGGCCGAAGGTGAAGGGTTTCTCGAATACGCCCGCGCTGCGTTGAGCAACCTGGATGAGGGGCGCCGCCTGCTGGCCAGCGGGCAGGACCAGGTCAGCGGCATTCTGCAACTGTCGGCGCCTTCGGACTTCGGTCGCAACCTGCTGTTGCCGTGGCTCGATGAATTTCAACGCGAACATCCGAAGCTGACGGTGCGACTGCTGCTGGGTGACCGCATCGCCGACCTGTTTCGCCAGCCGGTGGACATCGCCTTGCGCTACGGCGAGCCGGAGGATTCGAGTCTGGTGGCATTGCCGATTGCCCCGCACAACCGACGGGTACTGTGCGCTTCGCCGCTCTACCTGGCGCGGCACGGCGAGCCGCTGCATCTGGAACAGCTCGCGCAGCACAACTGCCTGCTGTACATGCTCGGTGGCCGGGTGCATGACCACTGGAGTTTTCATGATGGCAAGCGCGAGGTCAGCCTGACCGTCAGTGGCGATCGCTTCAGTGATGATGCCGATGTGGTGCGTCTGTGGGCGGTGGCTGGCGCGGGGATCGCATATAAGTCGTGGCTTGATGTGGCCGGTGATGTACTGGCGGGGCGACTGAAAGTGCTGTTGCCGGAGCTGCTCTGTGAACGCGCTCCGCTGAATCTGCTGTGCGCCCATCGCGCACAATTGAGTAAGCCAGTGAACCTTCTGAGGGAAATGCTCGCCAGTCGTTGCGCTGAATTGAGTAGCCGATTTCCCGTTTTCTTGGAGACCGATCATTAGTCGCAGGTAAATAGCGAAATTTCTCTCAGGAACAATCACCAGCCACGGCCACTCCGGCGCAGGACGCAGCGAGCAACCCGCTTATACTAGCGACCGCCTGAAGCCCGCACCGACAGGCCGGCAAGAGAACGATCAGACCGGAACCGGCGGGGCAGGAACGAGGGTCGCGACAGTACTGCGGTTTCCTCGCTGCGGCGCGCAAAGTGCCTCGGCTCAAGGCACTTTGCGCGTCTTGGCCGACGACTGATTACTGGTCAAGATGTCTATGAGCAGTAGACGATACGATTCAACAGGGAGTGAATACATGGAACATGCACCTTGCATCAGCCAGATCGCCACGTTGCTGGCCGATCCCAAACGCAGCGCAATGATGTGGGCGTTGATGGATGGCTCGGCGCGGCAGACCGAGGAGCTGGCGTTGCTGGCCGGGCTTTCGCCTTCGTCAGCCAGTGCGCATCTGGGGCGCTTGTCCGCTGGCGGTCTGTTGAAGGTCGAGGCGCGCGGACGCAAACGCTTCTTTCGTCTGGCGGCTCCTGAAATCGGTGCGGCCATCGAGGCGCTGGCCAGTGCCACCNTGGCCAGCGCCCCGCGAGAAATCCCCGACGTGTTCAAGCGTGCCTCGCCGGTCGTCAGACCCCAGGCCGCGCCGTCGTCACTGCTGCGCGCGCGGTTTTGCGACGACCATCTCGGGGGCACGCTGGCCGCCGATCTGTACCAGCGGCTGCTTGACGCCGGCTGGATCGAGCAGCTTGAAAACCGGGTGGTCGTGACGCACAAAGGCTCGACACAACTGGCCGGGCGCGGCGTTTACATCCAGGCCCTGGCTCACCGCAACGCCCAGGTGGCGTGTGCCTGCCCGGACTGGAGCGAGCGTCGTCCGCACATGGGAGGCTCGCTGGGGGCGGCGTTGTTGCAGCTGTTCATGCAGTCGGGCTGGCTGGTGCTGCCCAAGGACTCCCGTGCTTTGCAACTGACGGCGGCGGGCCAGCGGGAAATTCATCGATTTGCCTGTGAAACCGAGCTGGAAATGGCGTTATAGAGCGCTTTCTTCCACGGATGTACTCCTGAACGTCGCCAACGGCTGCGAACAAGTCGCATCTGGCACAGGCGCGCAACCGCTATCGCGCACACTCGATCCGGGGACTTTTCGGATTGAGGAGGTGGCATGGACACGGGAAACTACAGCGCGGCAGATCGACTGGAGCGCCTGCCAGTCAGCGGTTATCACCGGATCATCTTCATCATCATCGCCCTGGCGTTTTTCTTCGACTCCATGGATCTGGCGATGATGACCTTCCTGCTCGGTTCGATCAAAGCCGAGTTCGGCCTGAGCAGCGCCGAGGCTGGTCTGCTGGCCAGTTCGAGCTTTTTCGGCATGGTGCTGGGGGCGTCGCTGTCCGGGATGCTGGCTGATCGATTCGGCCGAAAACCGGTGTTCCAGTGGAGCATCGTCCTGTGGGGGCTGGCCAGTTACCTGTGCTCCACGGCGCAGACGGTCGAAAGCCTGACGCTGTTTCGCATCCTGCTGGGAATCGGCATGGGCATGGAGTTTCCGATTGCTCAGTCGATGTTGTCGGAGTTGATCCCCGCCCAGCGTCGGGGTCGCTATATCGCCTTGATGGACGGTTTCTGGCCGCTGGGTTTTGTCGCGGCGGGCGTGCTGTCGTATTTCCTGCTGCCGTTGATTGGCTGGCGCGACATCTTTCTGGTACTGGCGGTGCCGGCGGTGTTCGTGCTGGCGATCCGCTTTTTCATTCCCGAGTCGCCGCGCTGGTTGGAACAGGCCGGCAAACATGACGCAGCGGACAAGGTTTTGTGCGGCATCGAGGCGCGGGTACGGGCATCGCTGGGCGGTGCTGCATTGCCGGCGCCGGTTCGTCTGCCACGTAGCGTGACCCCGCCGGGCCATTTCCTTTCGGCGCTCAAACAGATCTGGTCGCCGCAGTATCGCCGGCGTACGACGATGATCTGGAGCCTTTGGTTCTTCGCGCTGCTCGGCTTCTACGGCCTGACCTCCTGGCTCAGCGCGCTGCTGCAACAGTCGGGGTTTGCGGTCACCCAGTCGGTGTATTACACGGTGCTGATTTCCCTCGGCGGGATTCCCGGTTTCCTGATGGCGGCGTGGCTGGTCGAGCGCTGGGGACGCAAGCCGGTGTGCATTGTCACGCTACTCGGCGGCGGGGTGATGGCGTTTCTGTACGGGCAGAGCGCAGTGTTCGGCGGCAACGTGGCGCTGCTGATCGGCACGGGGCTGTTGATGCAGTTTTTCCTGTTCGGCATGTGGGCGGTGCTCTACACCTACACGCCGGAACTGTACCCGACCTCGGCGCGGGCGACGGGCTCGGGGTTCGCCTCGGCCATCGGGCGCGTGGGTTCGCTGCTCGGGCCGTTGGTCACCGGGCTGGTGTTCCCGATCACCGGGCAGGGTGGGGTGTTTGCGCTGGGGGCGCTGTGCTTTGCGATTGCGGCGGGGGTGGTGTGGCTGTTCGGGATGGAGACCCGGGGCAAGACGCTGGAAGAGCTGACTGAAACCGAGATGCTCAGCTAAATACAGCACCCTGTGGGAGCGGGCTTGCCCGCGATGGCGGACCGTCAGTCAACATTGANCGGGCAAGCCCGCTCCCACAGTTTTTGTATTGCTCTTTATGGTTTTACCAGGCGCGCATCCAGGCTGTTCTGCGCCAAGCGTTTGGCCTGATCCTGGGTCATGCCCAGGTGGGTGTGCAGCGCATGGAAGTTCTCGGTCACGTAACCACCGAAGTACGCCGGGTCATCGGAGTTCACCGTGACTTTCACGCCGCGCTCGAGCATGTCGAGGATGTTGTGCTGGGACATGTGATCGAACACGCAGAGCTTGGTGTTCGACAGCGGGCACACGGTCAGCGGAATCTGCTCGTCGATGATCCGCTGCATCAGGCGCTCGTCTTCGATGGCGCGCACGCCATGGTCGATACGCTGGATTTTCAGCAGGTCGATGGCCTCCCAGATGTATTCCGGCGGGCCTTCTTCGCCAGCGTGGGCAACGGTCAGGAAACCTTCGTGGCGGGCACGATCGAACACGCGTTGGAATTTGCTCGGCGGGTGACCCATCTCGGAGCTGTCCAGACCTACGGCGACAAATGCATCACGGAACGGCAGCGCCTGGTCTAGGGTTTTCTGTGCTTCGTCTTCGCTCAGGTGGCGCAGGAAACTCAGGATCAAACCGCTGGTGATTCCCAGTTGCTGCTCGCCATCCTTCAGCGCGGCGGCGATGCCGTTGAGCACCACTTCGAACGGGATGCCACGGTCGGTGTGGGTTTGCGGATCGAAGAACGGTTCGGTGTGAATCACGTTCTGCTCTTTGCAGCGCAGCAGGTAGGCCCAGGTCAGGTCGTAGAAGTCCTGGGAGGTGCGCAGCACGTCGGCGCCCTGGTAATACAGGTCGAGGAATTCCTGCAGGTTGTTGAAGGCGTAAGCCTTGCGCAGGGTTTCGACGTCGCTCCACGGCAGGGCGATCTTGTTGCGCTCGGCCAGGGCGAACAACAGCTCGGGCTCCAGCGAGCCCTCGAGGTGCAGGTGCAGTTCAGCCTTGGGCAGGGCGTTGAGCCAGTCGTACATATTCTTTTCTCATCAGGTGCAATGGCGGGCATTCTACAGATGCCCGCCGAAACAATTGGCAAAACCTGACCAACCGATCCATCACACCGCTTCCTGCTCCCGTCGATAGGCGTAGGTATCGGCGAAGCGCGACAGCAGGAATTCGGCGCAGGTGGTGGTCGGATATTTCGCAGGATGCTGTGCGTCCTGGCAACCGGGCAGGCATTCGATACGGGTGTCCGGGTGCGGCTCGGCGAAGAACGGCATCGAGTAGCGATCCACCCCGAGAGGGCTGATCACCCGGTGCGGGGTCGAGCGATAACGGTCATTGCTCCAGCGCGCCATCATGTCGCCGAGGTTGACCACGAAGGTGCCGTCGATGGGCGGTGCGTCGATCCACTGGCCGTTGACGTTCTTCACCTGCAGGCCGCCGGCGCTGTCCTGATACAGCAGCGTGATGCAGCCGTAATCGGTGTGCGCGCCGGCACCTTGCTGTTCGGCGGAACTGGCGGTGTGGCGCGGTGGGTAATGGATCATCCGCAGCACGCTGACCGGTTCGTTGAAGCGTGTATCGAAGAAGTCGCGCTCGATGCCCAGCGCTAACGTCATGGCCCGCAACAGGGTTTGCGCCAGGGCCTGCATGTCGAGGTAGTGCTGCTCCATCAGCGCCTCCCAGCCAGGGATGGCCGGATGACGGTTGGGGCCACGTAACGGTTTTCCTGCCAGCACCTCGGGATGATCGGCCGGCAGGTGCAGGCCCATGTCGAAGGTTTCCTTGAGATCGCTGGGTTTGTCCGGGTCGAGCTGTTCGGTGGCGATGGCGCCGTAGCCGCGATGATGGACGGTCTGGGTGATGTCGATCTTGAGTTTTTCCGCGCTCGGCAGCGCGAAGAAGTGCCGGGCGTGATCGAGCAGGGATTCGATGCGCTGCGCAGAAATCGGGTGACCCTTGATATAGAAGAAACCCCATTCGCGGCAGGCGTGGTCGATCTGTTCGGCGACGGCGGGCCAGGCGTTCTGATCGTTGGAGTAGAGCGGCGAGATGTCGATGATCGGAAGCTGATCCATACACAATCCTTGAAAGGTATAAGGGGGATCGTTCCCACGCTCTGCGTGGGAACGATCACCGGGTAGATGTTGGAATTTACTTCGGCATCTCGGCCTTCATGCCTTCGACGTAGTAATTCATCGACGCCAGTTCGGCGTTGGTGGCGCTAACCCCCGCCGGGATTTTCTCGACGCCGGCCTGATCCTTGATCGGCCCGGTGAACGGTTGCAGGGCGCCGCTCTTGATGTCGGCGATGATCTGCTCGGCTTCGGCCTTCACCGGTGCCGGCACCAGGTCGCTGATCGGCAGTTCGACCGTGCCTTCCTTCAATCCGCCCCAGTAGTCCTGGGATTTCCAGTTGTGGTCGATCACGCTCTGGGTCGCTTGAATGTAGTGCGGCGCCCAGTCGTTGACGATCGAGGTCAGCACCGCTTTCGGCCCGAAGTGCGCCATGTCCGAAGCGTAGCCCACGGCGTACACGCCGCGTCGCTCGGCGGCCTGGATCGGCGCCGGGCTGTCGGTGTGCTGGAACACCACGTCCACGCCCTGATCGATCAGCGCGTTGGCCGCGTCGGCCTCCTTGCCCGGGTCGAACCACGAGTTGACCCACACCACTTTGATTTCGGTGCCGGGGTTGTACTTGTTCAAGGCCAGTTGAATGGCGTTGATGTCACGGATCACTTCGGGGATCGGGAACGAGGCGACGTAGCCGATTTTTTTGCTCTTGGTCATCTTCGCCGCGAGGAAACCACCGACGTAACGGCCCTCATACGTACGCGCGAGATAGGTGCCGAGATTCTTGTCCTGCTTGTAGCCGGTGGCGTGTTCGAAGGTCACCTTGGGAAACTGTTTGGCGACTTTCACCGTCGGGTTCATGTAGCCGAAGGAGGTGGTGAAGATCAGGTCGTAATTGTCCTTGGCCATGTTGCGGATCACCCGCTCGGCGTCGGCGCCTTCGGCGACGTTTTCCACGTAATTGGTGGTGATCTGCGTGCCGAGTTTTTCCGCCAGCGCCTTGCGCCCCTGTTCATGCTGATACGTCCAGCCGTGGTCGCCGATGGGGCCGATGTAGACGAAGCCGACTTTCAGTGGATCGGCGGCACTGGCGCTCAGGCTGAGGCCAAGGCCCATGGCGATGCACAGCAGTGTTTGCAGTGGACGTTTTTGCATGAACGCGAACTCCCTTTTGTTGTGTGTGGGGAGGGCAATGCAAAAGGCTGACCAAGCGGACAACAAATCGAGTCGAAATCGCGGCGAGGCCTTCGCGAGCAAGCCCGCTCCCACAAAAGCACCGCGATCCCTGTGGGAGCGGACCTGCTTGCGATGAGGCCGGCCGGGCCGAAAAAAGTGCATGCCCGTACACGGACGCCATCCACTGGTGCGCTAAGGTGTAACGAAACGTTAGCGCCACCCCGCAGTCAGTAGCTCATTCGCACTCTTCGGCAAAAAGGCCCGTCATGTTCACCATCCTCAAGCAAGAAAGCTTTCTGCTGTTGGCCGTCATCGCCACCTGTGTCGCGTATCCGCTGGAGCACTGGCTGCTGCATAGCGGCCAGTTTGTCGCGCTGACGGCCGGGCTGGTGCTGATTGCCTTCATCGTCGCCGCCTCGATGCGCGTTGCCCATCAGGCTGAACTGCTCGCGGAAAAAGTCGGCGATCCGTACGGCACGATGATCCTGACCCTTGCCGCCGTGCTGGTGGAAGTGGTGATCCTGGCGATCATGATGAGCAACGAAGCCTCGCCGACATTGGTGCGCGACACGATCTATTCGGCGGTGATGCTCGACATCAACGGCATTCTCGGCCTCGCCGCGCTGATGGGCGGGATCAAGCATGGCGAGCAGTCCTACAACGACGATTCGGCCCGCAGTTACAGCGTGATGATTCTCACCGCCATGGGCGTGTCGATGGTGGTGCCGGAGTTCATTCCCGAGGCCAACTGGAAAATCTATTCGGCCTTCACCATCGGCGCGATGGTGGTGCTTTATGCGTTGTTCCTGCGCATGCAGGTCGGGCCGCACAGTTACTTTTTCAGCTACAGCTACCCGGACAAACGCCGCAAGAAAGAGCCGGTGGAACAAGAGCCGAAACCGGTCAGCCTGGCACTGTCGATCGGCATTCTGGTGTTCGGTGTGGTGGTGATCGGCGCACTGGCCGAGGTGATGTCCAAGACCCTCGATCTGGGCCTGGAAGGGACGGGCGCACCACCGGTGATCACGGCGATTCTGGTGGCAGCGATTTCCGCGGCGCCGGAGATTCTGACCGCGTTGCGCGCGGCGTTGGCCAACCGTATGCAGTCGGTGGTCAACATTGCGATGGGCGCTTCGTTGTCGACGGTGATCCTGACGGTGCCGGTGATGGAGGCGATGGCGCTCTATACGGGGCAGCCGTTTCAGATGGCGATGACCCCGGTGCAGACGGTGATGATCTTTATCACGCTGATCGTCAGCGCGATCAACCTCAATGACGGGGAGACCAATGCCATCGAGGGCATGACCCACTTTGTGCTGTTTGCGACGTTCATCATGCTGTCGTTGCTTGGTCTCTGAGCCGATCACAAAACCAAATGTGGGAGCGGGCTTGCTCCCACATTCAGACTTCCGCTTGGATCAGTTACCGGCAATCAACTGCCGAGCCGCCTGGCTGTGATCGGCAATCAGGCCTTTGAGATCCAGCCCTTCAACCTGCCCGTCAACCACACGCCATTTGCCGCCGACCATCACCCGATCCGCCCGGTCCGCGCCGCACAGCAGCAACGCCGAAATCGGGTCATGGCTGCCGGAGAAGCGCAGTTCATCGAGCTTGAACAACGCCAGATCCGCCTGCTTGCCGACCGCCAGTTCACCGATGTCGGTGCGACCCAGCAGGCTCGCCGAACCCTTGGTCGCCCAGCCCAGCACACGTTCCGGAGTGATCTTCTCGGCGCCGTAACGCAAGCGCTGGATGTACAGGGCCTGACGCGCTTCGAGGATCATGTTCGACGCATCGTTGGACGCCGAGCCATCCACGCCGAGACCGAACAACGCGCCGGCATCGGTCAGTTCGATGCTCGGGCAGATGCCGGACGCCAGACGCATGTTCGAGCTCGGGCAATGACAGATACCGGTGCCCGCCGCGCCGAGACGGGCGATTTCGTCGGGGTTGAAATGGATGCCGTGGGCCAGCCACGTGCGCGGGCCGAGCCAGCCGACGCTGTCCAGATAATCCACCGTGCGCAGGCCGAAGCGTTGCAGGCAGAAGTCTTCTTCGTCGAGGGTTTCGGCGAGGTGAGTGTGCAGGCGCACATCGAGTTTGTTCGCCAGTTCGGCGCTGGCGGACATGATTTCCGGGGTCACCGAGAACGGCGAGCACGGCGCCAGAGCGATCTGGATCTGCGCGCCGTCGCCACGTTCGTGGTACTCGTGGATCAGGCGCTGGCTGTCGTCGAGAATTACCTGGCCTTCCTGCACGGTCTGCTGCGGAGGCAGGCCGCCGTCCTTCTCGCCGAGGCTCATCGAACCACGGGTGAGCATGGCGCGCATGCCCAGTTCGCGCACGGTTTCGACCTGCACGTCGATGGCGTTTTCCAGGCCATCCGGGAACAGGTAATGGTGATCGGCAGCGGTGGTGCAACCCGACAACAGCAACTCGGCCAGCGCGACCTTGGTGGCGAGGGCGAGCTTTTCAGGCGTCAGGCGCGCCCAGACCGGGTACAGGGTTTTCAGCCACGGGAACAACGGCTGATTGACCACCGGCGCCCAGGCACGGGTCAGGGTCTGATAAAAGTGGTGATGGGTGTTGATCAGGCCCGGCAGGATCACGTGTTCACGGGCGTCGAACACTTCATTGCATGGCGCGGAAGGTTGCTGGCCGGCGCCGAGCACTTCGGTGATCACACCGTCTTGCAGGACCAGACCGCCACGGGCATCGAGACCGTTGGCCGTGAAAATGGCGAGGGGATTTTTTAACCAGATACGGGTCGCAGGCATTGTGGCCGGCTCCTCTGAAAGTTGGGTTCAGGGTTGCCAGCTCAGTGTTGCCCTGTCTGCTGATCCAGGGTCGCCGCGAAGGACGAGGTGCGGAGTTTCGAACAAAATGTTGCGACGGGCAAGCCCAACCCGACCAGACACCGGGATAACCCTGTGGGGTGAGCCCCCACAGGGTCCAGTGATTACCAGGGAATGGTTTCACCCTTGTAGTTCACGAAGTGATGGCCGCCCTTGCCGGCGAACGCATCCACCTGATCCACGAGGCCACGGGTGCTGGTCTCCACGTCGATGTCGGCACCTTCGCCGCCCATGTCGGTTTTCACCCAGCCCGGATGCAGCGACAGCACCGTGAGTTTCTGCTCGCCCAACTGCGTGACGAAGCTGTTGGTCATCGAGTTCAGCGCCGCTTTGCTGGCCTTGTACAGTGCCAGTTCCGGCGCGTCGGGCATGGTCACGCTGCCGAGCACCGAACTCATGAACGCCAGCACGCCGCTGCCGTCGCGGATCTGCCCGACAAAGCGCTGGGCCAGATTGATCGGTGCCACCGCGTTGGTGAAGAACAACTGACCGACTTCCGCCAGCGTCGCGCCGCCCGGGGTCTGCACTTCGGGGCCTTTGACCCCGGCGTTGACGAACAGCAGGTCGAAGGTCTCGCCCTTGAGCTTCTGGCTCAGGGCGATCACCGCTTGCTGGTCGTCCATGTCTAGTTTTTCGATTTGCACGTTACCCAGTGCTTCGAGAGCCTCGGCGTTGGAAGGATTGCGAACCGTGGCGGTGACTTGCCAGCCGTCGGCCAGCAGGGTTTTCACCAGTCCCAGGCCCAGGCCCCGGGAGGCGCCGATGATCAGTGCGTGCTTGGCAGGATTAAGTGCGAACATGACGGGCTTTCCTTGAAAGTTGAAAGATCACGGGTTCAATGGACAGCGTTGACCGAGCCGATGCTGCAATTCGAGGCGCAGCTCGCCGAGTTCGGCCATGCGGGTTTCGACCAGCTTGAGTTTGTCTTGCAGCAGTTGCGTGACGGTGGTGTCAGGATTTGGCGATTGCCACAGCGCGCCAACGCTGCTGCCGATCTCGCCGAGGGTAAAGCCCAGACGCTGAGCCGTTTTGATGTAGAGCACCAATTGCACCATCTCCGGCGGATAGTCGCGATAACCGTTGGCGCTGCGTTGCGCCGCGATCAATCCGCGCTCCTCGTAAAAACGCAGCGTGTCACGGCTGACATCGCAGGCCTGGGCCAACTCACCGATGCGCATCTTGCAGGTCTCGAAAGTGTTTGACCCTGGAGCATACTCCAGGCTTTACCGTGGTTGCTCCCTGAATTTTTGGAGCAAGGATGATGTGGACTTCAACGCAGTATCGGCAGGTGGTGCGCGGCAGCGCCTGGTATGACTTGATCGTGACGGCGGCGTTTGTCACGCCGTGGAGTTTTGCTGTGTTGCACGGGTTGCTGACGGCGCTGAGTCAGGCGCTGGAGCTGCCCGGCGAGCTGCCGCCGTTCGAACCTGCGCATCTGTTGATAGCCAATTTGTTCGGTTCGGTGGTGTGCATGTGGGCGGTGCTGCGGATTCGTGATCCGCAGCCGGTTTATGGGCGCTATGACGCGGTGACGCGGTTTCTGTTCGCCGCGTGGATGACGTATGCCCTGGCCCACGGCGCCAATTCGTTGGTGGTGGGATTCCTGGTTCTCGAAATGGCGTGGGGCATCGCTCAGGCGTTGCCGGTCCGGCCGCTGTCGCGAGCCGTAGCGGCTTAGTGCCCGGCCTGCCACGGCTGCCCCAGTGATACCGGCGCGTACAACCGTGTACGCAGCGCATCCCGCGACAACAACACCAGCACCAGAATCGTCGCGACATACGGCAGCATCGCCAGCAGACTCGAAGGAATCGCCAGCCCCAGCCCCTGCGCCACCAGGTGCAGGATGCTGGCGAGTCCGAACAGATACGCACCGAGCAGCAAGCGCCACACCCGCCAACTGGCGAACACCACCAGCGCCAGCGCAATCCAGCCGCGTCCGGCGGTCATGTTCTCGGCCCACATCGGCGTGTAAGCCAGAGACAGATAAGCGCCGGCCAGTCCGGCCATCGCGCCGCCGAACAGCACCGCCAGTGTGCGTACGGTCAGCACCGGCAATCCCATGGCACTGGCCGCATCCGGGTTCTCACCGACCGCTTGAATGATCAGCCCGACACGGCTTTTCACGATCACCCACGCCACCAGCGCAAACAGTACGAACGACAGGTACACCAGCAGATCCTGGGCAAACAGCATGCGGCCGATCAACGGGATTTCGCTCAGGTAGGGAATCGCCAGCGGCTCGAATCCCGCCAGCGGTTTGCCGACCCACGCCGCGCCGACAAAGGTCGACAGGCCGACGCCAAAAATTGTCAGCGCCAGCCCGGTCGCCACCTGATTGGCGTTGAACACCAGCGCCACCAGAGCAAACAGCGACGACAGCAACATCCCGGCGAGCATCGCCAGCACCACGCCGAGCCACAGGTTGCCGCTGTTGAACGCGACGATGAAACCGATCACCGCGCCAAACAGCATCATGCCTTCCTGGCCGAGGTTGAGTACGCCGCTCTTCTCGCAGATCAATTCACCCAACGCCACCAGCAGCAGTGGCGTACCGCAGCGCACCATGGCGTAGAAAATATTGCTCAACAGATCGATATCCATCACAGCGCTCCGGCGGCTACGGCGGTGGTAGAAGTGCGCCGCACCCAGCGCAGGTTCAGGCGTGGCCGATAGAGGATCAGCACGTCACAGGCCAGCAGGAAAAACAGCATCATTCCCTGGAACAGCTGAGTGATCGCCTGCGGCAGATTCAGTGTCATCTGCGCGCTCTCTCCGCCGATGTACAGCAGTGCCATCAACAGGCTGGAAAACAGAATGCCGATCGGATTGAGCCTGCCGAGAAATGCCACGGTGATCGCCGCGTAGCCGTAGCCCGGCGAGACCTGCGGCACCAGTTGGCCGATCGGTCCGGTGACTTCGCAGACACCGGCCAGTCCCGCCAATCCTCCGCTGATCAGCAGTGCGAGCCAGATCAGACGCTTCTCGCGAAACCCGACAAATCCTGCTGCACGCTTGTCCAGCCCCAGCACCTTGATCTGGAAACCGACGAAGCTTTTCTGCAGCAACACCCACACCGCGACCAGCGCGAGCAAGGCGAAATACACGCCGATGTGTGCCCGACCGTCCTCCATTAACAGCGGCAGGCGGCTGGCGTCGCTGAACATTGCCGATTCGGGAAAATTGAATCCGGCCGGATCCTTCAGCGGCCCGTGTACGCAGAACAGCAACAGGTTCAGCGCGATGTAGTTGAGCATGATGCTGGTGAGGATTTCGTTGGCGTTGAAGCGGGTACGCAACCAGGCGGTGAGCCCGGCCCAGGCGGCGCCGGCGAACGTGCCGGTCAGCAGGATCAGCACCAGCGCCCAGCGGCTTTGCATGTCGATGATGTTCACCGCCAGCGCACTGCCGGCCAGCGCGCCGAGCAGCAACTGGCCTTCGGCACCGATGTTCCAGATCCGCGCCTGATAGGCCACCGCGAGGCCCAGTGCACACAGCAGAATCGGCAGGGTTTTGACCAGCAGCTCGGAGACGCCATACAGGTCGCTGACCGGGGCGATCAATAACGTGTGCAGGGTTTTCAGCGGGTCGTGACCGAGGGCGATGAACAGCAACGATCCGCAGACCAGCGTCAGCACCGCCGCCAGCACCGGCGAGCACCACAGCATCAGCCGTGATTGCCGGCCACGGGGTTCGAGGGAAAGCAACATGGGAAAACTCCGTTAAACCGTGGCCGGTTGTGATTGAGGGGTGTCGAACTGGCCGGCCATCCAGCCGCCGACGTCGCTGAGGCGGGTTTGCGCCGTGTCCTGCAACCCCGACAGGCGCCCGCCGCACAGCGCGCCGAGGCGGTCGCTGATCTGGAACAGTTCGTCGAGGTCTTCGGAGATCACCAGAATCGCCGCCCCGGCATCGCGCAGGGCAATCAGCGCCCGGTGAATGGTGGCCGCCGCGCCGACATCCACGCCCCAGGTCGGGTGCGCGGCGATCAGCAGTTTCGGTTGCTGGAGGATTTCCCGGCCGAGGATGAATTTCTGCAGGTTGCCGCCGGACAGGCTGCGGGCGGCGGTCTGGGTGTCCGGGGTTTTCACGCCGAAGCGCTGGATGATCGTTTGGGCGAGGGCTTCGACCTTGCCACGCTCGATCAAGCCGTGGCTGACCAGGCCTTGTTGAAAGGTGGTGAGCAGGGCGTTGTCCGCCAGGCTCATGTCCGGCACCGCGCCATGCCCGAGGCGTTCGGCGGGGACGAACGCCAGGCCGAGTCTGCGTCGGGCATCCGGGCGCTGATCGGCGACGAGGTGTTCTTGGAAGCAGATGGTTTGCGCTGCGTCGCGGGGTAATGTCTGTTCGCCGCTGAGCAATGCCAGAAGCTCGTCCTGCCCGTTGCCCGCCACGCCGGCGATGCCGACGATTTCACCGCTGCGCACCTGCAGATCGATGTCGCTCAGGGAGCAACCGAACGGATCCGGGTTGTGCCAGTTCAGACCGCTGACCTGCAAGAACGCCGCGCCACCGGTGACCTTCGTGAACTCGCCGATCGATGTCGCGGCGTCGCCCACCATCAATTGCGCCAGTTGCCGATCAGTGCAGTCTGCGGGCACGCAATGCCCGGCCACCCGACCACCACGCAACACTGTGGCGCTGTGGCACAAGGCGCGGACCTCGCCAAGTTTGTGGCTGATGAACAGAATGCTGCAGCCTTCGGCCGCGAGCCGGCGCAGGGTGATGAACAACTCTTCGGCTTCCTGCGGCGTGAGCACCGAGGTCGGTTCGTCGAGAATCAGCAGGCGAATGTCCTGCATCAGGCAACGCACGATCTCGACCCGTTGCCGCTCGCCGATCGACAGGCTGTGGACAAGTCGCTGAGGTTCCAGCGCCATGCCATATCGGCGCGACACTTCACGGATTTTCGCCTCAAGCTGTTTCGGCGAACCGGCCGCTGCACCCATCGCCAATGCAATGTTCTGCGCCACGCTCAAGGTCTCGAACAGCGAGAAATGCTGGAACACCATGCCGATGCCCAACTGCCGCGCCTGGGCCGGGTTGCGCATGATCACCGGTTGACCCTGCCACAGCATCTCACCCGAATCGGCCTGGGTGACGCCGTAGATGATCTTCATCAACGTGCTTTTGCCTGCCCCGTTTTCACCGAGCAGCGCGTGGATTTCACCGGGGGCGATGCTCAGGTCGATGGCGTCATTGGCAAGGCAACCGGGATAACGTTTGCTGATGTGGCGCAGTTGCAGCTGCGGTGTGGACGTGGGGTTTGGCATGACAGGCTCGGGTTGCTTGGAGTTGTGCCTGTGGATAAAGCAATTTCCTGGCCATTGAGTCAGGAACGCAGGTGGCTGCTGTTTGCCAGCCTGTGGCGCAGAGCCTGTGAATCGAATTCGGTTGCCTGCACGGCACCACTTGAGGGCAAAGCCTTTGATCAGGCTCCAGTTTTGCCCGCAACTGGCTGATCAAAAAACGAGCAACCCCGCCGAAGCCATGCAGAACCTGCGACTGCGCCAGCCATGAACGGCTTATCCACAGGTTGCTCCACAGTATTTGTGCGCAAGACAAAATCCCGGGCATAAGCACTGCCGGGCTTTCTTCTAAAGGCGATAAACAACGCTAAGCGATTGTTTTTACGTGAAATTGTTCATTGCGATGGGCGATTGGACGAAAAGTGAGCAAATCCCGCAAAGCCACGTGACAGAAGGGTTACAGCCTCCTGTGCTCAGGTTATCCACAGCCGGGTGCACAGCGGATGTGGGCAAGTCTCGGGCATAAGCAAACGGGCTGGTGCCCCAAAACATGGCGGGGCTTCAACGCTGCAGCAGGATTCGCCCGCGGCTCAGATCGGCCAACTGATTCTGCAACAGCTCGATGTGCGCTTCGCCCACGGCCAGTTGCAATTCGACGCCGTTGGCGGTGAAGTTCTCTTCGATCACCAATCCGCCCAGATCCGCGACCCGCAGTTTCACCAGCGCCAGTTCGCCAAAGGCGCAAGCGCAACGCACGGGCACGCGACTGATCAACTCTATCTTCGGCGCGGCTTGCAGGCATTTGTTGGCGCCGCCGCCATAGGCCCGGGCCAGACCGCCGGTGCCCAGTTGAATGCCGCCGTACCAGCGGATCACCAGCACCGCGACCTGATCGCAGTCCTGCGCTTCGATGGCCGCGAGGATCGGCCGCCCGGCAGTGCCACCGGGTTCGCCGTCGTCATTGCTGCGGTATTGATCGCCGAGCTTCCACGCCCAGCAATTGTGCGAAGCGTTCAAGTCGCTGTGTTGCTCGATGAAGGCTTGCGCCTCAGCGGGGCTGCCGATCGGCGCGGCGAAGGTGATGAAACGGCTTTTGCGGATTTCTTCGCGGAACTCGCAAAAGCCGCTGAGGGTGAATGGCATAAAACGACTTATATAGAAGAAGTGAGGCCGCAGCCTTTGAGGATGATGCGGATCAGGTTGTTGCCGGCGTCTTCCATGTCCTGTTTGGTCAACTTGCTGCGACCGGTCACCCGGCAGATCTGGGTGGCGAAGTCGGCGTAATGCTGGGTGCTGCCCCACAGCAGGAAGATCAGGTGCACCGGGTCGACCGGATCCATTTTGCCCGCGTCGATCCAGGCCTGGAACACGCCGGCGCGGCCCTGGAACCAGGCGCGGTAATCCTGATTGAAATATTCGGTCAGGCATTCGCCGCCGCTGATCACTTCCATCGCGAAGATCCGCGACGCTTGCGGCTGGCGACGGGAGAATTCCATTTTCGCGCGGATGTAGCGGGTCAGCGCTTCGGCCGGATCGTCCTCGGCCGTCAGGGTATTGAAGGTGCTGTCCCACAATTGAAGGATGTTGCTCAGCACCGCCACGTACAACCCGAGCTTGTTGGTGAAGTAGTAATGCAGGTTCGCCTTGGGCAGTCCGGCCTTGGTGGCGATGGTGTTCATGCTCGTGCCTTTGTACCCGTGACGGGCGAACTCGTCTTCGGCGGCTTTGATGATGGTCTCTTCGTTCTTCTGACGAATGCGGCTGGCGGGTTTGCCGCCGTGGGCTGGGACTTCAAAGGTCATAGGCACTTCCGGGTTTGTCTGTGGGGTGCAACCAGTTGCGTTGATAGCGCAACCACCGGCGCGGGACAAGCCCCGGGCGAATAAAACCACGGTCGTCAGCGGGTGGCGGCCAGGCTTTCGAGAAAGCTTTCCAGTACCAGATGAGGGCGGCGACCCTTGCGGGTGACCGAGGCCAGGCTCAAATCATAGAAGCGGGTACTGGCCTTGAGTGCGCGCAAGCGACCTTGTTGAACCCAGAGACTGGCGTAGTGATCCGGCAGGTAGCCGATGTAGCGCCCGGTCAGAATCAGGAACGCCATGCCTTCGCGGTCGGAAGCGCTGGCGGTGCAGTTGAGCGCCTGATAGTGCTCCTGGATCTCCGCCGGCAAACGGAAAGTCGGGGCGATGGCGTCCTGACTGTTGAGGCGCTCGTCATCCAACTGTTTATCGTCGACGTAAAACAGCGGATGACCAACTGCGCAGTAGAGCAACGAGCGCTCGCTGTACAACGGCTGATATTCCAGCCCCGACAACGCACTGGCCTGCGGCACCACGCCGACATGCAGGCGACCGTCGAGCACACCTTGTTCGACTTCGTTGGGGGCGATCATGCGGATCTGGATTTGCACGTCCGGCCCGCGCTCCTTCAACTGCGCGAGCGCGTGGGTGATGCGCATGTGGGGCAGGGTGACGAGGTTGTCGGTCAGGCCGATGATCAGCTCACCGCGCAAGTGCTGGTGCAGGCCGTTGACCTCGGTGCGAAAACTTTCCAGTGCACTTAGTAGCTGTAACGCCGATTGATAGACCTCGCGGCCTTCTTCGGTCAGGGAGAAACCGGCGCGCCCGCGTTGGCACAGACGCAGGCCGAGACGTTGTTCCAGATCACTCATCTGCTGGCTGATCGCCGAGCGACCGATGCCGAGTACGGTTTCCGCCGCCGAGAAGCCACCGCACTCCACCACGCTGCGAAAAATCCGCAGCAGGCGAATGTCAAAGTCACTGACCTGCGCCAGTGGATCGGGGCGACGACTGCTCATGCTGTTGTTCTCATTGTTTAGCAGAGTTCTAACTGAAGGTTAGAAGAGTTGAATTTCACCGACTTTATCCCCGTGGCAATTTAGCTGCAACAACGCTTTCTATCTCTCTGAAGCTTATTGCCCTGCGAGGTTTTGCCCGATGAACATGCCTGAAAATGCGCCGTCGCCACTGGCCAGCCAACTGAAGCTGGACGCGCACTGGATGCCCTACACCGCCAACCGCAACTTCCAGCGCGACCCGCGCCTGATCGTTGGTGCCGAAGGCAGCTGGCTGATCGACGACAAGGGCCGCAAGGTGTACGACTCGCTGTCCGGTCTGTGGACCTGCGGCGCCGGGCATACCCGCAAGGAAATCCAGGAAGCGGTGGCCAAGCAGTTGGGCACCCTCGATTACTCGCCGGGCTTCCAGTACGGCCACCCGCTGTCGTTCCAGCTGGCGGAGAAAATCACTGATCTGACGCCGGGTAACCTGAACCATGTGTTCTTCACCGACTCCGGTTCCGAGTGCGCCGATACCGCGGTGAAAATGGTCCGCGCCTACTGGCGCCTGAAAGGCCAGTCGACCAAGACCAAAATGATCGGCCGCGCCCGTGGCTATCACGGTGTGAACATCGCCGGCACCAGCCTCGGTGGCGTTAATGGCAACCGCAAGCTGTTCGGTCAGGCGATGATGGATGTCGATCACCTGCCGCACACTTTGCTGGCGAGCAATGCTTTCTCCCGAGGCATGCCGGAGCAGGGTGGTATCGCCCTGGCCGATGAGCTGCTGAAGCTGATCGAGCTGCACGATGCTTCGAACATCGCTGCGGTGTTCGTTGAGCCGATGGCCGGTTCCGCTGGCGTGCTGGTTCCGCCGCAGGGCTACCTGAAGCGTCTGCGTGAAATCTGCGACCAGCACAACATCCTGCTGGTGTTCGACGAAGTGATCACCGGTTTCGGCCGTACCGGCACCATGTTCGGCGCCACCACCTTCGGTGTGACCCCGGACCTGATGTGCATCGCCAAGCAAGTCACCAACGGCGCGATCCCGATGGGCGCGGTGATTGCCAGCTCCGAGATCTACCAGACCTTCATGAACCAGCCGACCCCGGAATACGCCGTGGAATTTCCGCACGGCTACACCTACTCGGCGCACCCGGTGGCTTGCGCCGCTGGCCTGGCGGCACTCGACCTGCTGCAAAAGGAAAACCTGGTGCAGAGCGTGGCTGAAGTTGCACCGCATTTCGAAAATGCCCTGCATGGCCTGAAAGGCGCGAAGAACGTCATCGACATTCGCAACTTCGGTCTGGCCGGTGCAATCCAGATCGCGGGCCGTGACGGCGACGCCATCGTGCGTCCGTTCGAAGCCGGCATGGCATTGTGGAAAGCCGGGTTCTACGTGCGCTTCGGCGGCGATACCCTGCAGTTCGGCCCAACCTTCAACAGCAAGCCGCAGGACCTTGATCGTCTGTTCGACGCGGTCGGCGAAGTGCTGAACAAGCTCGACTGATTTTTCCTTCTATATAGATACGCAAACAGCAGGCGCCCCTTGCGGGCGTCTGCGCACATGAATTCAGGAGTTCCCCGATGAGCGTTATCCCGCATTTGATCAATGGCGAACTGGTGACCGAGAACGGTCGCGCGGTCGATGTGTTCAACCCGTCCACCGGTCAGGCAATCCACAAGCTGCCGCTGGCCAGCCGCGAAACCATCCAGCACGCCATCGATGCCGCCAAGGCTGCGTTCCCGGCCTGGCGCAACACGCCACCGGCCAAACGTGCCCAGGTGATGTTCCGTTTCAAGCAACTGCTGGAGCAGAACGAAGCACGCATCGCGCAATTGATCAGCGAAGAACACGGCAAGACTCTGGAAGATGCTGCCGGTGAACTGAAGCGTGGCATCGAGAACGTCGAGTTCGCCTGCGCAGCGCCGGAAATCCTCAAGGGCGAGTACAGCCGCAACGTCGGCCCGAACATTGATGCGTGGTCGGACTTCCAGCCGCTGGGCGTGGTGGCCGGCATTACGCCGTTCAACTTCCCGGCAATGGTGCCGCTGTGGATGTACCCGCTGGCGATCGTCTGCGGCAACTGCTTCATCCTCAAACCATCCGAGCGTGATCCGAGTTCGACCCTGCTGATCGCGCAACTGTTGCTGGAAGCCGGCCTGCCAAAAGGCGTGCTGAGCGTGGTGCACGGTGACAAGACTGCGGTGGACGCGCTGATTGAAGCGCCGGAAGTCAAAGCGCTGAGCTTCGTGGGTTCGACGCCGATTGCCGAGTACATCTATGCCGAAGGCACCAAGCGCGGCAAGCGCGTACAGGCACTGGGCGGCGCGAAGAACCATGCGGTGCTGATGCCGGATGCGGATCTGGACAACGCGGTCAGCGCACTGATGGGCGCGGCTTACGGTTCCTGCGGCGAACGCTGCATGGCGATTTCGGTAGCTGTGTGTGTGGGCGACCAGGTAGCGGATGCACTGGTGGCCAAACTGGTTCCACAGATCAAGGCGCTGAAAATCGGTGCCGGCACTTCGTGTGGTCTGGACATGGGGCCGCTGGTTACCGGTCAGGCGCGCGACAAGGTCAGCGGTTATGTGGAGGACGGCGTGGCGGCGGGCGCGACCCTGGTGGTCGACGGTCGTGGTCTGAGCGTTGCCGGTCATGAAGAAGGCTTCTTCCTCGGTGGTTGCCTGTTCGACAACGTCACGCCTGAGATGCGCATCTATAAAGAAGAGATCTTCGGGCCGGTGCTGTGCGTCGTCCGGGTGAACAGCCTGGAAGAGGCGATGCAACTGATCAATGATCACGAATACGGCAACGGCACCTGCATCTTCACTCGTGACGGTGAAGCGGCGCGTCTGTTCTGCGACGAGATCGAAGTCGGCATGGTCGGGGTCAACGTTCCACTGCCGGTGCCGGTGGCTTACCACAGCTTCGGCGGTTGGAAGCGCTCGCTGTTCGGCGACCTGCATGCTTACGGTCCGGATGGTGTGCGCTTCTATACCCGTCGCAAGGCGATCACCCAGCGCTGGCCACAGCGTGCGAGCCATGAGGCGTCGCAGTTCGCATTCCCTAGCTTGTAAGTAGAAGGGCAGTGCAAAGAAGGCCGACCTTTTAAGGTCGGCCTTCGCGTTTCGAGGCATTTTTGACCGATATGACAGATTTATGAAAATAAGGGTTGACGGCGAATTCCAGAGGTCTATAATTCGCACCACTTCCGGCGCAGTCGAAACGGAAAACTCCTTGAGATTCAATGAGTTAAGTAGGTTTCGATAATGGATCGCTTCAGTTCATCGAGGCCTGGAAAGAGTTGGAAGTGCCGGTTTTTCTGGTGATTTCAACGGTTCGATCTTCTCGGTCGAAAGCGAAGAAAAGAGGTGTTGACAGCAGCGTGTAACGCTGTAGAATTCGCCTCCCGCTAACGAGAG
>NZ_JBQEQB010000013.1:0-113954 GCF_052046055.1 Pseudomonas sp. 22082
GCGCACTTGGCTGGAGGCCTTTAAACACATGGCCTCCAGCGGAATCGGTGAGCATTTTTACGAAACAAGTGCGCAACTTCTTGCGCAGTATGGCCAATCGCCGCTTTTCACGCGGATCGGGCGATTGTAGCGAGGCATTCCTCAATCGAACGTTGCTGGGTTTCGGCATACAGGCCCAACTCATCAATGGTCGAACGCCCCAGGGCCAGCTCGAACGCCTGTCGATTGGAATGCTCGCCATAGTGCGTCTGCGCCGCGTCCCCCAGGTTCGACTGAAAAATCCCTGCCGCACTGACTGGCAGGAAATCTTCGTACACCAGCGGTTCGGCTTTCACATAGCCGTCGCGTAATAACCCTTGCAGCGAAGCATCAGCGGGACGACTCGCCGCCAGACCTTTGTCTGTCAGGAAATAACGGAAATACGCCAATTCCTGCTCGCGCATGCCCTCGAGGCTGTCAGGGAATTCGCTGAAATGCCGGGCCATCAGCGCGTTGTAGCGTGAGGCGTTGGCTTCGTTGGGGAAATCGCCCAATTCATCGCGCGCCGCGTTCAGCAGCCGGTCGTACAACGCACGGCCCTTGGGGGTCAGCGCCGCGCCACGCTGTTCGATTTCGCCGAAGCGGGCGCTGTGGCTGCCGCGGGTTTGCGTCTGGTCGGTGAAGGCAATCGGTTCGTCCAGCGCCTTGAAACTGGTCTGACGCAACAGGATCGGATGCTGCCGACGCGGCGGGCCTTCGATCACCGCTTTGGGCGTGATGCCGTGCAGCGGCATCTGCGCCTGGACGATGTCGATGTCCAGCGTGCGTGGGGTCAGGTGGTTGATGTGCGGGCCCTTGAACGCGACGACATCGGCGATCAGGCGATGCTGGGCGCTGAGCGTCTGGTATTGCGCGGCGGTGACGGTGGCGCTGTGGTGCCAGCGAAAAGTCTCCAGCGCTTGCAGGACAAACTCCCCGGCCTCGGACTCATTCAGGCCGCCAGCAGATTCAGCCTGTTCGATCAGCCTTAGCGCCAATGGCGTAAAGATCGAACGCTTATCCAGCACCGATTGCGCGAAGTCCCGCAGCTCAGGATCTTCAATCAACTCCAGTCGCAGCAACGAAGTGAACACCCGGAACGGGCTGACCTGCAGCGCATCTTCATGCACCGCCCGGAACGCCGTGGAATGCACCGGCACCCCGGCAGGGGTGAGGTCGTAATAGCCCACCGGTTGCATGCCCATCACTGCGAACAAACGGGCGAGGGTGGCCAGTTCAGTGGCGGTGCCGACGCGGATGGCGCCGTGGCGCTCCATGTCCAGCCGTTCGATTTCGCCGGTGCTGTGCAGTTGACTGGCGACTTGCGGCTCGCGTGCCAGCACGTCGCGGTTGGTCTGTTCCACCAGTTCCATCAACGCGCCGTACAGTGGCACTTCTTCGCGGTACATGTCGGACATCGCTTTGGAGAAGCGCTGGCGGATCAGGTCGGGGCTGACGAAAGGCTGCACGGTCATGAAAAAAATTCCTGGCACGGTCACGTAAAGGATGTCGGAAAAGATCGCAGCCTTCGCCGACGCGGGCAAACGAAGAATCCTACGAACTTCATTCTGCCAACGACTGACCGTTTACCTGTCCTGGCGCGAGTTTTCCCCCAGAAACTCCCGATATAGACGTGCCGTGTTCGACGGCTGTTCGACCATCGGCATATGGCCGACGCCGTCCCAGACATCGACCCGCAAATTGCTGATGCCTTTGCTCCACACCGGCACGCTGCTGACGTCGATCAGCCGGTCCTTGCGGCCCCAGAGCAACAGCGCCGGGCATTTGATGTCCGGCAGTTTCGGTTCCATCGGCGGGCTGGCGCGAAAATCCCGGAAGATCTCTTCCAGTTCGTCGCGGCATTGTTCGTAGCGCTGGGCGATCGCGTCGAGCACCAGACCGGGCACCCACGGTGGCGAGGCCATGGTCATGGCATAGAAACGTCGGAATTCTTCCCGGGAATTGATCAGAAACGGATTGTGCCCACGGGCGAGGTGGCGCTCCATGTCGCTGGGCTCGGGCGCTGTGACACCCGCCGGGTCGATCAGCGCCACCGAAGCAATGCGATCCGGGTAGGTCGCTGCCAGCCACGCGGCGATGTAGCCGCCCATGGAGTTGCCGATCACATGGACTTTCTCGACGCCGCAAACGTCGAGCAACTGGATCATGCGCTTGGCCTGCACCGGAATGTCGTAGCCACCGCCGGCCTTGAAGCCGGTTTCGCCGTGGCCGGCCAAGTCCGGGATGATTACCCGGTACTGCCCGACAAAGTGCCGGGCGAAGCGCAGCCACAGGTTTTTTTCAGCGCTGTAGCCGTGCAGCATCAAAATGCTGCTCGACGCTTCATAAGGCCCGCCTTGCCAGGTCGACACGGTCATTTCGGCAATCGGCACTTCAATCTTGTGCAACCGGTACAGCCTGGCCTCCAGGGCCGCGCTCAGATCGTAGAGCCAGTGGCCGACCGCCGGGTAACTCAACCAGCTCCAGGCCACGAAAACCGCGAGGGCGATAAACAGCAAAAGCATCGTGGGTCTTCCTTGTTCAAGACAGAATGTGGTCGGCCGGTTTCAGCGCCCGGGTCAACCGGTGATAGCTGAAACTGAAGCCGGGGAACATCGCGATCACATGACCGCTTTTGCTTTGATACCAACTGTGGCAGCCGCCGGTTTTCCAGACCGTGCGCTCCATCTCCCGGTGAATCATCTGAGTGTAGGTACGTTCTGCTTCGGGGCGAACCTCGATGCTGCGCAGACCATTGGCCTGCAAGGTGCGGATGCAGTCGAGGATGTAGTTCATCTGCGATTCGATGATGAACAGCGCCGAGGTGTGGCCGATGCCGGTGTTCGGCCCGGTGACGATAAACAGATTGGGAAAGTCCGGCAGGCTGGTGCCGAGGTAGGCGCGCGGGTACTGCGCCCAGACATCGCGCAGTTGCACGGCGTTTTTTCCGCTGACCGGGTAGGAAATCACGCCGTCGGTGGCGTCGTAACCGGTCGACCAGACGATCAAATCGACGTCGATGTGCTGGCCGTCCGTGGTGAGGATGCCGGTTTCGTCTAGGCTGGCGATGCCTTGCTCGCGGCTGTGCAACGTGACGTTGGGCCGGGTCAGCGCCGGGTAATAGGTGCTCGAAAGCAATACTCGTTTGCAGCCGATGGTGAAGTCCGGTGTCAGTTTTTTCCGCAACTCGGGGTCAGTCACCTGGCGCTTGAGAAACTTCAGGGCCTGGCTCTGCACCATGTGAATCGCCGGTTTCGAATATTTGAAGGCGATAACCCGGGTTTCGAACTGCCAGTAGATCATCCAGCGCAGCAGCTTGTAGGCCGGTTTCAGACCCAGCAGCCAGCGCTGGATTCGCCCGAACGTACGATCGGCACGGGGCAGCACCCAATGCGCTGTGCGCTGAAACACGTGCAATTGGGCGACCTTCGGTGCAATGGCCGGAATCACCTGAGCCGCACTGGCACCGCTGCCGACAATCGCCACGCGTTTACCGTGATAGTCGTAGCTGTGATCCCAATTGTTTGTATGAAAGGTCTTGCCCTGAAAGCGATCCTGGCCGGGAAAGTGTGGGATAACCGGCTGGCTCAGCGGCCCGGTGGCATTGATCAGGAACTGCGCATAAAAAGTGCCTTTGGTGCCGGTGTGTACGGCCCAGCGTTTTTCTGCGTCGTCCCATTCGACGCGCTCGACGTTGGCCTGCAGTTCCACTCGGTCGCGCAGGCCAAACCGCTCGACCACATGGTCGGTGTAGCGGTGCAGTTCCGCCTGTTCGGCGAACATCTGCGTCCAGCGGTAAGGCGCAAACGACAGGGAATACAGCGGCGACGGCACATCCACCGCCGCGCCGGGGTAGGTGTTCTGGCACCAGGTGCCGCCGAAGAAGTCGCGGCGCTCCAGCAAGCGAAAGTCGTCGATACCGACCTTGAGCAGGTTGACCGCCGCGCACTGGCCGCCAAAACCGCTGCCGATGATCAACACTTGATAGGTC
This sequence comes from Pseudomonas sp. 22082, assembly GCF_052046055.1. Classification (NCBI taxonomy): domain Bacteria; kingdom Pseudomonadati; phylum Pseudomonadota; class Gammaproteobacteria; order Pseudomonadales; family Pseudomonadaceae; genus Pseudomonas; species Pseudomonas sp. 22082. Next base: position 4,010 of record NZ_JBQEQB010000013.1, read on the forward strand.
TGCATGGGCCTCCTTCTTAGAGTCTTTTTTCCATTTTCTTACTTTCATGTATAGCCAATCATTTGCTCGCCGTGTGGTGCTGATGACGGGGTATTCGGCCCGCTGGCCGGTGATGGCTATTTGACGTTGCCCTGATAGACTCCCAATACATCGGGTCTGCGGTCTGCGCAGTGCCGTCGAGTGGTCGAGGCCCCTATGGGAAGAACGGGAGGAAAGGGACTTTCACTGGCCAGGAGGCTCTATACATCGCGAATCCTCGGGCTGGTTCTGGGGCTTTTGTGCGTGAGCGTCGCGATGTATCCACTCGATCCGCCGGCCTGGGTCTGGGCGGTGATGCTGTTCAACGCCCTGGTCTGGCCGCACCTCGCGTATCAATGGGCGCGCCGGGCGAAGGTTCCGTACCACGCCGAACACCGTAATTTGTTGATCGACGCCTTTCTCGGTGGCTTCTGGGTCGCCGCCATGCACTTCAATCCCTTGCCCAGTGCCACGACCATTTCGATGATGGCGATGAACAACGTCGCCATCGGCGGCCTGCGTTTTCTGCTGGCCGGCGCGGCGGCGCAGTTGCTTGGCGTCGGCGTCGGGCTGGTGGTATTTGCCCCCGCGTTCGTCCCGATGACCACGTCGGCACAGCTCTTTGCCTGTCTTCCTTTGTTGATGCTGTATCCGCTGGCGCTGGGCTGGATCTGCTTTCGCCAGGCCTACACCCTCGGCTTGCATAAACGCGAATTGCTGGCCCTGAGCCGCACCGACAGCCTCACCGGTCTGCTCAATCACGGCGCCTGGAAGGATCAACTGGAAGTCGAGTTTCAACGCTGCAAACGCCAGCAGAGCGGTGCGGCGATTGCGCTGATCGACATCGACCATTTCAAGGCGATCAACGACACCTACGGCCATGTGGCCGGCGATATCGTCCTGCGCCAGCTGAGCAAGATGCTCAAGCAGAACCTGCGCATGGCCGATGTGGCGGGGCGCTACGGCGGTGACGAATTTTGCGTGATCCTGCCGGACTTGCCGCTGTTCAATGCGGTGCAGGCGATGGAAGCCTTGCGTGAGCGTTTTTCCTTTCTGGTGTACGAACAGAACCCGGCGCTGAAAGTCAGCTTGAGCATCGGTCTGGCGGCACTCGATCCGGCCCAAGGCGACGCGACACGCTGGCTCGATGACGCCGACCAGGCGCTGTACGAAGCCAAGGCCGGCGGGCGTAACCGGGTGATTTGCTGCAGCGACGACAAGCCGCGGCGCGAGGTATTCGATTCGGTTTGAACGGATCGGGTGTCGCATCCGGGATGGAGCCTTGGGGCGATGTCAGGTACGGTTCAGTACCCGACACGAAACAAGGATTGATTCATGACGTTTAAATTCCGTCGTTCTCTGCTGGCCGGTCTGTCCCTCACTTTTGCAGCCTCCGGTGTCTTTGCCGAACCGCACAAACAAGTGCTGGCCGATGCCGAGCAATACAAGCCCGAAGCCCTGAAGTTGCTCGAGCGCCTGGTCAATATCGACTCCGGTTCAGGGTATGAGCCGGGGCTCAAGCAAGTCAGCGAAATCGCCATCGACGAGCTGAAAAAGCTCGGCGCCACCATCGAGCTGGTGCCCAATACGCCGGAAAAAACCAACCACGTGCTCGCCACGCTCAAAGGCACCGGCAAGGCGAAAATCCTGCTGATGGCGCACATGGACACGGTGTTCAAGGAAGGCTCCGCCGCCGAGCGACCGTTCCACATCAAGGACGGCCGCGCCTACGGGCCGGGGGTGATGGACGACAAGGGCGGGATCGTCGCCGGCATCTACGCGCTGAAAATTCTGAAGAACCTCGACTTCAAGGACTACGCGCAAATCACCTTCCTGCTCGATGCCAGCGAAGAAACCGGCTCGGACGTCGCCACCGACCTGATCAAGAAAACCGCCAAACTTCACGACGTCACCCTCAATCTCGAGCCGGGCCGTCCGGCGGATGGTCTGGTGGTGTGGCGCAAGGGCAGCGCCACGGCGCTGGTCGAGGTCAAGGGCAAGGCGGCTCACGCCGGCGTCGCGCCGGAACTGGGGCGCAACGCGGCGATGGAGGCGGCGCACCAGATCCTGCAACTCGGCAAACTCGGCGACGAAGCCAGGAAAACCACCATCAACTTCACCGTGCTCAAGGCCGGTGATCGCACCAACGTGATCCCGGATCAGGCCACGGCCAAGGCTGACGTGCGGGCGGCGGTGCCGGAAGAGTTCGACCGGATCGAGAAGGATCTGGCGCGGGTGTCCCAGGACAAACTGATTCCTGACACCGAAGTGAAGACCTCATTGCAGCGAGGCTTGCCACCGATGCCGCAGACGGCGGAGTCGGATCGTTTGATGGCGATGGCTCAGGGGATTTACGGTGAGATTGGCCGCAAGTTGACCGAAGAAGGCAGCGGCGGGGCGGCGGATGCCAGTTTGTCGGCCGGGGTGGGGACACCGACGCTGGACGGGTTCGGGATTGTCGGCGGCAACATTCATACGCCGGAGGAATACGCGGAGGTGGAGAGCGTGGCGCCGCGGATTTATCTGTTGTCGCGGATGATTATGGAGTTGGCGAAACGGTAACGGCAGGCAGCGGTTTCGCGGCGGGCGCCATGCGAGTGGACTCGTGATGGCGTCGGGCCGCTCTGCCTCTTTGTAGCGTGGTGCGAGGTTACTCTTTGACGCTCATGTATTCCTTGGCCCAGAGGATGTATTCCTCAGGCTGGGTGTAGGTGTGGGTCAGTTCGGTGGCGCTCAGGTCGGAAGCCTGGGTGAATATCTGGCGCTGTTCGCGAAGGCTGTCGTAGGTCGCCTTGATCGCTGCGAAGTAGGCACCGTGGCCGTCGATGGTCACGCGCACACCCAATTCGGCCAGGCGTTTGTCGTCGCGCAGCGCCGGGTTGCCGTAGGTCACCAGCATCAGCGGAACGGTCAGGTGTTCGGCGATTTGCTCAAGCTGATCGAAGTCCTGAATACCCACCATGCAGATACCGTCGGCACCGGCAGCCTGGTACTGCTTGGTGCGGCTGATGATTTCCTGGTTCGGCAGGATGCCGGCGTTGGTCCGGGCGATGATTGCCATTTCCGAATCGACCCGGGCTTCCAGTGCGGCGCGGATCTTGCCGACGCCTTCGGCGACGGTGATCAGGTCGGTGGATTTGCGGCCGAATTGTGCTGGCAGCAGGGTGTCTTCGATGGTCAGCGCGGCGACGCCGGCGCGTTCCAGTTCAACGATGGTGCGCATCACGTTGAGGGCGTTGCCGTAGCCGTGGTCGGCGTCGGCGATCACCGGCAATTGGGCGACGCGACCGATGCGGGTGGCCTGTTCAGCGAATTCGCTGAGGGTGATCAGGGCAAAGTCCGGAGCGCCCAGCACCTGCAACGAGGCGACCGAGCCGCCGAGAATCCCAACTTCAAAACCCAGGTCAGCGGCGATGCGGGCAGACATCGGATCGAACACCGAGGCGGTGTGATAGCAGGTGTCGGAAGCCAGCAGCTGACGGAAGTTACGGCGCAAATCTTGATGAGAAAGCCTGGTCATACGAGTTCCACCAATACAAAGGAATGGAAAGGCTTGAGCAAAGGTGTCAACGCCGAAGGTGAAAAGGCTATCACGCCAATGGGTCAAGGATCATGACGAATTAACGAGGAAGTTAACCAGGAAAATCCTGTTCAGGCTTTCTTGCTGCAGGCAGAGGCGCTCAGGCCGCTACCGCCTGCTGCTGTCGGTTGGGCAACGGCACTGCCCGCACCGAGTTGCCCGGCTGCAATTGCAGGCGTTTGGCGGTCAGGCGGTCGATCACCAGACTGCTGCCGACCCGGCGTCCCGCCGCCACGGTGATGCGGCAGTTTTCCAGGCGCCGGTTGTGGATCAGCCACAGCGGCGCCTGATCGTCCGGCGTGCCGATGCTCAGGCTCAGTTCCAGGCTGTCGCGTACGGTGCGGATATTGCGGATCGGCGCCTCGATGACCGGGCCGCCGTCGAAGATATCGATATAGCCTTTATGGGCAAAACCCTCGGCCTGGAGGATCTTCAGCGCCGGCTCGGTGTTGGGGTGGGCCTGGCCGATCACGGCCTGGGCCTGTTCGGTGAGCAGGCAGGTGTACAGTGGCTGGCGCGGCATCAGTTCGGCGATGAAGGCCTTGTTGCCCAGCCCGGACAAGTGGTCGGCGTGGCTGAAGTCCATCTGGAAGAAGTGCCGGCCCAGACTGTCCCAGAACGGCGAACAGCCTTGCTCGTCGGCACTGCCGCGCAGTTCGGCGATCATCTTCTCGCCGAACAGGTGCGGGAATTCGGCAACAAACAGCAAGCGCCCCAGCGATAGCAGACGTCCATTGCTGCCGTGGCGCTGGTCGTGGCGCAGGAACAGCGAGCACAGTTCCGATTGGCCGGTCAGTTCATTGTTGAGGAACAGCGTCGGGATCTGCCGCTGAATGCCCAGGTCCGGCGCCGAACTGACGGTCAGCCCGACCCGATAGTTGTACCACGGCTCGCGCAGGCCGACGGCCCCGGCCAGGGCGCTGACGCCGACCACGCGTTGTTCGTCGTCTTCAAGCACGAACAGGTAATCAGCATCGGCCCGCTCGACCTGCTCGGCGAACGCCCGTTGTGCCCAGCGCACCCGGTGGGCCAGGCGATCTTCGTTGGCGGGCAGGGTGGTGAACCCCGGGCCGGCCTGTTGCACCAGCGTCATCAACGCTGGCAGGTCGCTGACTTGGACCGGACGAACAATCATGCTGCAACTCCTTTTGCGCGCCTGCTCGGGCACTGTCGTTGGGTAGGGGCGCGGTTCACAGAGCGATCATCCGGATCGTACCGCCAGCACGGACGTTGAGCGCCGCGCACAGGGCCGGGTCAAGCGCCAGGGGCTGACCGGGCTGGAAATCCAGCTCGGCAACCACCGCCCGGAAGCCATGCAGGGCCTCATTGCTCACCAGATAGCGACCGCGGGCATCAATCAGGGATTGCTCCTGAACCGTGGCGGTCTGGCTCTGCGCGATCGAACGGATGTTGGCGGTGCGTGCATACAAGGTCGGGCCGGCATCGAACAGGTCGATGTAGCTGTTGGTTTCAAAACCTTCGCGCTCGAGGATGTCGAAGGCTTCCTGGCCGTCCGGGTGAATGCGGCCGATGCAGTCCTGCGCCGCTTGCGGCAGCATTGGCACGTAGATCGGGTATTGCGGCATCAGCTCGGCGAGAAACGTACGGCTCTGCAAGCCGCAAAGGCGCTCGGCCTCGACGTAGGGCAGGTCGAAGAAATGTTTGCCCAGCGCATCCCAGAACGGTGAATGCCCTTGCTCGTCGCTGTAACCGACGATTTCGGTGATCACCGCTTCGGCAAAACGTGGCGCATGGGCGGCGATGAACAGCAGGCGTGCCCGCGACAGCAATTCGGAAAACGGCGTGCGCACCAGTGCCGCGTCGATGTGGAAACCGCGCAGCAGCGTGTGCCCGCTCAGGTCGTGACACAGCGACAGCGCCGGCACGCCGTGCTCGATATTCAGCTCCCGCGAGGCACTGGTGAAGTGGCGGTTGCGCAGGCTGTAGAACGGCTCGTTGAAACCTGCGGTGGCGAGAATTTCCGAACAGCCGACCAGTCGATGGCTGTCGATGTCTTCCAGCACGAAGAAGTAGTTCTCCGGGCCCTGAGCGGCCGCATCGCTGTCGAACGAGGCGCAGGACGCGGCGATTTTTTCGCCCAGGCGTTCGCTGTCGTCCGGCAGGGACGTGACGCCTACCAGGCTGTCGCGCGCCAATTGTTGCAATTGAGGCAGGTCGTTTGGCTCGACTGGACGTAAGACCAGCATGGATGCACTCCTGTATCAAAAGGTTCGGCCCATTCGCCGAACCTGACTATCACTGTCGGTTTCCACGCGTTAAAGCGGCGGTCGCCTGATTTGTTGTCAGACGCCGCTCTTTTTCTTGTCAGCCATTGCTCGGGTCAGGCAGCGCGGTACTGGCGCCGAGCTTGTTCAGGAAGAACAGGTACACCAGACCCAATGCGATCCAGATCAGGCCGAGTTTCTGGGCATCGACGCCCATGTTGTACATGATGGCCGCGACGATGATGAAGCCGATCACCGGGCAGATCAGGTGACGGATCACCTGTCCGGACTTCTGCCGGCGCCAGTAGTAGTTGATCACGGTCAGGTGCAGCAGCATGAAGCCGCTCAGGGCACCGAAGTTGACCAGCGAAGTCAGGGTGTCCACCGAATTGATGAACAGGTAGCAGATCACCAGCGACAGCACGGCCACCAGATAAATGCTCAGGTAGGGCGTGTTGTGTTTCGGGTGCACCTTGGCCAGCACTTTCGGCAGCTTGCCGTCGCGGGCCATGCCGAACAGCAGGCGCGAGACCGCCGCTTGCGAAGTGATTGCCACCGCCACGCCCCAGGCCAGCGCCGTGGCCACACCGGTCAGGGTTGCGAGCCAGCTGCCAGCGGCGATTTCGGCGATTTCATAGAACGCGGTGTCGGCGGACTTGAAGCCCATGCCCGCTGCCAGATCGGTCGCGATCCAGGTTTGCGCAACGAAAATCACACCCATCACCACCAGGGTGATCAGCGCCGCTTTGCCGACGCTGCGGCCCGGATCGCCCTTGATCTCTTCGGCAAGGGTGGAGATCGCATCGAAGCCGAGGAACGACAGCACCGCAATCGACACCGCTTGCATCAGCAGGGCGAAGTTGAAGGTTTCCGGGTGATACAGCGGCGCCAGGGTCAACTGGCCGTTGCCGCCACCGTTATGCAGGGCGTTCCAGGCGTAGAACAGGAAAATCCCCAGGACAACAAGCTGTGCCAGCAGGAACACAATGTTCATGCGAGCGGTGAAGGTGATACCACGCAGGTTGACGAAGGTCGCGCTGACCAAAAACGCCAGAATGAAACCGACTTTCGGGATGTCCGGGTAGAGGTGGTTGAGCGCCATCGCCGCGTAGACGTAAAGCAGCGGCGGAATCAGCAGGTAATCGAGCAGCATCAGCCAGCCGGCGATGAAACCGACGTGTTGATTCAGGCCCCGTTGCGCGTAGGAATACACCGATCCGGCAATCGGAAAGGCTCGGGCCATGCTGCCGTAGCTGAGCGCGGTGAAGACCATCGCCACCATGCCGATGATGTACGCCAGAGGCACCATCCCCGGTGCCTCGGCGTTGACGTAGCCATACACGCCGAACGGGGCGATGGGGATCATGAAGATCATCCCGTACACCACCAGATCGGTCAGTGTCAGGCTACGTTTCAACTCCTGTTTGTAGCCGAACTCTTCTATTTCCATGAAGCGCAACTCCTTGTCAGCCAATCGGTCGTTTTAGTTGTTATATCGGTCCGTCGTTTACAGCATCAGCAGTGGTTACAACATTGTTTACAGCAGTGGTGCCAGATAATTCGCCCAGCGAGAAACCGCTTCCGGGCTGCGCAGAAGGTCGTTGCGCACTTCGATCAACACCGAATCGAGGCCCCGGGCATCGCCATGCACTGGCACGGTCATGTCGCCCAGCGGGTCGATCCTGTACGGCTGGTTGCCGGCGACTTTCAGCGGATGTCGCTCCAGACCGTCGAGCATCCGCTGGGCATAGGCCCGGGCCTGACCGAACAGCACGCCGACTTCCAGCTCCCGCGGCTGGCCGTAATACACCGGGGTGAAACTGTGAATCCCTACCACCCGCACCGGTCGACCTTCGGCCAGACGTGCATCGATCAGTTGTTGCAGGCGCGTGTGAAACGGCTTGAACAGGCACTGGCGACGGTATTCGCGGGTGGCCTCGTCGAGCTCGCGGTTGCCCGGCACCTGGTAGATCTCGCTCTGCGCCGGGATGCTGTCGGGCGCATGCCGGGGGCGATTGAGGTCGATCAGCAGGCGCGAATAGTTGGCGCTCAACAGCGTGGCCCCCAATTGCTCCGACAGTTGCTCGGCCAGCGCCAGGGCGCCGATGTCCCAGGCAATGTGTTCGCGCGCCGCCGTATCAGCCAGGCCCAGATTGTTCAGGGCCTCGGGGATGTAGCGGCTGGCGTGTTCGCACACCAGAATCAGCGGGTGCGTCGAATCTTCACGGCTCAGGTTGTAGACCGGTCGGGTGTACAACCCAAGCTCAACGGATTCAGTACAGGCGTGCATAGTGCTCACAAAGATCAGCGGGCGAGAGCTGTTCCGTCAGCGCCAGTTCCTCGGTTTTAAGGGCGAAAAAAGTATCGAGCAACGCGCTTGGCAGCGCTTCGACCAGCGCTTCACTGCGACGCAGGCAATCCAGTGCCTGGGCCAGGGAGGCGGGCAGGGCTACGATGCCCCGGGCCTTGCGTTGTTCGTCGTTGAGTGAATCGGGGATTTCATCGGTGATCGCGTTCAGCGCCAGACGCTGCTCGATGCCCAGGCGTCCGGCGATCAGCAGCGCAGCCATTGCCAGATGCGGTGAGGCGGTGGCGTCCATGGCGCGGAATTCCAGGTTGTATTGCTTCGCCACAGGTTTGTCGCCCAGGCTCACGGTCGGGCAGATGCGCAGCGCCGCTTCGCGATTCTGCTGGCCGAGGCAGGCGTAGGACGCGCTCCAGTGGTGCGGCTGCAAGCGTTCATAGGACACCGGCGTCGGTGCAGTGAACGCGCACAGTGCCGGCAAGTAATGCAGCACGCCCGCCGCCCAGTGCTGGCCGAGGGTCGACAGACCATTGCTGGTGCCAGCGTCGTAGAACATCGGCTGCCCGGCCAGATCGAGCAGGCTGACGTGCAGGTGTACGCCGTTGCACACCGCGTCGGCGGCGGTCTTCGGCGCAAAACTCAGATCCAGGCCCATCTGCCGGGCGATTTCGCGGGTAATCTCGCGCACGTTGACCGCGCGATCCGCCGCCGCCACGCCAAGGGTAGGGCGGCAGGTGATTTCGTATTGATGCTTGCCGTATTCGGGCAGGAACATTTCCGGCTCGACGCCACCGGCGCGCAACGCACTGAGCAGCCAGCCACCGAATTCGGCGCCCTGGCGCTGGGCTTCGAGCGAGAACGCCAGATGTTCGGCAAACCCGGCGTGCAGGTTGAATTCGTGTTCGAACGCGGCGTTGACCTGCAAGCCGAGCTCATCGCGGTAGCGCTCGACCTCGTTGCGCAGCAGCGTGCGCGGGCAGGTGGCCCACGGCCGGCCATCGGTTTCGCGGATATCGCCGTGAATGAAATCCAGCGCAGGTGCTGTGGCGTCCGGGCCGTTGCCGACGGTGACGCGGCTGGCCAGATCGGGAATCAGCCGCAGGTCGCCATACGCGCCCCACGGACTGGTCGAAGCGATGATGTCCTGCGGCGTCAGCGCGCTGTTGGCTGGCACCCAGCCGCAACCGGCGGCCTGATAATGCTCCAGCTCATCGGTGGGAAACGAGCGGCCACGGGTGACGCCGATCAGGTCGGTGGTGACGATGGTGGTCATCGGCAACGGCGACAGGCGTTCGCTCATGGCTGCATCTCCTGCAACCGGCCGAGCACGGTGTCGGTGTCGGTGATCCAGCAGTAGCCCTTGATCGCGTTCAGGCAGGCGTCGTGGCGTGCTTCGGTGTAGGTCGCGCAGGCGTCCGCCACCAGAGTGACGAGGTAGCCACGGTCGGCTGCATCGCGCACGGCCATGTCCACGCACTGGTCGGTGACGATGCCGGCGATGATCAGGTGACGGGTTTCCAGATTGCGCAGCACGTAGTCGATGTTGGTCGAGTTAAAGACCCCGGACGAGGTCTTGGGCAGCACGATTTCGTTTTCTGCCGGGGTCAGTTCAGCGATGACCTGTGCCTGCGGGCTGCCCTTGGGCAGGTGCATGTCCGACAGCTTGTGATCCAGCGAGCGGTCGCGGCCGTCGACGGTCAGGCTTTCGATCAGGGTGTGCAGCACGTTCTGCCGAGCGTCGCGGAAGGCCTTGAGCAGGCGGACTTGATTGGGCACCACTTGCGAGCGCGTGCGGTTGAGGAAGTACGCGGCGTCCGGGCCTTCGAGGCGCGGGTCGAACTGTGGCTCGAGCCAGGCACGCTGCATGTCGACCAGCAACAGGGCGGAGTGGTCGGTGACAAACGGCAGGTCCCGTGGCGAGCGATGGGGAAGGCTGAACATCCTTATTTATCCTCCAGCAAGTGGGTGTCGAAGTCGTTGCGCAGGGCATCGATGCCTTCCAGGCGATCGGCCAGGTCCGGGCAGCGCAAGGTCAGGCAAGCGATCAGTGCTTCAACCTGAGCCAGCGCCGGGACCATGGTGTCGAACGGCGAGGCCGACTCCACCGGGGCGCTGATGATCATGTCGGCCAGTTCGCGCAGCGGCGAGGCATAGATGTCGGTGAACAGCACGACGCGAGCATTGTTGTTTTTCGCGGCGCTGGCCACGCGCAAGGCCTGGGTCTGGTAACGGCGATAGTCGAACACCAGCACCACGTCCTGACGTTGCAGGTCGAACAGACGATCCGGCAGTTGCGCGTTGTCTTCCAGCGCAAAGCAGCCGGGGCGCAGCAGGCGCAAGTGATTGAGCAGGTAAGTTGCCATCAGGCTGCTGAAGCGCCCGCCGAAGCAGTAGACCTGATGCCGGGTGTCGAGCAGCCAGTCGGCGAGGATCCGCACGTCTTCCGGCTGGGTCAGGGCCTGGGTTTCGGCCAATAAATTGTGGCTGTGAGCCAGATAGTGACTCCAGGCGTCGTCCTTGTTCTGATGCGAGCGCGGCTGCAACAGGGTACGCGGCGAGCGCAGGCGGTGGTCCATGTCGCTGAGCAGGGCGTCCTGGAATTCGGCATAACCGCCGAAACCGAGCTTTTTTACCAGCCGCACGATGGTCGGATCGCTGACGCCGGCATGTTCGGCCAGGCGCGCCATCGGGCCAAGCCCGTTGCGTGGATACTGATCGAGCAAGGCGCGAACGACTTTGCGCTCCGACGGCGTCAGGTCAAGGCCGGGGTCGGTGATCAGGTCTCTTAAAGGGGGCATCCGGGCTCCTGCTGGATGGGGTGTTGAATTCGCTTCATAATCCGTTAAAACAGTATTTATGTAACTGACGCTACATGTCTAGCGAATTTTTCGCCGTTTAAACCAAGCCCCAAAATGGGGCGGAAAGCCCGTAACGCAAGGGTTACACGGATGTCGATCAGTCTTGTAGTCCATTGCCCATAGTGGTGTCAGACATTGCCGCTTTCACGCGCTCGGATCACCCAATCGACTTGCCCGGAGCATCCCGGTTTACGGCACAATTGCCGCTCCATCAGCGATTACGTCGATGACCGTCCTGTCTTCCAGCCGAGTGACTTCCCGTGCAGACCACCCGTTTGACATTGATCTGCCATACCAGAACCGTCGCACAAAAATTGGCGTGTTTTCCTACGAACGAACCTGTTGAAGAAACCGCGCTGGCGTCCTGCTCGCTGGCCTCGCGTTTCGACACGGCATCCCGTCTGATTTGCGGCCCGGAACTGCGCACTCGCCAGACGGCGTCGTGGTTTGGCCGTGAAGCGCACATTGATCAGGCTTTGCGTGATTGCGACTGGGGACGCTGGCAAGGTCAGTCGATCAAGGACTTGCAACGCAACGAACCCGAGGCCTTGCAAGCCTGGCTCGACGATCCGCACGCCGCCCCCCATGGCGGTGAGTCGGTGGCGCAACTGCGCGAGCGAGTGGCGGCGTGGCTGTTTTCACTGCAAGCCACCCCGGGGCACGTGGTGGCGGTTACCCATCCGTTCGTGATTCGTGCGGCATTGATGCAGGTCGTGCAGGGCGAGGCGTTTCACAGCCTCGATGTCGAGCCGCTGGCGGTGGTCGATCTGCGGTTTACCGGGCGCTGGCGGCTACGCTTGTCCGGCATGAATCTGGAAGGAGCAGAGCAATGAAGCGATTGCTGGTGATCGGCATCGGTGCCGGCAACCCGGACTACATCACGATGCAGGCGGTGAAGGCGCTGAATCGGGTGGACGTGTTTTTCCTGATGGACAAGGGCCAGACCAAGGACAAGCTGATCGACCTGCGTCGCGAAATTTGCGAGCGCTACATCACCGATCGTACCTACCGTTTCGCCGAGGCCCACAGCCCGGAGCGCGAGCGCGGCGATGTGGACTACAGCGCCAGCGTCGATGATCTTAACCGCGCCAAGCAAAAAACCTTCGAACGGCTGATCAATGACGAATTGTCTGACGGGCAGTGCGGCGGTTTTCTGGTGTGGGGGGATCCTGCGTTGTACGACAGCACGATTCGTATCCTGCAGGCGATCCTGGCCACGGGGCAATGTGAGTTTGAATTCGACGTCATTCCCGGCATTACCAGCGTTCAGGCCTTGGCGGCACAACACAAGGTGCCGTTGAACACCATCGGCCGCTCGATTGAAATCACCACCGGCCGACGCCTGGCGGCGGGGCAGGTGAGTGACACGGACAGCCTGGTGGTGATGCTTGATGCTGAAGATTCCTACCACCAAGTGGCAGATCAGGAGACCGAGATTTACTGGGGCGCCTACCTCGGCACGCCGGACGAAATCCTCATCCATGGCAAGCTCGACGATGTTGCCGATGAGATCAAGCGGGTGCGCAAGGCTGCCCGGTCCGAGCATGGCTGGATCATGGACACCTATCTGTTGCGCAAGCCTTGATCTCACGACCAAAGCGCTCGCGATACACCGACGGCGGCACCCCGACCACGCTGCGAAACGCCACACGAAAGCTTTCCACCGAGCGATAACCGCAGCGCAAGGCGATCTGCTCGGTGTTCTGCGGCGTGCTTTCCAGCAATTCCCGGGCTCGGGCCAGGCGTTCGTGTTGCAACCAGGCCTTGGGTGACTGGCCGCTGGCTTCGCTGAATTTGCGCAGGAAGGTGCGCTCGCTCATCGCCGCTTCGCTGGCCAGATCGCGCACTTCCAGCGGTTCGTGCAGGCGCTCGCGGGCCCACTGCATCACACGCGACAGATCGCTGCGCGGGGTCGGGCTGACCGGCGTCGGAATGAATTGCGCCTGACCGCCGGTGCGTTGCGGTGACATCACCAGCCGTCGCGCCACCGAGTTGGCGATCTGGGTGCCAAAGTCTCGCGCCACCAGGTGCAGGCAGGCGTCGATCCCCGCTGCACTGCCGGCCGAGGTAATCAATTGGCCGGAATCGACGTAAAGCACGTCCGGGTCGACATCAATGGCCGGGAAGCGCTCGGCCAGTTCTGTGGTGTATCGCCAGTGAGTGGTGGCGCCGTGCCCGTCGAGCAATCCGCTGGCGGCCAGCACAAACACGCCCGAGCAGATCGACAGTAACCGGGCGCCGCGTGAATGGGCACCATGCAATGCTTCAAGCAAGGCTTCCGGCACCGGCGCATTTCGGTCGCGCCAGCCGGGAATAATGATGGTGCGCGCCTGCGCCAACAACTCCAGCCCACCGTCGGCGAGCACCTGAATCCCGCCCATGGCGCGCATCGGGCCTTGATCGACGGCGGCGATGCAGTGCTCGTACCACGGGAAATCGAACTCCGGCCGGGCCAGGCCGAAGATCTCCACGGCGATGCCGAACTCGAAGGTGCAGAGGCCGTCGTAGGCCAGGATCGCGACCAATCCAGGTGAATCAGGCATTTGGCGGAAAATTCCCGGTGAGTGTCTTGTGCGCCACTGTAGCGGCCAGCGGCGGCTCGATAAAGTCCGTTCATCCCCACAGACAAAGGAGTGATTCAACATGCCCAGCCTGGTTCGCGAAATTCCTGCCGCCCCTTCGGCCATTGCCCTGATGCATTTCAGCAACCGTCTGACCTTCGAAACCGATTGTTCCGACGTCTTCAGCAGCCAGGAAGCCGGCGAAGTCGACTTTGTGCTGGTGGACGTGCGCGGGCCGCTGGCCTTCGAGCGTGGGCATGTGCCGGGAGCGATCAATATTCCGGGGCGTTTGCTTACAGCGGAAGGGCTGGCGGACTACTCGAAAAACACACTGTTCGTGGTTTATTGCGCCGGCCCTCACTGCAATGGCGCCAACAAGGCCGCGGTGAAGCTGGCGGCGTTGGGCTATCCGGTCAAGGAGATGATCGGTGGAGTGACCGGGTGGCTGGATGAAGGCTTTCAGTTGAGTGTCGCGACACCGCGCGTCACCGCCGCACCGATCGCTTGCGACTGCTGATAGCCGGAGGGTTGCCGCTTCGGCGGCAGCTTTTGTCGGCTTTGTCCTACAACCCTTGCACCGCTCCGGCGCACACTTTTCCCATGTGATGGCACTCGCCGATTTTCTGTAAGTATTTGTCGCTTAAAAACAATTTGCCCCGTGCGCGCCGCCATAGACTGCCGGCCACGTCGGTTTCTTTGCGCTACTCAGCCCAAGGCCGAACCTGACAATCGAAAGCTGCCAATAAAAGCCTCCGCACACGGGAGTAATAAATGAAAAAGCTGGTTATGTTCGGTGCCCTGGCACTGTCGATGTTGTCCCTGACCGCCGTGGCCGAAGACGCCAAACCGATCCGTATCGGTATCGAAGCCGGTTACCCGCCATTCTCGATGAAAACCCCTGACGGCAAACTGGCCGGTTTCGACGTGGACATCGGCGACGCGCTGTGTGAGCAGATGAAAGTCAAATGCACCTGGGTCGAGCAAGAGTTCGACGGCCTGATCCCGGCGCTGAAAGTGAAGAAGATCGACGCGATCCTGTCCTCGATGACCATCACTGACGACCGCAAGAAAAACGTCGATTTCACCATCAAGTACTACCACACCCCGGCGCGCTTCGTGATGAAGGCCGGCTCGGGCGTGAAAGACCCGCTGGTCGAGCTCAAAGGCAAGAAAGTCGGCGTGCTGCGTGCCAGTACCCACGACCGTTACGCCACCGAAGTGCTGGTGCCGGCCGGGATCGAGCTGGTGCGTTACGGCTCGCAGCAGGAAGCCAACCTGGACATGGTGTCCGGTCGTATCGACGCAATGCTGGCCGACTCGGTCAACCTGAGCGACGGTTTCCTGAAAACCGACGCCGGCAAAGGCTTCGAATTCGTCGGCCCGACCTACGAAGACGCCAAGTACTTCGGCGGTGGCGCCGGTATTGCGGTGCGTAAAGGCGATACCGCGCTGGCGGAGAAATTCAACGCCGCCATCAACGAAATCCGCGCCAACGGCAAGTACAAGCAAGTGCAGGACAAGTACTTCGACTTTGACGTATACGGCCATTAATACGCCGTAAGAAGAAAGTGGCCCCGTTTGCGCGGTGGCCACTTTTTTTTCGCCCGTGATTTATCCTGTCAGCACATTTCAATGCGGTCACTGCGTTGGCAGCGACCACAGAATTTCCGGAGTTCCCCATGCAACGCATCGACCATCTTCTGCCCTGGAGCCACCTGGGCAGCGAACGTTCCCTGAGCGTGTTCCGTTACGGCGCCGGCCCGCGCAAGGTTTACATCCAGGCCAGCCTGCACGCCGATGAACTACCGGGCATGCGCACCGCATGGGAACTGAAAAAACGCCTGGCCGAGCTGGAGAGCAACGGCCAGTTGCAAGGCGTGATCGAACTGGTGCCGGTGGCCAACCCGATCGGTCTCGATCAGCACCTGCAAGGCAGCCACATGGGGCGTTTCGAGCTGGGCAGCGGCAAGAACTTCAACCGCTCCTTCGTTGAACTCAGCGCGCCGGTGGCCGAACGCATCGGCGATCAGCTGGGCAGCGATGCCGAAGCCAATATCACGCTGATCCGCCAGACCATGGGTCAGGTACTCGACGAACTGCCGGCCCCGGCTTCGCAACTGGAGGCGCTGCACCGCCTGTTGCTGCGCCACGCCTGTGAGGCCGACATCACTCTCGATCTGCATTGCGATTTCGACGCGGCGATTCATATTTACGCATTACCGCAACACTGGCCGCAGTGGCAATCCCTGGCCGCTCGACTGAAAGCTGGCGTGGCGCTGTTGTGTGAAGATTCCGGTGGCAACTCGTTCGATGAGTCCTGCTCCACACCGTGGCTGCGCCTGACACGTATGTTCCCGGGCGCGGCGATTCCACCGGCCAACCTCGCCACCACCCTGGAACTGGGCAGTATGGGCGACACCCGCGTCGATCAGGCTCAGGCCAATTGCGAGGCGATCCTCGGCTTCTTGGCCGAGCAGGGCTTCATCAGCGGCGAATGGCCGAAAGCGCCGGAAGAATGCTGCGAAGGCATGCCGTTCGAAGGCACCGAATACCTGTTCGCCCCGCACCACGGCGTGGTGAGTTTCCTGCGCGATGCCGGTGAGTGGGTCGAGCGCGGCGATGCGCTGTTTGAAGTGGTCGATCCGCTGAACGACCGCGTGACCACCGTGCGCGCCGGCACCAGCGGCTTGTTGTTCGCCATCGATCGCGGGCGCTACACCCAGTCGGGCATCTGGCAGGCGAAAGTGGCGGGGCGCGAGCCGATTCGGGTGGGCAAGCTGAGCAACGACTGATATCCCGTCCTCCCGATCACAGTGTTAGGCTCTGCCCCGAACCCTGCACTGTGTGAAGGAAGGCTTATGTTGAAGGTGTTTGCGCTGTTGACGCTGCTGGCGTTCACGGCCGTCCAGGCTCAGGCCTCGCTGCAAAACGATCTGCCGCTCAACTACCTGGCCCAGGTGCACCCGGACGCCGAACAGCGTCCGCTGGTGATTTTCCTGCATGGCTATGGCAGCAACGAAGCAGACTTGATCGGTATGAAATTTCAACTGCCCCAGCAGTACAACTACCTGTCGGTGCAGGCACCGATGGCGTTGGGAGAAGGGCGTTTCCAGTGGTTTCGCAAGAAAGGCGAAGGCGCCTACAACGGCGAGACCGATGATCTGAAGGCCAGCAGCCAGAAACTGCGGGCCTTTATCGCCGCTGCGGCGCAGAAATATCACGCCCAACCGGAGAAGGTGTACCTGATCGGTTTCAGCCAGGGCGCGATGATGACCTATGAGGTCGGACTGCGGCAGCCGGCGGCGGTGGGTGGCATCGCGGCGTTGAGCGGGCGGCTGTTGCCTGTGCTCAAGAGCGAGCTGAAGTCAGAGCAACAGCATCCGCCGCTGGACATCTTCATCGGCCACGGCACGGCGGATGACCGTGTGCCTTACAGCGGTGCCACCGAGGCCGATGCGTTGTTGCAGAAGCTGTCGTACAAACCGCAATTTCATGCCTATCCCGGCGTCGGCCACAACATCAGTGCGGCCGAGCTTCGGGATTTGAACGACTGGTTGCAGCAACTCAATCCCTGAGCATCACTTTTCCTTGAGGATGGTTTTCACCAGCGCTTCGTGACCGCTCTTGTCGCTGGCCCGGGAAATCACCTGGACCAGCGCCATGCGCGTGCCGGAACCGGCCAGCAACGTGGTGTTTAGGGTCTGGCCGCCGCCCTGGGTGGCGGTGCTGTCGACTTGGCGCAGGCCCAAGCCGTTGCCTTTCTGGGTCAGGCTCTTTTCGCTGAGCTTGTTGAAGTCCGGCAGGGCCTTGCGCTGGGCGTCGATGAAGTCGGACACCGTACCGTCGAGGAACGCACTGTCGTTGTCCTTGACGTTGTTGCCTTCGGGAATCTGGTTTTCGGCGGTGATGACCACGGTCTTTGTCGTTTGGTTGGTGTACATCGTGCCCTTGGCACCGGTCGGGCCGGCGGGCAGCGGGTCGGCGACAAAGCCCTTGGGAAGGACAAAACTGAATTTGCCGTCGAGCATCGAGACCTTCTCGGTGACAGCCTTCTCTTTGGCCTTGGCCGCTTGAGCATTGATGGCGCCGAAACCGGCCACCGCCGCCAACAACAGGACGGCGGCTTTCTTGCAAAGCAATGACATTCGAATCTCCGAGGGATGGGTCGCGCTTGGGCGGCGATCATCCCATGGAGGGTGCCTGGCACTCCAGCGCGGTTTGTCCGGTCGGGTTCAGTTCGGCGATGGCGCCGGCGCCGGTTTGGCCAACAGCTGCCGAGTGACGCCGAGCATCGCCACCGAAACGGCCACCGCCACCACGAAACCGCCGAAGCCCAGGTTCGGAACGGTCAGCGCCAACACCAGACAAAACGCCGAAAACGAATACATCCCCGTCGCCGTCGCGCGTAACAACGCGGCGGTAAACGCTGGGCCACGGGTCTGTTGGGAAAACACCGCCATCACGCTGCCGAGCACCGGAAACACGGCGAGCAAACCGCTCCAGCGTTCGCCGACGGTGCTGGCCAGCATGGTTACCACCAGCGTCAGCGCCGCGCCGGCAATCATCCGCCAGACCAGTTTGTCCGATTTCGGCGCCGGACCCCTGACCACCGGTTGCACCTTGGGAAACAGGTACGGCGCGGAAAGTAGGGCGGTCGCAGCAGCGGCGACCGAGAAGGGTAACGACGCCGGAGTCAGCGACAGAATCAGCGCCAGCACGGCCCAGACCGATAAAGAAACTATCAATGCCAGCGGCCAGTTCGCCCGCTGCGCCACCTGCGCATAAGTGACACAAAACGCGATCATCGCAAACATGGCCGACAGCGCCGCGACCGCCGATTGCGCGGCAAACGACGGCCCTTGCTCGATGGCGAGGAAAAACAGAATCGGCCCGACCACCACCGGCAATCCCGACAGCCACCCGGCGACGCTGGGGCCCCAGCGCTTGCCCGCGAGGGAAATCAGCAGCAGGAAACCGGGAATCAGCAGCAGTTTGAGGATCAGCACGCAGGTGTCTCCGTCGGGTCAATGAGGGCCACGTTAGCATTGTCATTAGCGGATTGCTGCATATGCATGCAATAAATGTATACAAAATCATGGGTGTGATTGCCGACTATGCTCTGGGTATCAGGGTTTACCGGAGTCGATGCCGCGATGAGCAGTACACCGAAGGTGTTGCGTGGATGCTGCGGGATAGGCTTGTGGGCGTTGTTGCTGACCCCCACCTGGGCCAGTTGGCAAGACGTGGTGCCCGGTGCGCAAATCATTGGCACCGGCGATTTCAGCATTTTCGGTTTCGACGTTTACAACGCCCGGTTGTGGAGCGCCGCGCGTCCATTGGCCGATGGTCAGCCCTTCGCCCTGGAGCTGATCTACCGGCGCAGCGTGTCCCGCGAAGATTTGGTCAAAGCCAGCGTCGACGAGATCAAACGCCTGGCAGGCGCCTCCATCAGTTCTGCGCAACTGGCGGTGTGGCAGGCCCAGATGCAGCAATCGTTCGTCGACGTGCAGGCCGGCACGCGGATCACCGGGGTGTATCTGCCGGGGCAGGGCGCGCGGTTCTTTGTTGGCCAACAGTTGCAGCACGAGATCAACGACCCGTTGTTCGCCCAGGCTTTTTTCAACATCTGGCTGGATCCACGCACACGCAATCCCGAACTGCGCCGGCAATTGCTGGGTACTGCCCAACCCTGAACGCAGCACATCGGCGCTTGGGCCTGCCGACTGAAACGTCTAAGCTGCGCCTTTCGACTTGTTTCTGGATGTGTTTGTGAAGTTCAGCTTGCCCAAAATCGCCACGGCGCCGTTCTGCCCGCCGGAAGTGGCCGGAAGTGTCCCGGTCGATCCCAACGCCTCGTTCTTCAAGCGCGTGCTGCGCTTTGCCGGCCCCGGTTTGCTGGTGTCGATCGGCTACATGGATCCGGGCAACTGGGCCACCGCCATCGAGGCCGGTTCGCGTTTCGGTTACAGCTTGCTGTTCGTGGTGTTGCTGGCGAGTCTGGCGGGCATGGTCGTGCAATGCCTGTGCTCGCGGCTGGGCATCGCCACCGGGCGCGATCTGGCGCAGCTTTCCCGCGAACGCTACAGCACTCCGACGGCGCGGCTGCAATGGGTGCTGGCGGAAATCTCGATCATCGCCACCGACCTGGCAGAAGTGCTCGGCTGTGCCCTGGCATTTCACCTGTTGCTCGGCTGTTCGCTGACGTTCGGCATCGCCCTGACCGCATTCGATACGCTGCTGGTGCTGGCCCTGCAAAACCGCGGTTTCCGCCGGCTGGAAGCGATCATGCTGGTGCTGGTGGGCACTATCGGCGCGTGTTTCTTCGTTGAATTACTGTTGATCAAACCCTACTGGCCGGACGTCGCCCAAGGCTTCAAACCGTCGCTGTCGGCGATCAGCGATGCCGCGCCGTTGTACCTGGCCATTGGCATCCTTGGCGCCACGGTGATGCCGCACAACCTGTACCTGCACACCTCGATCGTGCAGACACGGCTGATCGGCAAGGATCTGGCCAGCAAACAGGACGCGGTAAAACTGGCGCGCATCGACACCATCGGTTCGCTGGCGCTGGCATTACTGGTCAACGCGGCGATCCTGATTCTCGCGGCGGCCGCCTTTCATCAGTCCGGACACACCGACGTGGTCGACATCCAGGACGCCTATCACTTGCTCGATCCGCTGGTGGGCGGCGCGTTGGCCAGTGTGCTGTTCGGCGTGGCGCTGCTGGCTTCGGGGCAGAGTTCGACCTTCACCGGCACCATCGCCGGGCAAGTGATCATGGAAGGCTATCTGAACCTGCGGATCCCTTGCTGGCAGCGACGTCTGATCACCCGTGGGCTGGCGCTGATCCCGGCGTTCATTGGCGTGTGGCTGATGGGCGACGGCGCGGTGGGCAAGTTGCTGGTGTTGAGCCAAGTGGTGCTGAGCCTGCAATTGCCGTTTGCGCTGTATCCGTTGATTCGCATGACCAACGACAAACAACTGATGGGGCCGTTTGTGAATCGGTTGCCAACCAAGGTTCTCGCGTGGGGATTGTTTGTGGTGATCAGCGGCGCGAATGCGTGGCTGATTCTGCAGCTAGCGGCCTAGCGGCCAAACGCTTCGACCACAAAATCAATGAACACCCGGGTCTTGGCCGGCAGCAAGGTACGGCTCGGGTAGTACAGCGAAATCGCGCCGGCATCGCATTGCCAGTCGGGCAACAGCCGCACCAGTTCACCGCGTTCGATCTGCGCGCTGACATCCGGCAGCACCAGCATCGTCACGCCCAAGCCCAGCAGCGCAGCCTTGCGCATGGCCATCGGATCATTCAGCACGATGTTCGGGTTGAGCAGGGCGCTGGCCTGTTCGCCGGCTTCGTTGTGCATCTGCCATTGGCGCAGGCGCCCGGTGCGCAGGCCGCGCATGACGATGCCGTGGTGATCGGCGAGATCGGCCGGATGTCGCGGCAGTGTGCGGCCCGCCAGATACGCCGGCGACGCCACCGCCAGCACTTCGGCGGACGACAATGGCCGGGCGACCACGCCGGGCGTCAGCTCGAATCCGCCACCAATCGCCACGTCATAACCCTCAGCGATCAGATCCACCTGACGATTTTCGAAGTGCCATTCCGGGCGAATCAGCGGATAACGCGCCAGAAACTCTGGCAGCAGCGGCAGCATGTGATCGATGCCGAATGTCGGCGGCAGGCTGATCTTGAGCACACCCGCCGGTTCGCCGCGCTCGGTCGCCACCGTGGCAATCGCTGTCTGCAAGGCGTCGAGGTTGCCGCCGATGCTCGCCAGAAAACCTTCACCGGCCTCAGTCAGCGACAGCTTGCGGGTCGAGCGCTGAAACAGCCGCACGCCGAGGTTGCGCTCAAGGATCGCCACGTTGCGACTGACCGCCGCCGGAGTCAGCGCCAGTAACCGAGCGGCGGCGGAGAAGCTGCCGGTCTCGGCGCTGCGAACGAAGGATTCGAGATTGGCGAGGGTTTCCATGGATTTCGACCTGATAGTGATACTTGAAGATCATTCAAGGCATTACCGGCTAATCAAGTGGGAATGGCAAGCGCAAGATTCTTTTCGAGTCTTACCCCACTTTGAGGAGAACACCATGAGCACTATCGGAATCATCGGCGCTGGCGCCATCGGTTCAGCGTTTGCCAAAGCCTTGTCGCGTCAGGGCATCCCGTTGGTCATCGCCAACAGTCGCGGGCCGGAGACCCTGGCTGAACTGGTCGCAGAACTCGGCCCGACTGCCCGTGCCGTTACCCGTGAAGAAGCGGCGGCCCAAGACATCGTGCTGGTCGCGGTGAACTGGTCGAAACTGCCGACGGCTCTGGCCGGGCTGCCGGACTTCGGCGGGCGGATCGTCATCGACGCCAACAACTCGATTGAAGCGCCATCGTTCAAACCGGTGGACTTGCAGGGTCGACCTTCCAGCGAAGTGTTCGCCGAGTGGGTGCCGGGCGCGCGGGTGGTCAAGGCGTTCAACCATTTGCTGGCGCGTTTGCTGGAAGCGGATCCGGCGTCGGAGGGCGGCAAGCGTGTGTTGTTCCTGTCCGGGGATGATGCGCAGGCCAAGGCGGAAGTGGGTGCGCTGATCGATCAGCTCGGCTTCTTCGGTATCGATCTGGGCGAATTGAGCGTGGGCGCGCGGCTGGTGCAGTTCCCGGGCGGGCCGTTGCCGGTGCTGAATCTGGTGAAGTTCGCCTGACGGCCGGGCAAAAAATACCCGGTGCGACGTGAGTCGTACCGGGTTTGTTGCCAACGGGCCATGGATGTCGTGGATCCACTGCCCGCTGTTGAACCTCTTTGCGCTTACGCGCGTTCCAGCGCCAGGGCCACGCCTTGGCCGCCGCCGATGCACAGGGTCGCGAGACCCTTTTTCGCATCACGCTTGATCATTTCGTGCAGCAACGTCACCAGCACACGGCAGCCCGACGCACCGATCGGGTGACCGAGGGCAATGGCGCCGCCGTTGACGTTGACCTTGTCCAGATCCCATTGCAGATCCTTGGCCACCGCCAGCGATTGTGCGGCGAAGGCTTCGTTGGCTTCGATCAGGTCGAGCTGGCCAATGCTCCAGCCGGCCTTGTCCAGGCAGCGGCGAGTGGCGGAAACCGGGCCGATGCCCATGATCGCCGGGTCGACGCCGGCGTTGGCGTAGGCGGCGATTTTCGCCAGGACCGGCAGGCCCAGGGCCTTGGCTTTTTCGGCGCTCATCAGAATGACCGCAGCCGCGCCGTCGTTCAGCGAAGAAGCGTTGCCGGCGGTGACGCTGCCGTCCTTCTTGAAGGCCGGACGCAGTTTGGCCAGGGATTCGGCGGTGGTGTCGCCGCGTGGTTGCTCGTCGACCTTGAACGCCACCGGATCGCCTTTGCGCTGCGGGATCAGGATCGGGGTGATTTCATCGACAAAACGACCGGCCTCGATGGCTGCGGCGGCTTTCTGTTGCGACGCAGCGGCGAAGGCGTCCTGCTGTTCGCGGCTGATCTCGTATTTCTCGACCAGATTCTCGGCGGTGATGCCCATGTGGTAATCGTTGAACGCATCCCACAGGCCATCGCTGATCATGGTGTCGACCATTTGTGCGTGACCCATGCGCAGACCGGTGCGCGCGCCCGGCATTACATAGTTGGCCAAGCTCATGTTTTCCTGGCCCCCGGCGATGATCACGTCCGCGTCGCCGCAACGGATCGCCTGGGCGCCGAGGTGCAGGGCCTTGAGGCCCGAACCGCAGACCTTGTTCAAAGTCATGGCCGGCACGGCGTGTGGCAGGCCGGCCTTGATCGCCGACTGGCGCGCCGGGTTCTGGCCGGCGCCGGCGGTCAGCACCTGGCCCATGATCACTTCATCGACCTGAGCACCGTCCAGACCGGTCTGCTCAAGCAACTGGCGGATGACCGCTGCGCCCAGATCCACGGCGGAGACGCTGGCCAGCGATCCCTGGAAACTGCCGATCGCGGTACGCGTGGCGGCAACAATGACGACGTCTTGCATTTTCGAATTCCTCACTCGGCAGCGAACTGCATTTCTGGTACGTGATCCGGGACGATCAGCTTACCAGCGGTTTTGGCGACGATTTCCTCGACGCTGACGCCAGGTGCGCGTTCCTTGAGGACAAAAGCGCCATTTTCGATTTCCAGGTAGGCCAGGTCGGTCAGCACGCGCTTGATGCAACCGGCGCCGGTCAGCGGCAGGCTGCACTGGCTCAGCAACTTGGACTCACCGTCCTTGGACGCGTGGGTCATGATGACGATGATGTTGTCGGCGCCGGCCACCAGGTCCATCGCGCCGCCCATGCCCTTGACCAGCTTGCCGGGGATCATCCACGAGGCGATGTTGCCTTGCACGTCCACTTCGAACGCGCCGAGCACGGTCAGGTCGACGTGACCGCCGCGGATCATTGCGAAGGACTCGGCCGAGTTGAAGATCGAAGCGCCGATCCGTGCGGTCACGGTTTGTTTGCCGGCGTTGATCATGTCGGCGTCGATGGTGTCTTCAGTCGGGAAAGGGCCCATGCCGAGCAGGCCGTTTTCCGATTGCAGCATGACTTCCATGCCTTCGGGGATGTAGTTGGCGACCAGGGTCGGGATGCCGATGCCGAGGTTGACGTAGTAGCCGTCCTGCATTTCGCGGGCGACGCGTTGAGCCATTTGTTCGCGGGTAAGTGCCATGTTCTTGTTCTCCGTCAGCCTGGATTATTTGCGGATGGTGCGTTGTTCGATGCGTTTTTCGAACGTGCCGCAAATGACCCGGTCGACGTAGATGCCGGGCGTGTGGATGTGTGCCGGATCCAGTTCGCCGGGTTCGACGATTTCTTCGACTTCGACCACGGTGATCTTGCCGGCGGTGGCGGCCAGCGGGTTGAAGTTCTGCGCGGTGTGGCGATAGATGACGTTGCCGAAGTGGTCGGCTTTCCAGCCTTTGACGATGGCGAAGTCGCCGGTGATGGACTCTTCCATCAGGTACTTGCGACCGTGGAACTCACGCACTTCCTTGCCTTCGGCGACCGGGGTGCCGACGCCAGTGGCGGTGAAGAACGCCGGAATGCCGGCGCCGCCGGCGCGCATTTTTTCGGCGAGGGTGCCTTGCGGGGTCAGGACGACTTCGATGTCGCCTTTGAGCAGTTGCTCTTCGAACAGTTTGTTTTCGCCGACGTAGGAGGCGACCACCTTGCTGATCTGGCGGTCGGTCAGCAGCACGCCGAGGCCGAAGCCATCGACGCCGCAGTTGTTGGAGACGACGGTGAGGTCGCGGGTGCCCTTGCGCTTGATCTCGGCGATCAGGTTTTCCGGAATGCCGCACAGGCCGAAGCCGCCGGCGATCACGGTCATGCCGTCTTCAAGACCTGCCATGGCTTCCTCGTAGGAATACACGCGCTTGTCGAAACCTGCCATATGCACCTCTTTTAATGTTTGTCGGGCGGCTGGCTAGCCGAGTGACTGGAGTGTCGCGCTGAAGGATATATTTGTTAAGTTGATTTTTAAGGTTGATTGATTGATAAAGCTCATTAAATGTCCGCCTTGGTCGGCGGACGGATGTTCAGCTTAGTCCGTCGAGTAACACAACCATGACCATCAAGCAGATCCGCGCCTTTCTCGCCGTGGCCCAGAGCCTGAGCTTCGCCGTGGCCTGCGAGCGTCTGCACCTGTCGCAGTCGGCACTGAGCCTGACCATCAAGGCGCTGGAAGAAGGCCTGGGCGGGCGCCTGTTCAGTCGCAACACGCGCAACGTGGCGCTAACCCCGGAAGGCGAATCGCTGCTGCCGCTGGCCCGGCGCCTGATCGCCGATTGGGACAACGCCGAAGACGAAATGCGCCAGCGCTTCAGCCTGCAGCGCGGGCGGGTGACGCTGGCGGCGATGCCGTCGTTTGCCGGCAACCTGCTGCCGCCGATTCTCAAGACCTTCCGCGCGCGTTATCCGAACGTCAACGTCACGGTCAACGACGTGATCAACGAGCAAGTGCTGGAAATGGTCCGCGATCGCCAGGTCGAACTCGGCGTGGCCTTCGAGCCGATGCAGAACACCTCGCTGACGTTCACGCCGCTTTACCGGGATCGTTTCGTCGCCGTGGTGCCGCAGGATTCGCCGCTGGCTGATCGCAGTGACATTGATTGGCAGACCTTGCTGCAGGAGCCGTTCATCACCCTGCAACGACCGTCCACGGTGCGTGTGATGCTGGAAGAACACTTGCAGGCCCGGGGCATGAAACTGCCGGTGGAATTTGAAAGCCATCAACTGGCGACGGTCGGGCGGATGGTGGCGAGCGGGTTGGGCGTGAGTGCGGTGCCAGCCTTGTGTGCCGGGCAGATGCGCGAGTTGGGCGCGCATTGCCTGACCTTGCACGAGCCGGTGGTGGAGCGGGCGATTGGCGTGCTGACGGATCCGGGGAATGAACTGTCGGCGGCGGCACAGGCGCTTTTTGACATTCTCAAGGCTGTACACTGACTTTGGGAGGTCGCTAAGTCAGACGTTCTGTCAGTAGCGGCAGCAACTGTTCGCACGACGCTTCAATCTTCAACTCCAGCAACTCATCCGCCCGCGTCTTCCCCAGGTTGATCGCAATCAGCGGCTTGCCCCGATCCGCAATCACCCGGCACAGGCGAAACGCCGAATACGCCATCAACGACGAACCCACCACCAGCATCCCGGCGGCATTTTCCGCCAGCGCCATGGCCCGCGCCGCAGTCGGTTGCGCCACGTTCTCACCAAAAAACACTACGTCCGGTTTCATCCGCTCGCCTGCGCAGTGCGGGCAATGCGGCACTTGGAAGCGCGCCTCGAAAGCCGGGTCGAGCAGGGTGTCGCCGT
The DNA here is from genome assembly GCF_052046055.1 of Pseudomonas sp. 22082. NCBI lineage: Bacteria > Pseudomonadati > Pseudomonadota > Gammaproteobacteria > Pseudomonadales > Pseudomonadaceae > Pseudomonas > Pseudomonas sp. 22082. Next base: position 30,355 of record NZ_JBQEQB010000013.1, read on the forward strand.
CCGGTGCCTGCACGGCATCGACGCCCGCCAGATACGGGTTCTGCGTTTCCATCAATTGCTGAATCGAATCCCGCTCGCTGCGCTGACCGCAATCCAGGCACAACACCCGGTGCAGGCTGCCGTGCAGTTCGATGACATCGTGGCTGCCGGCCTGATCGTGCAGGGTGTCGACATTCTGGGTAATCAGGCCTCCGATCCGGCCGTGGCTTTGCAGACTGGCCAGCGCCTCATGGGCAGCGTTCGGTCGCGCCTGGCGCACCCGTGGCCAGCCGAGCATCGCCCGGGCCCAATAGCGCCGGCGCGATTCCGGGGCGGCGAGGAATTCCTGGTACATCATCGGCTGCCGGCCCCGGCGCACACCGTCGGTGTCGCGGTAGTCCGGGATGCCTGACGGCGTGCTGATGCCGGCGCCGGTCAGCACAATGAAGTCGCCATCGGCCATGACCTGTTGCAGATAGTCGAGCGGGTCGGGGAGGGGACGGTCGAGCATGATCAGCGCTCCGCAGGCTGTAAGTGCCTTGCAGGTTAGCACCGACGGACGCCTCTCTTCAGAGGCGTCCGCTGCCCGAGGTTACTTGCGCGCCTCCAGAATCAGGTTGAACGGCGTCTGCGTCGCCCGCCGGAAGTGTTTGAAGCCGGCTTCGGTAAACACTTTACGCAGACGCAACTCGCCCGCCTGGGCACCGAGGCCGAGACCCACTTCCTGGGACAGCGAATTTGGCGTGCAGATGAACGTTGACGCCGCGTAGAACAAGCGCCCGACCGGCGTGATGTTTTCGTCCAGGGTGTCGTTGGCGAACGGCTCGACCAGCAGCACCGTGCCGTCTTCTTTCAGGGATTCATAGGCGTGTTTGGCGGCACCGACCGGATCGCCCATGTCGTGCAGGCAGTCGAAATAGCAGATCAGGTCATAGTCATCGCCGGGGTAGCTTTTCGCCGTGCCCTGGAAGAACCGCGCGCGACTGCTGACGCCGCCTTCTTCGGCTCGTTGGGTGGCGACGGTGATCGAAGGCGCGTGATAGTCGTAGCCGACGAATCGCGAGTTCGGATAGGCCTGGGCCATGATCACCGTGGACGCACCGTGACCGCAGCCGATGTCGGCGACCTTGGCGCCTGCTTCGAGTTTGGCCACCACGCCGTCCAGCGCCGGCAGCCACTCGGCGATCAAATGCCCCTTGTAGCCGGGGCGGAAGAAGCGCTCGGTGCCGGTGAACATGCACGGATGGTGATCGCCCCAGGGCAGGGCGCCGTTGCCGCGCATGGCTTTGACCAGTTTGTCCTTGTCATGGAAAAACGACGCCACCACGCCAAGCCCGCCGGCCACGTACACCGGCGAGTCTTCCTTGGCCAGGGCCAGCGCCTGTTCTTCCGGCAGACGGAATTTGCCGTCGTGGTGTTCCATGTAGCCGGACGCCGCGTGGGCGCTCAGCCATTCGCGCACCAATCGCGGGTTGCAGGTGGTTTTTGCAGCGAGGGATTCAGGGCTGATCGGCTGACTGTCGGCCATTGCCCGATAGAGGCCGAGTTCTTCGCCGACAATGACATTGGCCAGCATCGCCGCGCCGCCCATGTCGTTGACCAGTTTGCCCATGAATTCGTTGAGTCTGGCCTCGTCCATTTCATGTGCTCCATTGACAGGATCACAGTCCGGTGGCGTTGGGGGTCGAGGCATTCACCACCGGGCGGTGGTCGTGGAAACGGGCAGGGCGACACTGCTGTCCTGCGTCCCCCTCGACTGGGTACTGATTGAGTCTAGCCGCTGTTGGCGCCGGTGGGAGCGGGCTGCGTGGATTTCGAGGCTTGTATCGTTGTGTATCGCGACGGTGCGTGGATACACAGACCGACCATTGCAGCGTTGGCCGGACACAGCGCCGATACAAACCTGCGTTGAACTGAGCCGCCCAGCCTGCCAACGAGGTGATTTCCATGAGCGCTCCCATTCAGCTGTCCGTCGAACGGCTGCACGTCAACCAGTACACCAACGGCCTGATCGGCCCAGGCCAGACGATGCGCGGCCCGCTGGCCGACGGCGGCACGCTGGTCACGGGGACGCCGCCGGGGTGCTGGGGGCCGATGATCACGCCGTCATTCGAGGGCGGCCATGAAGTGACGCAACCGGTGTACATCGAAGGCGCCGAGGTCGGCGATGCGGTAGCGATCAAGATCAAACGCATGCAGGTCACGTCCCACGCCACGTCGTCAGGAGTGATGAGTTTTGTTGAAGGGCGATATCACGGCGATCCGTTCGTCGCCAAATACTGCAGCCAGTGCGGCACCGAACACCCGGCGAGCCATGTGGAGGGGATCGGCGAGGAGGCGATTCGCTGCAACCATTGCGGCGCCGAAGTCAGTGCGTTTCGCTTCAGCCACGGTTACGTGATCGTGTTCGACGCCGAGCATCAGGTCAGCCTGACGGTCAACCAGGACGTGGCGGATCGACTGGCCGGCAAGGCGTCGCAAATGTCCGCATTGCCGGAAATGGCGGCGCAGCACTCGATTCTGTCCCTGGCACGCGCCGACATGCCCGGCGTGGCGGCTCACATGCGGCCGTTTCTCGGCAACATCGGCACCACTCCGTCGCGGGATCTGCCGGACTCGCATAACTGCGCCGATTTCGGCCAGTACCTGATCGGCGCCCCGCACCGCTTCGGCATGACCCGCGAAGAACTGCACGCGGCCAAGACCGACGGCCACATGGACACCAACTCGATCCGCGAGGGTTGCGTGCTGATCTGTCCGGTCAAGGTGCCGGGCGCCGGGGTGTACATGGGCGACATGCACGCGCAGCAGGGCAACGGCGAAATCGCCGGCCACGCCACCGATTGCTCGGGGGAAACCGAGGTACAGGTGCATGTGATCAAGGGCCTGACTCTGGAAGGGCCGATCCTGCTGCAGAACCTCGATGATCTGCCACCGATGGCCCGGCCGATGAACGCCGAGAAACTGCGCCATGTCCGCGAACTCGGCGCCCGGTGGGGTCAGCACGACATTCAGGCCACCGGGCCGATCACCTTCATCGGCAGCGGCGAAAACCTCAACGTTGCGGTGGAAAACGGCCTGCATCGGGCCGCCGCCGTCACCGGCCTGCCATACGATGAAGTGCTCAACCGCGCGACCATCAACGGTTCGATCGACATCAGCCGTTTGCCTGGCACGGTGCGGGTAACGTTCCTGTGCCCGATGGACGTGCTCGATCGCCTCGGCATTGGCGACCTGGTCCGCGAGAAGTACGACCTCGCGTAACTCGCCGCTCACCAAGACGGCAGCGGGTCTGTATCCCACTGTGTACAGACCCGCCGCCGATACAAAACCCGCCACTTCCCGCGCATTGCCCACACAGCCGCGATACACCCTGCGGTTTAACTGAGCCTGTCAGTCGCCACGCCCGGCGACTCCTCAGCAGAGATCTTGCCCATGCAGATTCCCCACCCCACCTTGCAGGCCAGCGTCGGGCTCGGCTTGCGTCGCGGCTTGATGAAAGACCTGCAAGCCGCGCGCACCGGCGATTTCGACTTTCTCGAAGTGGCGCCGGAAAACTGGATCGGCGTCGGCGGTGCCCATGGCGCCGCGCTGCGCGAACTGGCCGAGCGCTATCCGTTGTCCTGTCACGGGTTATCGTTGTCGCTCGGTGGTTCGGCGCCGCTGGACGTCGATTTTCTCCGGGAAGTGCGGACCTTTCTCGATCATCACAAAGTGCCGCTGTATAGCGAACACCTGAGCTATTGCAGCGACGACGGTCATCTCTATGACCTGCTGCCGTTGCCGTTCACCGAAGAGGCGGTGCACCACGTCGCCGCACGGATCCGTCAGGCCCAGGACATTCTAGGCCGGCGCCTGGCGGTGGAAAACGTTTCCTACTACGCCGCGCCCCGGCAGGACATGGACGAAGTGACCTTCACCAACGCCGTGTTGCGCGAGGCCGATTGCGATCTGCTGCTGGACGTCAACAACGTCTACGTCAACTCGATCAACCACGGTTTCGATCCGCAGACGTTCCTGGCCGCCATCGAGCCGGGCCGGGTGGTCGGGATGCACGTGGCTGGGCACTTTGACGAGTCCGACACGCTGAAGATCGACACCCATGGCGCCTCGGTCAAACCGGTGGTCTGGTCATTGCTGGCCGACGCTTATGCCCGATTCGGCGCGCAGCCGACCTTGCTGGAGCGGGATTTCAATTTCCCCGCGTTCTCTGAACTGGTGGCCGAGCTGCAAACCATTCGCCGTCTGCAAATCGAAGGAGGCCCGCGTGGATAATCTTCTGCGGCAACAACAGGCGTTGACCCGCTACCTGCGCGATCCAGAGCATGAAATGCCGCCCGCCGACATGAACGCGGCGCGGGTCAATGTCTATCGCGATCTGGTGTTCAACAACGTCTCGCAACTGCTGGGCAGCACGTTTCCTGTGCTGATCCGGATCATCGGCCAGGAACGCTGGCGCACATTGATTCGTGGCTTCCTGCGGGACTACCGGGCGCAGACGCCGAAATTCGGCGAGATCGCCGAGGAGTTTGTCGGTTACCTCGCCTCGGAACCGGCCGTGTTGAGCGAGGGTGACTGGCCGGCGTTCCTGGTGGAGCTGGCGCATTACGAGTGGGTGGAAATGGTGTTGCAGCAGTCCGACGCCGAGCCCTTGCCTGCGAGTGATCCGGCGAAGTTGCTGGAGTGGCCACTGCAGGTTTCGGCGTTAGCCTGGCCGTTGGCGTACACCTGGCCGGTGCAAATCCTCAGCCCTGACCATCAACCGTCTACACCACCGGCCCAGCCAACGTTGTTGCTGGTAAGGCGTGCGGTAGATTTCAGTGTGAAGTTTTCCGAGCTGAGCCCGTTGGCCTGGCGGTTGTTGCAGCGCATTGGCGAGTTCCCCGCGCTGAACGGTCGTGAACAACTGGAAGGGCTGGCGATGGAGGCGGGTTTGCCGGTAACGGCATCGTTCATGGACAGTGGTTTGGCGTTGTTGCGGCAGATGCATGAGGACGGTGTGTTAGGCATTACATGATTTCGAAAACACCGCAAATCCTGTGGGAGCGGGCTTGGTCCTGGCGGCGATCCGACGAAGGCGCTTGTTCAGTCGATGAATATATCGACTCTACTGGCCTCTTCGCCGGCAAGCCCGCTCCCACATGGATTTATGTTTGCTTCAGGTGTGTAGCGGCAACTTCAGCTCCGCACACAATCCGCCACCTTCACGATTGCTCAGGGTCAGCGAACCGCCCAGCGCCAGCGCCAGTTGCTGGGCGATCGCCAGCCCCAGCCCGGTGCCGCCGGTGCTGCGGTTGCGTGAGTTTTCCACGCGGTAGAAGGGCTCCATCACCTGGGCCAGCTCTTCTTCGGCGATGCCCGGGCCGCGATCCATGACCTTGATCGAGAGGCTGCTCTTGTCGCGTTGAATCAGCAGTTCGGCAGCGCCGGCGAACTTCAGCGCGTTGTCGGTCAGGTTGACCAGCACCCGGCGCAAGGCGTGGGGGCGGGTATCGATGACTGCGTCACTCTTGCCGCTCAGTTGCACCTCCTTGCCCATGTCCTGATAGTCGAACACCAGGCTGTCGAGGAACGAATCCAGATTGGTGCGTCGGCTTTCCTCGGTCGAGCCGTGGATGCTGCGGGCATAGGCCACGCCTTCGCGCACCAGATGTTCCATCTCGCCGAGGTCGTTCCACAGTTTGTCTTTCTCGGCCGAATCGTCCATGAACTCCGCCCGCAGTTTCATGCGGGTGATCGGGGTTTGCAGGTCGTGGGAGATTGCCGCGAGCAGTTGCATGCGCTCTTTCAGGTACGCGGCGATGCGCGCCTGCATCGAGTTGAAGGCGCGGGCGGCGTAGGCCACTTCGTTCGGGCCTTTTTCGTCGAGGTTGATCGGGTGGGCGTTGGGGTCGAGGGTTTCCACGGCGTTGGCGAGGCGGGTGAGGGGGCGGATGGCGATGCGCACCGCCAGCCAGGTGCAGGCGAGCATCAGCGCCAGTTGCCCGAGCAATACCACCGGCAGCCATGGCGACAGCGGCACCATCGACGGGCGCACATCGATGGTCACCGGGCTGCCGTCGCTCAGGCGCAGGTGGCCCTGAAAGTGTTTTTTCGGGCCGGGAATATCGGTGAACGTCAGCGGATAGGCGTCGCCAATTGCATCGGTAATCGAGGTGACGGCAATCGGCACGTCCTGCGGGTCCAGCGGTGTGCCCGGTTCGCCCTCGCTCAGCAGATAGCCATAATTCTTGCGAGCCAGGCGTTTGAGCCACATCGGGCGTTCTTCGGCGGGCAGGCGGTCGAGGATGGCAATCGAGGTCGAAACGTCGGTTTCGAGGTTGCCGAGCATGGTGTTTTTCGCGCTTTCGTAGCGCTCGTAATACTGCGCGCCGAACGACAGCGCCTGAGCGAGGATCAGCCCGATCAGGAAAATCAGCGACAACCGTGAGGCGAGGGTGCGCGGCCAGTGCAGGGCGAGATTCATGCGGGGGCTCCGAGGACTTCGACCGGCAGCGAAAACACATAGCCTTCGCTGCGCACGGTCTTGATGTAGGCCGGTTCGCGGGCGTCATCCAGCAGGCGCTGGCGCAGACGGCTGACCAGCAGATCGATGGAGCGGTCGAACAGATCGGCGTCGCGGCCCTGGGTCAGATTCAGCAGTTGATCGCGGCTCAACACCCGTTGCGGATGGTCGAGGAACACGCGCAACAAACGGTACTCCGCGCCACTGAGCGCGACCATGGTGCCGTCCTTGTCCAGCAGATGCCGAGCCGATGTGTCGAGCTGCCAACGACCGAACGCCAGCAGCCGGCCGCTTTCCGTCACCACCAGGTTCGGCGGCAGCATCCGTGTACGCCGCAGCACGGCATTGATCCGCGCCAGCAGCTCGCGGGCGGCGAAGGGTTTGGTCAGGTAGTCGTCGGCGCCCATTTCCAGGCCGAGGATGCGGTCGGTTTCATCATTGCGTGCGGTGAGCATCAGGATCGGCGTGGCCCTGTGTTTGCCCGAGCGCAACTCGCGGCACAGCAGCAGGCCATCGTCGCCGGGCATCATGATGTCGAGCACGATCAGGTCGACGGTGTTGGCTTCCAGAAAACTGCGCATCTGCCGGCCATCGGCAACCACCGTGGTGCGCAGGCCGTTTTTCTTCAGGTAATTGCCGACCAGTTCGCGAATCTCGCGGTCGTCGTCGACGATCAGGATGTGATCGACATGTTCCATGGGGCCAAACCTCAATCAAAGGGGATTGCCGGGCAGTCTATCGAGCCTGCGCGAGGCCGCCTGCCTGCCTTTGTATTGCAGTGTATCCAGCGCTGTGACGGATACACGCCGACGCAAAAAGCGGATTTTTACAGGGTTTTGTATCGCTGTGTATCCCGGGCGCGCGCGGATACGTAGCGATTTATACACGGCATTTGCCGACACATGCGCGATACCTCGCGAGCTTTAAATGAGCTCCATCGAGGCAAGCACAGAACGCCTCGGCCCACTCAACGATTCAACCATTGAAGCCCCGAGGAAAACGCCATGAACGCCAAGACCAAATCGATCGCTGCCGCTTGCCTGTTTGCCGCTCTGAACATCTGCACCCTGTCGGCCCGCGCCGAAGCCGATGTCACTCCGCAAACCTACTCCTACGGCAGCCACCTGGACATCCAGAAAGTGGTGTCGCTGAAACAGGACAACTCGATGACTTGCGGCATCGTCGACGCCCGCCTGACCTACCTCGACTCGGCCGGCAAGACCCAGGTACTCGACTACCGCAAATTCGCCGACGGCTGCAACGAAGACAACTGATTACCCACCTCTATAAAAGGAACATCGCCATGAACAACGTATCGCGCTATCTGACCGCTGTTGCCTTCTCCCTCGCCGGTGTCGCGGCCCACGCCAACGCTGCCGTCGAACAGAACAGCTGTGGCAGCAGCACCTGCTTCCAACTGGCTCCGGTGGCCAAGCCGGGCAGCGAAGGTTTGATCGCCGCCGACGGCGCCAGCCGCACGCCACAGGGCCAGACACTGGCCGCCGACGGTTCCAGCCGCACGCCACAGGGCCAGACACTGGCCGCCGACGGCTCCAGCCGTACGCCGCAAGGCCAGACGCTGGCCGAGAACGGTGCCAGCCGTACGCCGCAAAGCCAATGGCTGGATAACCAGACGGCTTGAGGATTGAAGGGGCTGCCCGTAACGGTCAGCCCCCGATCCAGTCGACAGACCACCCCTCATTCAAAAGGTGAACCTCATGTTTCTCATCGCGTTCCTGGGCGGTCTGTTGACTGTCCTCAGCCCGTGCATTTTGCCGGTGGTGCCGTTTCTGTTCGCCGGAGCCGACCGCACCCGTTCTTCGATCCTGCTGACTCTCGGCGGCATGGCCCTGACCTTCGCCCTGATCTCCAGTCTGGCGGTGGTCAGCAGCGAGTGGGTGATCCAGGCCAGCAACACCGGTCGCCATATCGCGCTGGCGGTGATGGTGCTGTTTGCGCTGTCGCTGATTTCCGCGCGCATCGGTGACTGGCTGGCGCGGCCCTTTGTGCTGCTGGGCAATCGCCTCGACCCCGACGCCCGGAAAAAGACCGGGCCCATGGCGTCGATCATGATCGGTGTCGCCACCGGTCTGCTGTGGGCGCCGTGCGCCGGTCCGATCCTCGGCGTGATCCTCACCGGTGCCATGCTGCAAGGCGCCAACGCCCAAACCAGCCTGTTGCTGCTGGCCTACGGCGCGGGCAGCGCGCTGTCGCTGGGAACGCTGATCTTCGCCGGTCGCGGTCTGGTCAACCGACTGAAACCGTCGATTCCTTTCACTGGCTGGTTCCGCCGCGGCGCGGGTGTTGCGGTGCTGGCGACGGCGGCGGTGATCGCCACCGGTGCTGACAACGTGCTGCTGGCCAACACCTCGTCACAAGGCGTGGCATCGGTCGAGAAAAGCGTGCTGGAGAACGTGCCGAAAGTGGTGGACTACTTCGTCAGCAAAGTCCGTGCGGACTCGACTGAAGACGAGGCGAGCAAAGGCGCGATGCCGTCGCTGTCCGGTGCGGTGCAATGGCTGAACTCGCCGGAACTGACAGCCGAGTCCCTGCGCGGCAAAGTGGTGCTGGTGGACTTCTGGACGTATGACTGCATCAACTGCCAGCACACCCTGCCGTACGTCAAAGAGTGGGAGAAGAAGTACGGCAAGGACGGCCTGGTGGTGATCGGTGTGCACACTCCGGAATACGGCTATGAGCGGATCATCGACAACGTCAAGGATCAGGTGAAGAAGCTTGGCATCACCTACCCGGTAGCCATCGACAACAACTACGCGATCTGGCGCAACTTCGATAACCAATACTGGCCGGCGCATTATCTGGTCGACGCCAAGGGGCAGGTGCGTTACACCCACTTTGGCGAAGGCAGTTATCAGGCGCAGGAGCAGATGATTCAGCAGCTGCTCAAAGAGGCCAAGGCGCCTGCTGCGTAAACCGCGAAACTCAATGGCTCACAGGTCGCGCACCATGAGCCATTGTTCGTTACCCCAGGCGTGAAAACGCTCCAGCACCGTCCAGCCGCGTTTGGCGTAATAGTCCTGTTTGCTCTGGGTGTGCAGATAGAAACGCGGCAGGCCCCGTTTTTTCGCCTCCTCAGCAATTCCCTCGATCAGCCTTGCTGCCAGACCCTGACCGCGTGATTCGGGGCTGACCAGCACACAGGCCAGCCACGGTCCGAGATCCGGTCGAAGGGCCAGATCCGCCCGGGCCAGTGCCGCACCGCCCAGCAGTCGATCTCCGTCCAGCGCAATCAGGCAACGCCAGTCGCCATTGGTCTGGCCCTCGGCAAATTCGCGCTGCCATTCGGCCAAAGGTTGCTCGGCATATTCGTAGTGAAACTGGCGGTGGATCCACGCCGCGTAAGTGTCGCTGTGCTGCAGGTGATCGGCGAGCCATTCGAGGCGCAAGGACATGATCGAATTCCGTTCCGGTGAGGGCCTGCATGAGAGCCGATCAGCCGGAGCGTTGGCAACCCCCCGACAGTGTTTCGGGGCCTTTACAAAATCCCGCCATTCATCGGCCAATGCCCGGTTTTACGGGCTCTCCGGACGATTGGCAGGGACGCCGGACAGCGCCCGCGCGATAGTGGGCGAGCAGGGCCGCCAACGGCTCTGACATCCATAAAAAGAATGCGAGGTTGCCATGCCGAAGTTCGTGATTGAACGCGAGATTCCAGGAGCCGGAAAGCTATCGGAGCAAGAACTCAAGGCCGTATCGCAAACGTCCTGCAACGTGCTGCGTGAACTCGGGCCAGAGGTGCAGTGGCTGCAGAGTTATGTGACTGCCGACAAGATCTATTGCGTGTACATCGCACCCAACGAGGAACTGGTGCGCGAACACGCAAGGCAAGGGGGATTTCCGGCCAACAGCGTGTCCCGGGTGACGAGCATCATCGACCCGACGACCGCCGAGTGACGTTTGACCCTTCTGCCGTGGAGCACCCATTCATGAGTACCCCCATTGATCTCACTGCCCTGAAGGAACGCCAGAAAGTCGCCTGGGCCAGTGGCGACTACGCCGTGATCGGCACCACGCTGCAAATCGTCGGCGAAACCCTCGCCGAAGCCTGCGACCTGCGCTGCGATGAAGAAGTGCTGGATGTCGCCGCCGGCAACGGCAATGCCACGCTCGCGGCGGCACGCCGTGGTTGTCTGGTGACGTCCACCGACTATGTCGCGGCATTGCTGGAGCGCGGCCAGGACCGGGCGCGCGCCGAGCATCTGGAGGTGACCTTTCAGGTCGCCGATGCCGAAGCGCTGCCGTTTGCCGATTCCAGTTTCGATGCGGTGCTGTCGACCTTCGGCGTGATGTTCGCCCCGGATCAGGCGAAAGCGGCCAAGGAGCTGGCGCGGGTCTGTCGCCGTGGCGGACGGATCGGCCTGGCCAACTGGACGCCGGAAGGCTTCGTCGGCCAGATGTTCAAGACCCTCGGTCGCTACCTGCCACCGCCACCCGTTGCGCAACCGCCCTCGAACTGGGGCGCGGAAGCCTGGCTGCATTCGCATTTCGACGATCGCCAGTTTCAGTTGCAGGTGACTCGGCGCCACTTCAACTTCCGCTATCGCTCGGCGGCGCATTTCATTGATGTGTTTCGCCACTGGTACGGCCCGGTACACAAGGCGTTCGCGGCGTTGCCGCCGGAGAGCGGGCAGGCGCTGGAGACGGATCTGACGCTACTGATCGACGGGCTGAACCGGGCGGGGGCGGAATCGATGGTGGTGCCGAGCGAGTATCTGGAGGTGGTCATCACTAAACGCTGAGCGTCATGCAAAACAACTGTGGGAGCGAGCAGGTTCGCTCCCACAGGGATCCCGACAGGGCTTCTATTTCAGATGCGCGCTGTCAAACCACTCCAGCGCCGTGCGCCAGATGCAGATGCCGAGAAAGTACGCCGACGCCAGCAGCCACAGGCCCATCACCAGCGGGTTGATCACCGGGTGGTTCAGCACCAGCGACAGGCTGCACAGCAACCAGATCGCCGTCACCGCAATGTTGATCGGCATGAACCGGCGTACCCGGAACGGGTGGAGGAACTTCATGCGGGTCACGGTCAGCAGCGCCAGGCCAATCACCGTCAGGAAGGTGAGCCACGGCCCCGGATCGATGATGTACAGACACAACGCAACCACGTTCCAGGCGGCGGGGAAACCGACGAAGTAGTTGTCCTTGCTCTTCATGTTGACGTTGCAGAAGCAGAACAGCGACGACACCAGAATCAGCGACACGGTCAGCAGCAGGGTGTAGTCGGGCAGGGGAATGTAGCGATAGATGAACAGCGCCGGGATGAACACGTAGGTCAGGTAGTCGATCACCAGATCGAGGATCGATCCGTCGAAACTCGGCAGCACCGACTGCACGTTGACCTTGCGCGCCAGCGCTCCGTCGAGGCCGTCGACGATCAGCGCCACGCCCAGCCACATCAGGCAGTGGATCGGCTGGTTTTCCAACAGGGCAAGGGTGGCCAGGAAGGCAGTGACCACGCCGGTCGCGGTGAAACCATGGGCGCCCCAGGCCTTGAGCCTGGCGATGTGGACGGTCGATATCACGAAGGCGTTCTCCAGAAAGTGCAGCAAGCCGCGTAAACCCTTGGGCAGCAAGGGTGGCGACCAACCGGGTCGGGTTGCAGCTATCGACCGGTCGGGCCGGGTCAAGGTTCACCCATTCGTGAAGATTAGCTGGCCGGGGAAAAATTTCTCTGGAGAATCACTCGCCCATGGCCACGTCAGCCCAACGGTGCTGGCGCAACGCATCAGGAGGGCTATCGTTGCCTGACGCAGTCATACCCCTTTGCCTGAGGACGACGTCATGAACACCAGCGATCTGCTCGAACAACTGCTGCGAGGCCAGGCCTCGGCGGGACAACCAGGTGGCGCGTCGGCCGGCGGGGGAGCGGGTGGGCTTGGCGGGTTGCTCGGCGGTCTGCTGGGCGGCGGCAGTGGCGGCGGTTCTGCTGCTGGCGGGCTTGGCGGCCTGGGCGGGTTGCTTGGCGGATTGCTCGGCGGTGGCGGGGCGCTGGGTGGCGGCACGCAGCGTCGGTCCGGCGGCACCAATTACGCGGCGCTGGCCTCGCTGGGCATGATGGCTTTCCAGGCGTATCAAGCCTGGCAACGCAGCCAGGCGTCCGCCGCGCCGCAGCAAACTCCGCAGACTGCGGACCTGTTGTCCGGCCCGCAAGTCGAAGAACACAGTCACGCCGTTCTGCGTGCATTGATCGCGGCGGCCAAGGCTGACGGGCGGATCGATGAGTCGGAAAAACACCTGATCAGCAGCGAAATCGGCAAGCACACCGATGACCCGAACCTGCAGCAATGGCTCGACGACGAGGTCGCCAAACCGCTGGATCCCACCGAAGTGGCGCAGGCGGCGCAGAACGATCCAGCCATGGCCGCCGAGATGTACCTGGCCAGCGTGATGCTGGTGGACGATCAGCAGGACGCCGAGCGCAATTATCTGGATGAACTGGCAGCGGCGTTGCAGATCGACCCCGAGTTGCAGGTTCACCTCGAACAGCAGGCCAAAGGCACGGCCTGACCCTCTCACCTCACAGCCTTCGACCGTTCCGTTAAAGCAAGGAGCGAGCCGAAGGCTCCGTCCGTCAGGGCAATTTTCAAGCCGATTGAATTTTTGACGCGCCAAGCCTCTCTGCTTCATTAGAGGCGAGTGACTGAGCGTCCTGCCAATCGATCGAGAATATTGCCATGACTGTCCTGACTCACCTGCAAGCTGCCCCCGCCCCATCACGTCCGCTCGATTCTCTGGGTGGGTTGCGGCGTATCCATGAAGCACTTTTAGCCGAGGAGCATCCGCAGCCGCTGGCGCGCGCCTTTCTGGAAGATCAACTGCTGCAAGCCGCGCAGTTGAAGGATGAGCTGCCATCGGACCCCGCGCAGTGGCATGCCTGGGTGGCTGAGCACTGTGCCGATGTCGCCCGGCAATACGCCGACTACCTGCAACAACGCAAGGCTGGAGGCGCGCGGCAGTTCTTCAGTTGCAAGGCTCATGCGCTGTATTTCCTGCAAGCGGTGGCGCCGACCAAACTGGTCGATGGCGCCTGGCTCTACGGCTTGCTCGGACAGTGGCGCGATCCGCGCTTCAGCAGCCTGATCAGCACTTATCTGGAAGAACTGGGCGAGGGCAATCCGGCCCAGAACCACGTCGTGATCTACCGCCAGCTGCTCGCCGAACAGGGCCTCGAGCCGAGCAGTCCCCTGCCCGACGAACGCTACCTGCAAGGCGCGCTGCAATTGGCCCTGGGTGCCGGCGGCATGGACTTTTTGCCGGAGGTGATCGGTTACAACCTTGGCTACGAGCAACTGCCCCTGCACCTGTTGATCAGCAGTTACGAACTCAGTGAACTGGGGATCGATCCTTACTACTTCACTCTGCACGTGACCATCGACAATGCCAGCACCGGTCATGCGCAAAAAGCCGTGCAGGCCGTTCTGGATCTGCTGCCTCTGGAGGCTGATCGCCGCGATTTCCTGCGCCGGGTATCGCTGGGCTATCGGCTCAATGACCTGGGGCAGGGTAGCCGCGCAATCATCGAGGGGTTCGATCTGGAGCGCGAACTGTTGGCGATGCTTGAGCGCAAGTGTCCGTTCGCTCAACACATGCACTCCGACTATTGCCGCTTCGAAGGCAAGACCGTCAATCAGTGGCTGGCCGATCCGCAGCAGCTGTCCGGGTTCCTGCAGGCCATGCAGGACAAGGGCTGGATCAAGCGCCACGAAGATCCACAGGGCAGCCGCTTCTGGCAATTGATCGATGGCGATGGTGCGGCGATGTTCGGCGTGTTCAGCGCCTATGAAAAACAACTGGTGCACGACTGGATTGCCGGTGACTGGATTTCTGCGGATAAACCCGTCGCGTTCCGCCGCCGCCCCTCAGTCCCTGCGCCGATCGAGGTGCCCGAACAGGACCCCGATGTGCAGCGCCTGAATGCGGCACTGCAAGGGCAGGACGCTCACAGCAAGTTCGCAACGTTGATCCCCTGGCTCGCGCCGGCCCGGCACGCGCATCCGGCCGGGCTGCTTGCCACTCGCCATTTCATCCAACTCAAATCCGGTCTGCGTTAAGGAAATCATCAATGAATCAGGAAGAACAACTGTCCGCCAACGATCTGGTGCTGCTGCAACTGGGAAGGCGCCTGCAGGCCGACGGCTATCGTTTCATCACCCCGACGCCGCTGACCCATCAACGGGTCAACCAGCGCGACGAAGGGCAGGCCGCCGATTGCCTGCGGGATGTGTTCGGATGGTCGCGCCCGTTCGAACCGGGCCTGCTGTCTGCCGATGAACAGCGACAATTGCAGGACGCCCAGGTGATTGATGCGTTCGACGGACGCTTGAAGAGCCGGGTGCGATGGTCGAGCCTGGATGACTTGCTTTTCGTGCATTCCGGGTTTCCCACGGATGCCGCCGATTCGGTGTTCTTCGGCCCGGATACCTATCGCTTTGCCCAACTGATTCACAGCCATTTGCAGCAGAACTTTGCGCCTATCCACCGTGCGGTGGACATCGGTTGTGGCGCCGGAGTCGGCGCGATCCTGATTGGCCGTGCCCGGCGCGAAGCGCAAGTGCTGGCGGTGGATATCAACCCTGCTGCGCTGCGCCTGACCACGATCAACGCGGCGCTGGCCGAAGTGGCCAACGTCGAGGTGCGCGCCAGTGATGTATTGCAAGGCGTGGACGGTGAATTCGACCTGATCGTCGCCAACCCGCCGTACATGGCCGATCCGGCCGGACGAGCTTACCGCCATGGCGGTGGGACGCTGGGGGCGGGGCTGTCGTTGCGCATCGTCGAACAGGCGCTCAATCACCTGACGCCCGGTGGTTCGCTGCTGCTGTACACCGGCGTGGCGATGGTCGATGGCCGCGATCCTTTCCTCGACACGGTATTGCCACGGCTGGATGAAAAACGGTTCGGCTGGACCTACCGCGAACTCGATCCGGATGTGTTCGGCGAAGAGTTGCTCAATCCCGGCTATCAGCGCGTCGACCGGATTGCCGTGGTCGCGCTGACGGTGACTCGAACAGGTTGAAACAAGGCAGGTGCAGGATGAGCAGGAATCTCGACGACTACAACCGGATGCGCGACTTCTCGGCGACATCCGAGCCGGCAGCCGACCACCGGCGGGGCAAGAAGCCCGGCGGTGAGCAGGCTTTGCAATTCTGCATCCAGAAGCATGACGCCTCGCACCTGCATTATGACTTTCGCCTGGAACTCGACGGCGCGCTCAAGAGCTGGGCGGTGCCCAAGGGCCCGTCGCTGGATCCCAAGGTCAAGCGGCTGGCGGTGCACGTCGAGGATCACCCGCTGGATTACGCGACGTTCGAGGGCAGCATTCCCGAAGGGCATTACGGTGCCGGCGATGTGATCGTTTGGGATCGCGGCGTGTGGATTCCGCTGGAAGACCCGGAGAAAGCCTACGCCAAGGGCAAGCTCAAATTCGAACTGCGCGGCGAGAAGCTCGCCGGGGTTTGGAACCTGGTGCGCACCCACATGCCGGGCAAGAAAGAGCAGTGGTTTCTGATCAAGCATCAGGACAGCGCCGCACGCCCGCAAAGCGATTACGACGTGCTGGTCGCCGAACCCGACAGCGTGCTCAGCGAGCGCACGATCGTCGACAAACCCCGGCTCAGTGCGAAGCAGGTCAAACCACTGAAAGGCCCGGCGAAAGCACCGCGCAAGCCAGCTTCGGGCAAACTCACTGGCGCCCACAAGGCGAGTATCCCGGCGCAGTTGAAACCTCAACTGGCGACTCTGGTGGAGAGCGCGCCGGAAGGGGATTGGCAATACGAAATCAAGTTCGACGGCTATCGGATCATGGCGCGTATCGATCAGGACCAGGTGCAGTTGTTCACCCGCAATGGCCATGACTGGACGCACAAATTGCCGAAACAGGCGCAAGCCCTGGCGGCGCTGGGCCTGGAGTCGGCGTGGCTGGATGGTGAGATGGTGGTCGCCGACGCGGACGGCGTGCCGGACTTTCAGGCCCTGCAAAACGCGTTCGATTCGGGACGCAGCGAAAACATCGTCTATTACCTGTTTGATCTGCCGTATCTGAACGGTGTCGACCTGCGCGAGGTGCCCGTGGAGGAACGGCGCGCAGCGCTGGCCACTGTTCTGAAAACCCATCAAGACCCGCTGCTGCGTTTCTCCGAAGCGTTCGACGAAACCCCGCAGGCCTTGCTCAACAGCGCCTGCCAGATGCGCATGGAAGGCCTGATCGGTAAACGCCTCGGCTCGTCTTACGTGTCGCGCCGCAGTAGCGACTGGATCAAGCTCAAGTGCAAGCATCGCCAGGAATTCGTGATCGTCGGCTATACCGATCCGAAAGGCGCGCGCAGTTCGTTCGGCGCGTTGCTGCTGGGTCTGCATGATCGTGACAGCGGCGAGTTGCGGTACGCCGGCAAGGTCGGCACGGGATTTAATGAAACCACCCTCAAGAGCATCCTCGCGCAGCTCAAACCCTTGCGGGTGAAGAAGCCGGCGGTGGCCAACCCGCCTACAGGGTTCGAAGCCAAGGGTGTGCACTGGCTCAAGCCGAGTCTGCTGGCGGAAGTGGCCTTCGCCGAAATGACCCAGGACGGCTCAGTGCGTCACGCCGTTTTTCATGGCTTGCGCGACGACAAACCGGCCAAGGACATCACCGAGGAGCGCGCCAAACCCATGAAGACTTCAAAGACTGAATCTACTGCACCGTCGCAATCCGGCCTGGCCGACGGCAAGGTGCGGATCACTCATCCCGATCGGGTGATCGATGCCAGCAGTGGCACCACCAAAATGCAGCTGGCCGAGTATTACGCCAGCGTCGCCGAATGGATTCTGCCGCAGCTCAAGGATCGCCCGGTAGCGCTGGTGCGCGCCCCGGACGGTATCGCCGGTGAGCTGTTCTTCCAGAAAAACGCCGAGAACCTGGCGATCCCCGGCATCCGCACGCTCGACAAGGAACTGACCGGCCAGCCGGTGATGCTGATCAACAACGCCGAAGCCTTGATCGGCGCGGTGCAGATGAGCACGGTCGAACTGCACACCTGGAACGCCACCACCACCGATCTGGACAAGCCCGACCGCTTTGTCCTCGACCTCGACCCGGACCCGGCGCTGCCGTGGAAAAGCATGGTCGAAGCCACGGCGCTGACCCTGACCGTGCTGGATGAACTGGGCCTCAAGGCGTTCCTCAAGACCAGCGGCGGCAAGGGCATTCATCTGGTGGTGCCGCTGACCCGCAAGCATGGCTGGGACGAGGTCAAGGATTTCAGTCACGCCATCGTCACGCACATGGCGAAATTGTTGCCGGAGCGTTTTTCTGCGGTGTCCGGGCCGAAAAATCGCGTAGGGCGGATCTTCATCGATTACCTGCGCAACGGTCTGGGCGCCACCACCATCTGCGCCTACGCGGCGCGTACCCGTGAAGGGCTGCCGGTGTCGGTGCCGCTGTTTCGGGAAGAGGTCGGCGAGATCAAAGGCGCCGATCAATGGACCGTGCACAACGTTCACGAACGGCTGGCGGAAGTGGGGGATGAACCTTGGGCGGATCTGAAAAAAACCCGGCAGAGCATCACAGCGGAGATGCGCAAGCGGGTGGGCATGAAGAAATGATCAGGTGTCGCGCAGCAAGTCGTGGGCGTTGAGCAGATCGAAGGCGACTTGCGGATTGTTTTCCAGGCCACGGCGGATGGCGGCCGGGATGGTTTTTCGGGTTTTGCGGCAGAGCCCTGGAAGCTCTTCGACGTCGATTTCGATGCCGCCTCGCACAGTCCGCACTTCACCGAACTTTGGCGCGATCAGCACACGAATGCCTAGCTGATCGAACATCTTGCCTTGCAGCCGCTGGAGGTCGGCGAGGTCTTTGAGGTTTTCCAGTCGCTCGAGCAGACGCTTTTCTTCCTCGCGGGTCAGCAACAGGATGCGCACATCCGCGCCGGGCGTATCCAGCAGCGGATCACGCCCGCAGATGCACAGACCCGGCGGGCAAGGGGAGCGGAGTGAGGCGGAAATCGTCATGGCCTCCATCATAGAGGCCGTTCGACGGTTTTGCCCATGGTCGTTCGCCAGCCGTCCATCGGCAGGGCGTAACGGTGGCAAGTCCGTCAGCCACCATCATCGAACTTGCCGTGGTTACTGCGACAGACCTTCGTACTGAACCAGGATGGCGTTGGCCAGCTCTTCATCGCTGGCGTTCAGGCCAGGATTGTCCTGACGCACCTGCTGCAGTACCGATTCCAGGTACACGCCACGGATCGTTCCGCCGCTGGCGACGAATGCCGACAAGTCGTCACGGGCCGGAATCACCATTTTGTGATCCTTGAACGTGGAATACAGCGAGGCGGAAACGCCGGCCGAAGTGGCGACATCCCCCGCATCCACGCGGGCGAAAGCCGACCCGAAAGGCAGGCACAGCATAAGAGACGAAACCAGTAGTAAACGACGCATAACGGTGTTCCTCCAGCAGCGTAAAGCGAAAAGGAAGTACCACATAATGTGAGAGGTGTCGGCGGGCACGGGAGTTCCGTAAGTCGGCTCAGGCGGTAGGGGGCGGAATGAGAACCGTCGCACAGTGCGGCATTTTTACCGGATGTAACGACACACGCTGAGACGCTCTAACGCAACGGGTTCATGGAAATAGGCTTAACTGAAGCGTTGAACGGCGCCGCGTGGCGCGACCTGGGAGGAAATCACGGTGTCGATCAAACTGCGTTTGGTGTTGCTGATTGCGACCAGTCTGCTGACGGCGCTGATCGTGAGCCTGGTCAGTTACGTCGGCAATCAGCGGATGGCTTCGGCGGTCAGTGACAACGCGGTCAGCATGAGCGCGCTGCGCAACCACATGGAAGCCGACATGATGCACGACGCCCTGCGCGCGGACGTGTATTCGGCGATGCTGGTGGGGCTGGGCAAAAGCACCAGTTCGGCGGACGAGGTGCGCAGTTCGGTCGAAGAGCATGCGGCGCATTTTCGCGAGGTGCTGGGTGAAAACCTCAAGCTGCCGGTCAATCTGACGATCAAGTCCGCGCTCGAGCAGATCAAGCCAAGCCTCGACACCTACATCAGCGCCGGCGAGCAGATCGTCGGTCTTGCACTGGAAAATCCGGACAGCGCCCAGCAGCAACTGGGGACCTTCAATACCGCGTTCAGCCAGCTCGAAGAACAGATGGCCGCCCTCAGCGAGCTGATCGAAACCAATACCCGGCACACCAGCGAAGGCACCGAGGCGGCGATCCACAATGCCAATATCGCTCTCGGCATTGTTCTGGTCGCCAGTCTGTTGCTGCTGTTGGCCCAGGGCCGGTGGGTGATCCTGAGCATCATGGGGCCGCTGAAATCCGCCAGCCGCATCGCCGAAAGCATCGCCCATGGCAACCTCAGCGAGCCGATCGCCGAACCGTCCGGCAAGGACGAAGCCAGTGCGCTGATCCGCACGCTGGCCACGATGCAGCGCGACCTGCGGGACATGATCGACGTGGTGCGACGCAACGCCCACGGCGTCAGCGGCATGAGCGAACAACTGAGCCACGGCTGCCATCAGGTGGCCGACAGCAGTCAGCAGCAAAGCACCGCCGCCGGCACCATGGCCGCCGCCGCGAGCCAGATGACCGCGAGCATCGAGGAAATCACCCGGCACGCCGAGCGTGCACTGGACATGGCCAGCCAGGCCGAGTCACTGGCGAAAAACGGCGGGCAGGTGATCCATCAGGTGGTCAGCGACATGGACGACATCGCCCGTTCCGCCCAGCAATCGGCGCAGGTGATCCGCACCCTCGATCAGGAGTCCGAAGGCATTTTCAACATCATCCAGGTGATCAAGAGCATCGCCGACCAGACCAACCTGCTGGCGCTCAACGCAGCCATCGAGGCGGCCCGGGCGGGTGAGCAGGGCAGGGGCTTTGCGGTGGTGGCCGATGAGGTGCGCAGTCTGGCTGCGCGCACCAGTGCGTCAACTCAGGAAATCGCCGCGATGGTCGCGCGCATCCAGAACAGCACCCGCGAGGCCGTCAGCAGCATGGAGGCCGGTGTCGCCCAGGTCGACAAGGGCATGGCGGTCACCGCCGACGTCGAACGCGCCATCCGCGAAATCCTCGACGCCACCCTCAGCACCACGCAGCTGGTCAACGACATCACCCGCACCATCGGCGAACAGAGCCAGGCCAGCAACGAAATTGCCCATCAGGTGGAGATGATCGCGGGCATGTCGGAGGGCAACAGCAAGGTCATCGGCCAGACGGCCAATACCACGGACGAACTGTCGAGTCTGGCGGGGCGGCTGGCGCAGTCGGTGGACCGGTTTCGGTTGTGAGAGCAGGCTCTGCCGCCGCATTGGCGGCAGAGCTCATGCATCAGAACTTGTACGCCTGACGCCCCACCAGCAACCACTTGCCAGCCTGCTTCTGCCAGATCTGGAAGTTCTCGATTTCCGTCGGCACGACTTCGGTGCCTTTGAGGGCCTGCGCCGAAAAGTGATGGCGTACCAGCGCGGTATCTCCGGACAGGGTGATGGTCTGGTTTTGCATCTCCAGGGTCTTGAACGCGCTCTTGCCGGTTTCGATATCGGCGATGAAGGCTTTCTTGTCCTGGATCTTGCCGCTGGAGTGGCCGTAGGTGAGGTTGTCGGCGGTCAGGGCGTTCAGTTCGGCGAT
This sequence comes from Pseudomonas sp. 22082, assembly GCF_052046055.1. Taxonomy (NCBI): domain Bacteria; kingdom Pseudomonadati; phylum Pseudomonadota; class Gammaproteobacteria; order Pseudomonadales; family Pseudomonadaceae; genus Pseudomonas; species Pseudomonas sp. 22082. The sequence continues at coordinate 51,478 of NZ_JBQEQB010000013.1, forward strand.
GTCCTTGTGCAGCATCGCCTGGGTCAGGTGATCGACGGCCTGGGCGACATCCTGTTCCGCCGGGGCGGCGGCGACGTAGCCGCTGAAAACGCAGAAAAGACCGAGCAGCACTTTGCTTTTGTTCATGAGGATTCCTTGTTGTTGTAGGTTTCGGAACGACTGGATTATTTGTCAGTCGTCGTACAACTTATCAGGAACAGTACGGCGTTTGAAAGCGCTTGAGGAACCAATCGAAAACTATCCGGTCGCGAACAGACGCGCGGGTTTGCCATGACGTGATATTCTTCGCGCCACTTGTTTTGACCCAATTCAGTCTGGTGCGCTTTTCGGCGGGCCAGGCAGAACCCCTGTCGCTCAAGTAGCTGAAGCCAATAATGATAAGAAGTCAGTTCAGAAGGGACATATAACTGAGGTCGACACTGCCTGTCGGCCTTGTGTGCCCACCCGTCAAAATTGAAGTGTGCCGGAACCTGCGACGCTGGCCTGAGTGTCGCGAAAGAGGGGACCTCATACATACAACAGCGGCGGGCGGAAGGCGTTTTATCATAGGTGCAACGGATGTTTAAAAAAGTGAACACAGCCTTGCTGGGGCTGGCTTTGGCGATGGGGATGTCTTCCGCCAATGCCGAGGAAGCAAAGAAAGTCGACGTCCTGCTGATCGGCGGCGGCATCATGAGCACCACCCTGGGTGTGTGGATCAATGAGCTGGAACCGACCTGGTCGATGGAAATGGTCGAGCGCCTCGATGGCGTCGCCCTGGAAAGCTCCAACGGCTGGAACAACGCCGGTACCGGTCACTCGGCGCTCGCCGAGCTGAACTACACCCCGGAAGACGACAAGGGCAATGTCACCATCCCGAAAGCCGTCGAGATCAACGAAGCGTTCCAGGTCTCCCGTCAGTTCTGGGCCTGGCAGGTTCGTCAAGGCGTCCTGAAGGACCCTCGTTCGTTCATCAACACCACTCCGCACATGAGCTTCGTGTGGGGCGATGACAACATCAAGTTCCTGAAAAAGCGCTACGAAGCCCTGCAAGCGAGCCCGCTGTTCGCCGGCATGCAGTACTCCGAAGACCCGGCTGTGATCAAGAAGTGGGTCCCGCTGATGATGGAAGGGCGTGACCCGAACCAGAAAATCGCGGCCACCTGGAGCCCGCTGGGTACCGACATGAACTTCGGCGAAATCACCCGCCAGTTCGCCGGTTACCTGCAGACCAAGCCCAACTTCAACTTGAAGCTGTCGAGCGAAGTGCAAGACATCACCAAGAATGCCGATGGCACCTGGCGCGTCAGCTACAAGAATCTGAAAGACGGCACCAAGACTGAAACCGACGCCAAGTTCGTGTTCATCGGCGCCGGCGGCGGTGCCCTGCACCTGCTGCAGAAGTCCGGTATCGAAGAAGCCAAGGAATACGCTGGCTTCCCGGTAGGCGGCTCGTTCCTGGTGACCGATAACCCGGCCATCGCCGAACAGCACCTGGCCAAGGCCTACGGTAAAGCTTCGGTTGGCGCGCCTCCGATGTCCGTTCCGCACCTGGACACCCGTGTCCTGGACGGCAAGCGCGTCATCCTGTTTGGCCCGTTCGCGACTTTCAGCACCAAGTTCCTGAAAGAAGGTTCGTACCTGGACCTGCTGACCAGCACCACCACCCACAACATCTGGCCTATGACCCGGGTCGGCATCAAGGAATACCCGCTGGTCGAGTACCTGGCCGGTCAACTGATGCTGTCGGATGAAGACCGTCTGAACGCGCTGAAGGAATACTTCCCGAACGCCAAAGCCGAAGACTGGCGCCTGTGGCAAGCCGGCCAGCGCGTGCAAATCATCAAGCGTGATGAAGCCGCTGGCGGCGTGCTGAAACTGGGCACCGAAATCGTTGCTTCCAAGGACGGCTCCATCGCCGGTCTGCTGGGCGCATCCCCAGGCGCATCGACCGCTGCGCCGATCATGCTGAGCGTGCTGCAGAAAGTCTTCAAAGACAAAGTCGCCAGCCCTGAGTGGCAAGCCAAGCTGCACCAGATCGTTCCAAGCTACGGCACCCAGCTGAACAACGATCCAGCCAAAGTGGCTGAAGAGTGGGCCTACACCGCCAAGATCCTGCAACTGCCAACCCCTCCGGTGATTGGCCAGGTTGCAGCTCCAGCGGCGGACGCCTCGGCTGAAAAAGCTCCGGCTCCGAAAGAAAGCGCTGCACGTGACATGGCTCTGTAACTAGACGCCAGACACACGAAGCCCACTGAACCGGTGACGGTCAGTGGGCTTTTTTGTGTCCGGGTTTCAGGCCTTGGCGGCCGCCAGATAAGCTCCCAACCGCCGTCCCATCTCTTCGCCCAACGCCTGCAACCCACTCAGCGGCCGCACCATTACCTCGAACTCGACGATCTTGCCCTGTTCATCGAAGCGGATCATGTCAATGCCCTTGAGCTCTTTCGTCCCCACTTTGGCGCTGAATTCCAGCACCACATTCAAGCCATCCGCCGTCGCCAGTTCACGGTGGTATTTGAAGTCTTCAAACACTTCGAACACGGTATTGAGGATCATCGCGACCACCGGCGCGCCTGGATAAGGTGTGTGCGCCATCGGCGAGCGGAAAACCGCTTTGGGATCGAGCAATTCTGGCAGGGCCTTGAGGTTGCCGGTGCGGATCATCTCGTGCCAGCGGTTCAGGGATTCGGCGGCGTTTGGGTGCAGGTTCAAATCGGACATGGTTTCACTCCTGTATTTTTTGTTGTTTTTGGCGCGGCGCCCATGACTCTAGATCAAAGCGGCGCAATGGAAACCCTCTGTCCCGATCTGAATATCGACCCATGCGTCAGCCCGATCCATCTGATCCGCTTTTTCCTGTCGAATCTGCATCTGTAACCATCTCAGCCACGGGCCCAAAATAGCCCTGCCGTTCGGCCATACGCGACGCGCTTCATTCCGGAGCGCCCGGTGCGCCGGACATTCAGTATTCAGGAGGCCTTCATGGCTAAGATGGCGATTTTCCTCGGCGGCTTTCTTGTGTTGACCATCATGATTGGCGTTCTTGCCACGATTTCTCCGGTCTGACGATCAGCCGTCGAGTTGCGACTTGCAGCGCTCTTCAACGTTTTCGGATAACACCGGATCAAGGCGCCCCGAACAGCATCGTCCAGTAAACCCCTTCATCACTGCGCGCCTCACTGGCAAACCCGGCGCCGACCTGGGTGAACATCGGGTTCATCAGGTTGGCGCAGTGTCCGGGGCTGGCTAGCCAGCCGGCCATGGCCTTGCCCGGTGAGCTTTGCCCTGCAGCGATGTTTTCGCCGATCTGCCGGCCACGGTAGCCGGCCGCCCGGGCGCGATCTGCCGGGCCGTCGCCATCCGGGTCGCGGTGAGCGAAGTAGTTGCCGTAGGCCATGGCCTTGCTGTGCCCCTGGGCGGCGGCTCCGAGCGCCGGATTCCAGCTCAAGGGCCGGGCGGCGGCGAAGCGCTGGCGACCACACATTCGCGGTCGGGCGCGGGCGGCGTTGACCTCGGCCAGCAAGGCCTTGCCGACGCTGCGGGTGTCGCCGACACGACTGTCAAGCACCGGCCGGGCCAGCACCACTTGCCATTCGCTGCGGGCGCGGCTGATGCCGATGTCGGCGTATTGACCGTCCAGTAGTGCGCCGCAGTAATCGCTTTGCAGCAGATCGAACGCCTCTTCGGCGTCCTGCGCGCCGACGATCCGGATGCTGCGCACCGCCACGGCTGCGTAGCCGGAATCCTTCAATCGTTCGCGCAACCCACCGCCGTAGCCATAGCCGACCGGTAACGCCAGGTTCGACTTCAGCGTCAGCGGCGCCAGCCGTTGGGCCGGGCGCCGGTCACAACGTTGCGGATGGGCGCGGTAGTCGTTGATGGCGGCCACCAGTTGTCGCTCGGCGCCGGCGTGGGCAGAGGGAGAAAGCAGGGGAGAAAGGAACAACAGGCACAGCGAAACGAAGCGAGACGAACGAACGGCGTGGCGCATGGGACGCAAAGCTCTGAACAAAGACAAGGCTGAAGGAAAGTGAGCCGCAGAACGCGGCGCGGGTAGGACTGGCCTTTTTGCACTTGGTTCACGAAGCAGCGCCGGGTTTCATCGACTGCCGACGAAGTGCTCAGCGATTCAACGCATCCTCGATCCATTGCAGGTACTGCGGGCGTTCGGAAATCGAATTGTGTGCCGAATCCGCCACCACTTTGAGCGCGGCCACACCGTCGGGAAAACTGTGCAGCAAGCGCTCGGTGCTGGCCCGTGGAATCACCTCGTCATCGCTCGCCGCCAGCAGCAGCGTCGGCACGCGGATATGCGCCGCGTACTGGCCGGACCGGAAACGATCCTTGAGCAACCACTGCACCGGCACCCACGGATATTGGCGGGCGGCGATTTCTTCGAGGCTGTTGTAGGGCGTGACCAGAATCAACCGTTCCACCGGTCGCTGGCTAGCCAGCCGCACCGCGACGCCGGAACCGAGGCTGCGCCCCAGCAGCGCGACCTGAGGATGACTGGCATACACCTGATCGAACAGCGCCAGCGCATCCTCGGCAATCGCTTCTTCGGAGGGCGAGCCGCCGCTGCCGCCAAAGCCCCGGTAATGCAGCAAATACAACGAATAGTCAGGAAACGCCTCGGAAAACTCCGGCAGATTGCGCGAAACGTCCTCGGCATTGCCGCCGAAATAGATCAGTGCTCTGGGCCCGGCGCGCTCGCGCACTGTCACGCGGATCTCGGCGTCGGGCATGGCCAGCGTCAACCGTGACTCCGGTGAGTCGAGGCTGGCGGGCTGCGGAAAATAAATCAGCGCCCGCTGAAACACGAACAGCGCCGCGCACAGGATCAAGTACACGGCGAGGATCAATGCGACGAGTGACAACAGGGTTCTGGACATTCGACTAACGTTAACCGGGCGCGCAGGTTGGCTGTCGCAGTGTAGTCCAACGGTTTTGCGGGCTGCATCAAAACACAAGGTGCAACAGATCCACAGGGCAAGGGCGCCAGCATGAACCACACTGAGGGATATTCCCGCCGCCGGTTGCTGACACTGGCAGCCGGCGTGTCAGCGGTTTTCACCTTTGACCGGGCGCTGGCCGCCATTTCGTTGCCGAACGCCACAGGAGCCCAGACCATGCAGACCCGCGCCATCCCTTCGAGCTCCGAGCCACTGCCGCTGGTGGGGTTGGGCACTTATCGCGGTTTCGACGTCGCCCCCGGCGATCCGGTCTACAAGCAATTGCCGGCGGTGCTCGGCGAGCTGTTCAAAAAGGGCGGCACGGTGATCGACAGCTCCCCCATGTACGGCCGCGCCGAGGAAACCACCGGTGAATTGCTGTCGATCCACGAACCGCGCTCACCGGCGTTTCTGGCGACCAAGGTCTGGACCCGTGGTCGCGAGGAGGGCATCGCGCAGATGGAACAGTCGTTCAGCCTGCTGCGCACCGAGCGCATCGACCTGATGCAGATCCACAACCTGCTCGACTGGCAAACCCATCTGCCGACCCTGCGCGAATGGAAAGAGCAGGGCCGCATCCGCTACATCGGCATCACCCACTACACGCCTTCGGCCTATGACGAGGTCGAAGCGGTACTCAAGGCCGAGCCGCTGGATTTCCTGCAAATCAACTACGCCCTGGATGATCGCGGGGTCGAGAAACGCATCCTGCCGCTGTGCCGCGAACGCGGAGTAGCGGTGATCTGCAACCGGCCGTTCGGCGGCGGCGACCTGCTCGCGCGGCTCAAGGGCAAACCGCTGCCGGGTTGGGCAGCTCAGGTGGGGGCGAAGAGCTGGCCGCAACTGGCACTGAAATTTCTGCTGGCGCATCCGGCGGTGACTTGTGTGATTCCCGGCACCAGCAACCCGTTGTACATGGCCGACAACGCCGGCGCCGGGTTCGGGTTGATGCTGACCGATGCGCAGCGTCAGCAGTTGATTGCGTTGCTGGACTAGACGGTTTCAGCCTTGATAGCGCAGCGCCGCCAGCAACAATGCAAAGGCCGGCGCTGTCTGGCGCCGGCTCGGGTAGTAGAGGTGATATCCGGAAAACACCGGGCACCAATCCTCCAGTACTTGTATCAGGCGACCTTCAGCCAGACAGGGGGCGACGATGTTCTCCGGGATGTAACTCAGGCCGAAACCGTCGAGTGCAGCGTCCAGTAATGGATAGACGCCGTTGAGGGTGACCTGTCCGCAGACTCGCACTTTCAAGCGTTCGCCATTCTTCTCGAACTCCCAGGCGTATAGACCGCCGTTGGTAGGCAGGCGCAAGTTATTGCAAGCGTGGTCGGTCAGATCACGCGGGGTTTTCGGTACGGTGCGTCTGGCGAAATAGGCGGGCGAGCCGACCACCGCCATGCGCATGTCCGGGCCGATACGAGTGGCGATCATGCCTTGTGCGACATCCTCGCCCAGCCGCACGCCGGCATCGAAACCCTGACCTGCGATGTCGACGAAACTGTAGTCGCAGCTGACTTCGACGGAGATGTCCGGGTATTGCAGAAGAAATTCTTTGAGGACCGGTCGCAACAGCCAGTTCAGCGAGTGATCGGTGGCGCTTAGACGGATCTTGCCGGCGGGCGTTTCCCGCAGGTTGCTGAGGGCGGCCAGTTCCGATTCGATCTCTTCGAAGCGCGGGCCGATGGTTTGCAGCAAGTGCTCACCAGCCTCGGTGGGAGAGACACTGCGGGTGGTGCGGATCAGCAGGCGAAGGCCCAGCCGGGCTTCAAGGCTGCGGATCGTATGACTGAGCGCCGACTGCGAAACGCCAAGTTTGGCAGCTGCTTTGGTGAAACTGCGCTCACGCGCCACGGCGAGGAAAGCGAGCAGATCACTGGCATTTTCCCGAAGCATTAATGAGTACCCTGCATAAGTTATTTTGAATTCTAGTCGATTATCGGAACAGTCGGGCTGGTTAAAGTGGAGGCTGTCCCTTTTCTGGAGAGCCTCAACATGAATCCGATCGCCGCTTCGGCGCTGACCCTTTCCCTGCTGGCGGGCGAAGTCCAGGCCAGCGAAACATCTCGCGTGACCGTTACTCCCAACGGCTCACAACCGTCGGTCAAAGGCCCGAGCGACTGGTTTACCGGGACGGTACGGGTCGATGCGCCGTTCAAGGGCAGCGATGCGGCGCGGATCAGCGGCGCCACCGTGACCTTTGAGCCGGGAGCGCGTACGGCGTGGCACACCCATCCGTTGGGGCAAACGCTGATCGTTACCGCTGGGTCAGGCTTCGTGCAGGAATGGGGGCAGCCGGTGCGGGTGATTCGGCCAGGCGACACCGTGTGGATCGCGCCCGACGTGAAGCATTGGCACGGTGCGGCGCCGACCACGGCCATGACGCATATCGCCATTGCTGAAATGCTGGATGGCAAAGTGGTGGACTGGATGGAGCAGGTGGGAGCGTCGGAGTATCCCGACGTCCGATAATCAGCAAGTCGCCCACGGTGAGACCGAACGTCCTCACCGTGGGGCCAGTCCACAAATCAAATCATCTGCGGCAGTGACGCGAGAATCTTGTCCAAGGTAATCGGGTATTCCCGCACCCGTGCACCCGTGGCGTTATAGATCGCATTCGCCACCGCTGCACTCACGCCGCAAATCCCCAGTTCACCGACCCCCTTGGCTTTCATCGGCGATGAAATCGGATCGGTTTCATCGAGGAAAATCACCTCCTGATGCGGGATGTCGGCGTGCACCGGTACTTCGTAGCCGGCCAGGTCATGGTTGACGAAAAAGCCGTGGCGCTGGTCCACCGCGAGCTCTTCCATCAATGCTGCGCCGACGCCCATGGTCATGGCGCCGATCACCTGGCTGCGGGCCGATTTCGGATTGAGAATCCGCCCGGCGGCGCACACCGCGAGCATCCGTCGCACGCGCACTTCGCCGGTGGCGGCATCCACCGCGACTTCGACGAAGTGCGCGCCGAAGGTCGATTGCTGGTACTGCTTGGCGAGGTCGGCGAATTCGATGCTGTCCTCGACTTCGATCGGGGCGTGTTGCGCGGCGTCACGTAACGGCACGTTCTGGTTGCCCAGCCGCACGTGGCCGTCGACAAACTGCGCTTCACCCGCGTTCATGCCCAGTTTGGTCGCGATCGCTTCGCGCAGCTTCATGCACGCCGCGTAAACCCCGGCGGTCGAGCAGTTGGCGCCGAACTGGCCGCCGGAGCCCGCCGACACCGGGAAATTCGAATCGCCGAGTCGCACCACCACATCGTCCAGGCTGACCCCCATCATTTCCGCTGCAGTCTGACCAATGATCGTATAGCTGCCGGTGCCAATGTCGGTCATGTCGGTTTCAACGGTGATCTTGCCGTCGCGCTCCAGTCGTACCCGTGCGCCGGACTTCACCAGCAGGTTGTTGCGAATCGCCGCCGCAACGCCCATGCCGATCAGCCAGCGACCTTCGCGACGGGTGCCGGGCGCCGCATTGCGCTTATCCCAGCCAAAACGCTCGGCGCCGGTTTGCAGGCATTCGATCAGACGTCGCTGGGAGAACGGCCGCTCGGTTTTCACCGGATCGACCTGCGTGTCGTTGAGGATGCGGAACTGGATCGGATCGAGTTTGAGCTGTTCCGCCATCTCGTCCATGGCGATCTCCAGCGCCATCAGCCCCGGCGTTTCACCCGGTGCACGCATGGCGTTGCCTTCCGGCAGATCCAGCGGCGCCAGGCGCATGGTCACCAGGCGATTTTCTGCGGCGTAGAGCAACTGACTCGGCTGTGCCGCGACTTCGACCTTGCCGTCGGCGAGGTTGCCCGACCAGCCTTCATGGGCGATGGCGGTGAGTTTGCCGTCAGCCGTGGCGCCCATGCGAATCCGCTGAATCGTGGCGGGACGGTGGGTGGTGTTGTTGGCGATCTGCGGACGGGCGAGGGCGACCTTCACGGGACGGTTCGCCAGCCGTGCACCCAGAGCGGCGAGGATCGCGTCGGCGCGAATGAACAGCTTGCCGCCGAAACCGCCACCAATATACGGCGAGATCAACCGCACGTTTTCCTTGGGCAGGCCGAGGGTGGCGGCGATGTCGCCGACGCTCCAGGCGATCATCTGGTTGGAGGTCCAGAGCGTCAGTTGATCGCCTTTCCACACGGCAAGTGTCGCGTGGGGCTCCATCATCGCGTGGGACTGATCCGGCGTGGTGTAGGTCTGGTCGAACTGCACGGGCGCGGCGGCAAAAGCGCTGGCGAAATCGCCGTGTGTGACGTCCGGCAATTCGTCTTTCGGCTCCACGCCCTGATCGCGCACGCTGGCCAGATCAAATTGACCTTTGTCGGCCGCGTACTCGACGTTGACCAACTGCGCGGCAGCCCGCGCCTGTTCGAAGGTTTCGGCGACCACCAGCGCTACTGCCTGGTGATAGTGCTGCACTTGCGGCCCGGCCAGCAGGTGCGCGGCGTTGTATTGGCCTTTGCCGAGCTTGCCGGCATTGGCGGCGGTGACGATGGTCAGCACCCCCGGCGCGGCGCGGGCGGCCTCCAGATCGATGCGGGTGATGCGACCCTTGGCAATGGCCGAACCGACCATCACGCCATAGGCCTGATTCTTCACGGCTTCATGTTGCTCGTAGGCGTAAGGCGCCTGGCCGCTGGTCTTCAGCGAGCCTTCGATGCGGTCGGTGGGTTTGCCGATGACGTTCAACTGATCAATCGGGTTGGTCGTGGCGGGCGTGTCGAATTTCATGCTTCGTCCCTCGCTTGGGCCAGCACCGAGGCAATCGTGCGCTCGACCAATGTCACTTTGAACTGGTTGTCAGAAGTAGGCGTGGCGCCGTCGAGCAGGCGTGCGGTGACGGCTTTCGCGCCTTGCGGCAGCAGCGCTTCCGCCGCTTCGACTCGCCAGGGTTTCGGCGCGATGCCACCGACGGCGATGCGGCCGCTGCCATCCTTCTGCAGGATCAGGCCGACGGAAACCAGCGCGAAGGCGTACGACGAGCGGTCGCGCACCTTGTGATAGACATGGGTGCCGCCCACTGGCGCGGGCAGGGTGACGGCGGTGATCAGCTCGCCCGGCATCAGACTGGTTTCGACATTCGGTGTGGTGCCGGGCAACTGGTGGAAGTCCGCGATGGCGATGCGCCGCGTGCTGCCGTCGGCCTTGATCGTTTCGACCTGGGCATCCAGCGCCCGCATCGCAATCGCCATGTCACTCGGATGGGTCGCGATGCAAGCATCGCTGACGCCGATAATGCCGAGTTGTCGACTGACCCCGCCAATCGCCGCGCAACCGCTGCCGGGATTGCGTTTATTGCAGGCTTGATTGGTGTCGTAGAAATACGGGCAGCGCGTGCGCTGGAGCAGATTGCCGGCGGTGGTCGCCATGTTGCGCAACTGGCCCGATGCACCGGCGAGCAAGGCGCGGGACAGCAGCGCGTAGTCTTTCCGGACGCGGCTGTCGGCGGCCAGATCGGTATTGCGCACCAGTGCGCCGATGCGCAAGCCGCCGTCGTCGGTGGCTTCGATCTGGTCGAGGCCCAGGTGATTGACGTCAATCAGCTGCTGCGGCGTTTCGATGTCGAGCTTCATCAAGTCCAGCAGGTTGGTGCCGCCGGCGATGAAACGCGCACCTTCGATTTGTGCAGCTTGAGCGGCGGCTGCGGCAGGGGAGTCGGCGCGGCTGTAATTGAACGCTCTCATGCTGACACCTCCGCGACTTCGCTGATGGCTTCGATGATGTTCGAGTAGGCGCCGCATCGGCAGATGTTGCCGCTCATGCGTTCCTGCAATTCGCTGGCGATCAGTTGCGGCGCTTCGGTGAGGCTGGCGCTGGCGTGGCTGGGGATGCCGTCGCGGATTTCCTGGAGCACGGCGACCGCCGAGCAGATCTGCCCCGGCGTGCAATATCCGCACTGGTAGCCGTCATGCTTGATAAATGCCGCCTGCATCGGGTGCAGGTGGTCTGGCATGCCGAGGCCTTCGATGGTGGTGACTTTGGCGCCGTCCTGCATCACCGCCAGGGTCAGGCATGAATTGATTCGCCGGCCATCGACGATCACCGTGCAGGCGCCGCACTGACCGTGGTCGCAGCCCTTTTTGCTGCCGGTCAGGTGCAGGTGTTCGCGCAGGGCGTCGAGCAGGGTGGTGCGAGTATCAACCTCCAGCGCCTGTGGCTTGCCGTTGACTTCGATAGTTACTTTGGCCATGGCCGGTTGCTCCAGGCTGGCCGCGTAGGCCTTGAGGCTGATGAAAGGGGGCATCGCGAACGCGGTTGCGGTCACGGCACCAAGAATCAGGAAACGGCGTCGGGAGATCGCCATTGGCGGATGGTCATTCATTTGCTTGGCTTCCTCTATCAGGTCGGCAGGGTGTGAAAGACCCGCACGGGTACGCTGGCGTGGTTGCCAGTCTCGCTCTGTTCTAGGAGTGACCACGCTGGAGAGGAAAAGGTTTTCTTTGATTTGCGCATGGCCTCATGCGCGCGCTTCATCAATCGACAGAATGAACGCGGGTGCCTTGGCTGTGAGTCAGATCGCTCTCACAACCGAGGCACCCGCGATCTCAATGCGCGCCGACCACCATGGACGTAAACGGCGCCACATACGCCTGCAACGTCACCAGGCCGCCGACCAGGATTGCCAGCACGATGGAATGGAAGAACACGTAACGCAGGATTTCCCCTTCATGGCCGTACCAGCGTGTCGCCGTCGAGGCGACCACAATCGACTGCGCGTCGACCATTTTGCCCATCACTCCGCCGGAGCTGTTGGCCGCCGCCATCAGGACCGGGCTGATGCCCAACTGCTCCGACGTCACCCGTTGCAAGCCGCCGAACAGCACGTTGGACGCGGTATCCGACCCGGTCAGCGCTACGCCAAGCCAGCCGAGCAAGGTGCCGAACATCGGGTAGAAAATCCCCGTGGCAGCGAATGCCAGCCCCATGGTCGCGTCCAGCCCCGAGTAGCGGGTCAGGAATCCCAGCGCCAGCATCGCGGCAATCGTGATCAGCGAAAAGCGCACGACCCACAGCGTGCGTAGGTACTGTTTGATCAGTTGCGGGATCGAGTAGCCCATCAGCAATCCACCGACAATCGCCGCGAGCAGGATGCCGCTGCCGGTGGCAGTGAACCAGGTGAACTTGTACACCGCCTCTTCAGCTTTCGGCGCGGCGACCACCGGCGGGACTTTTTCGATCTGCAGATGCAGGGAGCTGAAAGTCACGGCCGGGGCGAACACCGGATTGGCCTCGCGCAGCGGTTTGCCCTGCGGATCAAGCCTGGCCGATTGGGTAACGGGATCAATCGCCGGACGAGTGTCGAACATGTTCTTGAAACCCTGGGTGCCCCAGGCAAACACGAACACCGTGAGGATGATCCACGGCATCCACGCGCGCATCACTGCCGGGCGCGCCTGATCGCTGAATGCGGCGCTGGCCGTGACCTTTTCTTCTTCGACCTTCGAGTCGTCATGCCGCCCCGACAGCGCGGCCGAGGTGTGGACGGTTGCCGGTTTCCATACCTTGAGGAACAACGTCAGGCAGGCCATGGAAATCAGCGCGGCGATCACATCCACCAGCATCGGCCCGTGGTAGTTCGAAACCAGAAACTGCGGGATGGCGAAACTGACGCCAGCCACCAGAATCGCCGGCCATACCTCCAGCATCTTTCGCCACCCGGCGAAGGCCCAGATCAGCCAGAACGGCACCAGCACCGAAAAGAACGGCAGCTGCCGTCCCACCATCATCGAGAGCTCCATTTCATCCAGCCCGGTGACCTTGGCCAGCGTAATGATCGGTGTGCCCAGTGCGCCGAAGGCCACGGGTGCGGTGTTGGCGATCAGCGCCAGACCGGACGCTGCCAGTGGCGAAAAACCAAGACCGATCAAAATGGCCCCAGTCACCGCCACCGGCGTGCCGAACCCGGCGGCACCTTCAAAGAAGGCGCCAAAACAGAAGGCGATCAGCAGCAATTGCAGGCGCCGGTCGTCGGTGATGCGGGCGAGCGAATCCTGCAACACCTTGAACGAGCCGTTCTCGGTGGTCAGGCGATGCAGAAAAATGATGTTGAGCACGATCCAGCCAATCGGCAGCAGCCCGTTGGCCGCCCCGAACAGCGCCGCCGAACCGGCCATGTTAGCGGGCATGCCGAAGGCGAAGATCGAGATCAGCAGTGCCGAGGCCAGCGCCAGCAGTGCGGCCAGATGCGCCTTCACATGAAAGAAGGCCAGCGCCGCCAGCATCACCACCACTGGAACGGCGGCCATGATCGTGGAAATCACCGGATTGCCGAACGGGTCATAGACTTGTTGCCAGACCATGTCGCACCTCTACTTGTTGTTTTTGAGGGGCAGATCCTTTGCGCGTTGCAAGCAGTATAGGTGGCATTTGGCCGCCGCTCGGGCGAGGCGGGCGAGGCGATCAACGGTCATCGGCGGTCGGTGAATCATCGTCGTTTTCCCCGGTCGTATCTGCGGCAGCGCACACCGCGCCTCATCGGTGCGGGCAGCGCTGCCGTTTCCGTCGTCAAGACCTTGGTTTTAGGGAAATTCTGAATGATGCGTGCAACAAGCCTGCTGCTGACCGTTTCCGCCGCTGTACTGCTGGGCGGCTGTGTGGCGGATTTCGATGATGACCATCGCCATGGCCGGCATTACGACCGCGATCATGGCCGTTATTACGATCATGACCGGCGCTGGGACGACCGCGATGACGACCGCCGCGACGGGCGTCGTTATCACCGCGACCGGGATGATGACTGACTGAAACGAAGAGGGCGTTTCTTTGCGGGAACGCCCTCTGGCATTAAAAATGAGCGCTCGCCCGGACGCTGGATCGCGCAGGCACTGAGGCCTCGATGTCCAGCAAATGGGTGGCGAGAATGTCGCTCAGAAAACGGAACTGATCGTTGAGGCCCACCACTTCATTGCTGAAATGATTGCTGGCGGCGGGCATCAACAGATCTTCGAAGGCTTCGTCGAACACCAGCGCTTGTGTCTTGCGCGACACGGCGTGCTGATCGTAGTAGTTGCTGCCGAAGACCGGGAAACTCACGGCGAGGGTGACGGTATTGATCATGATGTGAACTCCTCGTGCTGTGTGTTTCGGATGGGTTAATCGTGCCTTTGGCGAGCGGTCGGCGGAAGGCAATCGTCGCGATGGTGAATATCGACGCCATTGATGGTTGGACCGGCGCGGCCCTGACCAGCGGATAAACGGCGCACCCCACGCACCTATACTCATGTCATCTCTCTCCGGATTCTTCAGGTCTTGCGACCAAAGAACAGATAAGGACCGCCACCGTGAACCTGCGTGCGCTGCTCGTCGCCGCACTGGTGTTGCTGGCCGGCTGCGCCACTACGGCGCGGGCCCCGGTGACCGCGCCGGCGGTGGTGGTTTCGCCGGCGACCTGGCAGCAGATCGACCGGGAAATTGTCAGCGCCTCGAAACAGGCCACCGAGCAGGTCAAGGTATTCGCCCGTGGCTCGATGGAACATTGGCGCATTCGGGTCTATGAGCAAACTGAAGAAAATTTCATCCCGTGGTTCAGCAGCTACTGGACCCAGGAATGGCTGTCGATGAAGGTCAGCTGGTACACGATCAGTGCCAGCGGCGAGCAGGATGCCTCGGCCAAGCGTCTGGCGGCCTATCTGCTGGAGCAATATCAGGAACGGGTGCTGGCGCCGGTAGCGGTGGAGATCGACCCGGACGCGATCCTCGGCCAGTCCACCGCGTTCTACGCGCAACTGATGGCGCAGCAGATGCCGGTCATCGCCCAGCGCCACGGCGTGCCCATTGCCCAGCTCAACCGGCGATTGCAGAAAATCCCTGCCATCGCCCTTGGCCCGCCGCCGGCGAGGGATGCTTCGCTGTATCAGGTTGTCAGCACTGAACCGTTGAACACGCTGCCGGCCTACGCGGCGCTGATCGACAAGATTCACACCGACGGCGGCTCCAAAGGCGTGACCTCGACTGAGTCGGCCATGGCGCCGGTGGCCAAGCGCGCCAGCCAGCGCATGGAGGCGGAAATGGCCCCGCGCGGCGCGGCCAGCGCGGTGGCGGCCGCAGCCGGCAAACTGGCCGGGGCGCTGATTTCGGTCCGCGTGGCGGGCGTGCGCGCAATCATTCAGGCCAACGACCGCCCGGACAGTGAAGCGCTGATCCGCAGCAGCCTGGGCAACACCTTCGACAAGGCCTGGCTGAAACTGGTGCAAAACCCGACCACCGGCGTGATGGCCGGCACGCTGCACATGGCGGCGCAGGTCGAGGGCAATTTGGGCGGGCGAGATGAACCGTCGGTCGGGTTGGGCGTCAACCGTGTCGAATGGCGGCCGTCCGAGTCGACTACTCAGCAGATCGAACCCACCCTGCAAGGAGAATGATCATGGCTTACATCGATGTTTTCGTGGCGCCCGTGCCGAATGCCAACCGCGAACAGTACAAAAAACACTGCGAAATCGCCGCGAAGCTGTTCAAGGAATACGGCGCGCTGGAGGTGATTCAGGGCTGGGGCGATGACGTGCCGGACGGCAAGGTCACCTCATTCCCGATGGCCGTAAAACTCAAGGAAGGCGAAGTCGTATCGGCCGGTTGGCTGGTCTGGCCGGACAAGGCCACCCGCGACGCCGGCATGGCAAAAATGATGGAGGACCCGCGCATGCAACCGGACGTCAACCCGATGCCGTTCGATGGGCAGCGGATGATCTTCGGTGGCTTCAAGGACATTCTCGAGCCTTGATGCCGCGCCGCCGGGTCACTCCGCCGACGGGGTGATCCGGCAGCCTTTGCGGTTGCGGATCTGCTCGTCCGTCGGCCGCTCGCGGACGAATTCGAAACGTGGCTCACCTTCGCTGTAATGCACCAGCCAGCCCCATTCCAGTTCACTCTCATCCTGTCCGGGATTCGGCGGTCGGGCCCACCAGGGTTCTTTGCTGAGGATCTCGCGCATGACGTCCTCCGGTTGATGGCAATCGTTGAACTATAAACCCCATGCCGAGAGTCGCCAGAAACGGGCGTGTAGAATCCAGGGATCTCGACGAACGAAGGAGCGGGGCCATGATGGACGAAACGCGCGGGGATCAACCGGTCAAGCGGCTGTTCTTCGCCCTGGACTGCCCGCCGGCACAGCGCAAGGCGATTGCCCAGTGGCGCAGCGAACTGGGTTTGCGTGCCGGCAAACCGGTGCCGGCCGACAATTTCCACCTGACGTTGCTGTTTCTCGGCGCGGTGCCGTTGGCGCAGATTGGCGAGGTCTGCGAGGCGGCGGCGAAGGTGCGAACACCGGGGGAGGCGCTGAGGATTTCGCTGGATCGGTTGCAGGTCTGGCGGCGTGCCGGGGTGTTGTCGCTGGCGCCGGAGCAGGCGCCGCAGGGATTGCTGCGACTGGTGTATGCGCTGGAGCAGGCGATGTTGCCATTCGGGTTTGAAGAGGCGACGCGGGAGTATCGTCCGCACCTGACGCTGGCCCGCGACTATCGGGCGCCGGAACCGGAATCCGCCACTGCGCCAGAGTTTTTCCTGCGCGCTGAACGCTTTGCGCTGTTCGAGTCCCACAAGGGCCGTTATCGCTCGCTGGCCGATTGGCCGCTGATCTGAGCCCACAAAAAAAGGCGCCCGAGGGCGCCTGAATTCACCTGAACCGAGGAAGCCAGGTGATGCCGTTCAGAGCAGGGGGCAGCGGTGGTAAGGCGCTGCGTGAACGGAAACTTGTAACTCTGATCGTTCCCACGTCGAGGCGTCGAACCGTCCGCGTGGGAATGCCTCAATGGACGCTCTGCGTCCGCTTTGGGACGCGGAGCGTCCCGGGCTGCATTCCCACGCAGAGCGTGGGAACGATCATCGGTGGTGCAATTACTTGCCGAGTTTCACGCGGGTCCAGCCCCGGGTCATGATCCGTTGCGTGGCAATCGGTTGATCCGGCACCGCATACAGCGTGGCCATCACCGCTTGCGGCGGGTACGACCCCGGGTCGTTGCGGATCGCTTCGTCCACCAGCGGCGTCGCGGCTTCGTTGGCGTTGCTGTAGCCGATGCTGTTGGTGACTTCGGCGATGATGTCCGGGCGCATCAGGAAGTTCATGAACAGGTAGGCGTTCTCGACGTTGGCGGCATCGCGCGGGATGGCGACCATGTCATAGAAACTGCCGGCGCCTTCCTTGGGAATGCTGTAGTCGATCTCGACCTTGTTGCCCGATTCCACCGCGCGGGCCTTGGCCTGCAGCACGTCACCCGAGTAGCCGACGGCCACGCAGATGTTGCCGTTGGCCAGATCGGAGATGTACTTCGACGAATGGAAATACGCCACCGACGGCCGGATTTTCATGAACAGCGCTTCGGCTTCGGCGATGTGCTTCACGTCCTTGTCGTTCACCGGATAACCCAGGTAGTGCAGGGCGGCCGGAAGCATTTCGGTCGGCGAGTCGAGGAAACTGATGCCGCAGGCCTTCAACTTCTCGGCGTTCTCCGGTTTGAACAGCAGGTCCCAGGAATTGGTCGGCGCATTCTTGCCGAGCACTTCGCGGACCTTGTCCGGGTTGAAGCCGATGCCGATCGAGCCCCACATGTACGGGAACGCGTGGGCGTTGTCCGGATCACTGGCGGAGGCGTTTTTCAGCAGCACCGGGTTGAGGTTTTTCCAGTTTGGCAGCTTCGATTTGTCCAGAGTCTGGTAGACCCCGGCCTTGATCTGTTTGGCCAGGAAACTGTTGGACGGCACCACGATGTCGTAGCCGGACTTACCCGCGAGCAAACGTGCCTCAAGGGTTTCGTTGCTGTCGAACACATCGTAGGTCACGCGGATGCCGGTCTCGTCCTCGAACTTCTTGACGGTGTCCGGGGCGATGTAATCCGACCAGTTGTAAACGCGCAGCACCTTGTCGTTGGCCTGGGCGCCCGTGGCGATTGCGCCCAATAAGGACAGTGTCAGCAGAGTCCTGCCAAACATTTTCATCGGTGAAACTCCATTCTTTTTATTAAGAAGCTTTTAAGCCAAAGCGCAAAGCCGTAAAACGCGACGGCCCTAGGCCGTCGCTGCCACTCGTTGAGGTTGCGGTTGCTGCCACGATTCGTTGGCGGTCTGATCCATCGCTTCCTGAATCGCCCGCTTGCGGTTGGCTTCTGCCTTGCGGCCGAAGTACCAGACCAGGAAGGTCACCAGCGACACTGCCAGCAGAATCAGGCTGGCCACGGCGTTGATCTCGGGCTTCACACCCAGACGCACGGCCGAGAACACTTCCATCGGCAGGGTGGTGGAACCCGGGCCGGAGACGAAGCTCGCCAGCACCAGATCGTCCAGCGACAGGGCGAACGACATCATGCCGCCCGCCGCCAGCGACGGCGCGATCATCGGGATGGTGATCAGGAAAAACACCTTGAACGGTTTCGCGCCCAGATCCATCGCCGCTTCTTCGATCGACAGGTCCAGCTCGCGCAAACGGGCGGAGACTACCACCGCCACATAAGCGGCACAAAACGTGGTGTGGGCGATCCAGATGGTGACAATGCCACGCTCTTGCGGCCAGCCGATCAGTTGCGCCATCGCTACGAACAGCAGCAACAGCGACAGACCGGTAATCACCTCAGGCATCACCAGCGGCGCGGTGACCAGACCACCGAACAGCGTACGACCCTTGAAGCGCGTTACGCGGGTCAGCACGAAAGCGGCGAGGGTGCCCAGCGCAACGGCGGCAATCGCGGTGTAGCAGGCGATTTCCAGCGAGCGCACCACCGAGCCCATCAGTTGGGTGTTGTCGAGCAGGCCGACGTACCACTTCACCGACCAGCCGCCCCAGACCGTTACCAGTTTCGAGGCGTTGAACGAGTAGATCACCAGAATCAGCATCGGCAGATAAATGAACGTCAGGCCGAAGATCAGCATGAACTTTGCAAAACCGAAGCGTTTCATCCCCGTGCCTCCATCTCTTTGGCCTGGCTGCGGTTGAACAGCAGAATCGGCACAATCAGGATCAACAGCATCACCACCGCCAGGGCAGACGCCACCGGCCAGTCGCGGTTATTGAAGAACTCTTGCCACAGCACGCGACCGATCATCAGGGTCTCCGGGCCGCCCAGCAGTTCCGGAATCACGAACTCGCCCACCACCGGAATGAACACCAGCATGCAGCCTGCGATGATGCCGTTCTTGGCCAGCGGCACGGTGATTTTCCAGAAGTTGTTGAAGTTGCTCGAACCCAGATCCTGCGCGGCTTCCAGCAGGCTGCCGTCGTGCTTCACCAGGTTGGCGTACAGCGGCAGAACCATGAACGGCAGATACGCATACACGACCCCAATGTAAACGGCGGTGTTGGTGTTGAGGATCTCGATCGGGTGATCGGTGAGCCCGGTCCACATCAGGAACGCGTTGAGCAGACCGTTGTTGCTGAGGATGCCCATCCACGCATACACGCGGATCAGGATCGCGGTCCAGGTCGGCATCATGATCAACAGCAGCAGGACGTTTTGCGTTTCCTTGCCGGTCTTGGTGATCGCGTAGGCCATCGGGAAACCGATCACCAGGCACATCAGCGTACTGAGCAACGCCACCTTCAGCGAACCGAGATACGCCGACAGGTACAGCTCGTCTTCGCCGAGCAGGGTGTAGTTGCCGATGTTCAGCAGCAGCTGGAATTTCTGTTCGGCGTAGGTGTAAATCTCCGAGTACGGCGGGATCGACAGCGCGGCTTCCGAGAAGCTGATCTTCATCACCAAAAAGAACGGCAGCATGAAGAACAGGAACAGCCAGATGAACGGGATGCCGATGACGAACTTTCGCCCGCTGGGCACCAGGCGCAGGAATTGCTGATTGAAGGTTCTCATGAGCGCAGTACCACGCCGCTGTCGTCTTCCCACCAGACGTAGACCTTGTCGTCCCAGGTCGGCCGCGCGCCACGGCGTTCGGCGTTGGCCATGAACGACTGGACGATCTTGCCGCTCGGCAACTCGACGTAGAACACCGAGTGGCCGCCGAGGTAGGCGATGTCATGCACCTTGCCTTCGGACCAGTTGTAGCGGGTCTCTGGCTTGATCGTGCTGACGAGCATTTTTTCCGGGCGGATCGCGTAGGTGATCGATTTGTCCTGCACCGAAGTGCTGACGCCATGACCGACGTAGATCTTTTGCTGCAAGTCCGGGCTGTGAATGATCGCGTGACCTTCAAGGTCCTCGACCACGGTGCCGTCAAAGGCGTTCACGTTGCCGATGAATTCGCAGACCATGCGGCTGACCGGGGCTTCATATATGTCGACCGGGCTGCCGATCTGGGCGATCCAGCCCAGGTGCATGATCGCGATGCGCTCGGCCATTGTCATGGCCTCTTCCTGGTCGTGGGTCACCATCACGCAGGTCACGCCGACGCGCTCGATGATTTCCACCAGTTCCAGCTGCATCTGCGAACGCAGTTTTTTATCCAGCGCGCCCATCGGTTCGTCGAGCAGCAACAGCTTCGGCCGCTTGGCCAGGGAGCGGGCGAGGGCCACGCGCTGACGCTGGCCGCCGGACAGCTGATGCGGGCGGCGTTTGGCATATTGGGTCATGTGGACGAGGCGCAGCATTTCTTCGACACGGGCGTCGATTTCGCTGGCCGGCAAACGGTCCTGCTTGAGGCCGAAGGCGATGTTCTGCGCGACAGTCATGTGCGGGAACAGGGCGTAGGACTGGAACATCATGTTGATCGGCCGCTCGTACGGCGGCATGTCGGTGATGTCGACACCGTCGAGCAAAATGCGTCCTTCAGTTGGTCGTTCAAAACCGGCGAGCATGCGCAGCAGGGTCGATTTGCCCGAGCCGGAGCCGCCGAGCAGGGCGAAGATTTCGCCCTGATGGATCTCCAGGGACACATCGTCCACCGCAGTGGTTTCATCGAACTTCTTGGTGACTCGATCGACTTTCACCAGAACCTTTTTCGGTTGCTGATGACCTTCAAGAGCCTTCCTGTAAGTGCTGGAGGCGTTTGCCATGTGAAACTCCCAACAGGTTTCAGTCGCCGGGCCAACGCGGCCTGGCTTAAGAGTGGATTGCAGACCCGCACCGTGCGGGTTGTTCGGCGCCGCCGTCCTGGCTGCCGGGTGGTGCTTTTTGTTTTCGCGGTGTGTTGCTGATCGCGGATGACGGATGCGCAAGCGCGCAGCCGCCGACCCCGCGGGGGCAGTAAATGGTTTTGCAATCGTTGGGTGGCGTCAGCGCTGGTTGCGTCGCGCCGCACGCTGGCGGCAAGCCTCGCCGAATGCCTGGAAAATCCGCAGGTAGTTCGGGTTGTCCAGCACTTGCCATTCCGGGTGCCATTGCACGCCGAGGGCGAAGGTCGGGCTGTGCTCCACCGAGACCGCCTCGATCAGGCCATCCGGCGCCACGGCTTCGGCGCGCAGGCCGGGCGCGAGGCGGTCGATGCCCTGACTGTGAATCGAGTTGACCTGGAATTCACCCGGCAGCTCCAGCGCTTCGAACACGCCACCCGGCAATACCTTCACGGCGTGGGCCGGGGCATATTGCACGGCGACGTCCGGGCTGTCGGCTTCGCGGTGATCGAGCATGCCCGGCAGTTCATGCACCTTCTGGTGCAGGCTGCCGCCGAGCGCCACGTTCATTTCCTGGAAGCCCCGGCAAATGCCGAGTACCGGAACGCCCGCCGCGATGGCTGCACGTAATAGAGGAAGGGTAGTGGCATCCCGCGCCGGATCGTGATCCGTGCCGGGAGCGCTGTCCGGGCCCTGATAGTGGAAGGGTTCCACATTGGACGGCGAGCCGGTCAGCAACAGACCGTCGAGCTGACCCAGCAGATCTTCGATTTCAGTCAGTTTGCCAAGGGAAGGAATGACGACGGGCAACCCCAGCGCCGCAACGCTGACAGCGCGAACGTACTTGTCGCCGCTGATGTGATAGGGGTGCAGGCCAATCTGTTTGACGCACGCAGTAACGCCGATCAATGGCTTGAATGCCATTTTTATTCACCTCGAAGTTTGACACTTGAACGAGCTTTTCCGGAGCTTAGCGTCGTTGATTTTAATTAACAACTCCTATGTAAAAAATTCTAAACGCCGTTCATCAAATCTTCATGATTCACGGGTCTCTGGCGTCGTCATTGGCACGTGAGTGTTAAAAAAAGCCCGAAAAATAAACGCTGAGCGGCCCGGTGTTCGCTATTGACTTCACTTTGCCGTTCGGGTTGACTGGCTCCGCGAAACAGCAGTGAACATAATAATTAACAGCTAAATAGGTGCATCATGTCGGTCCCTCTGCGTGCCGTTCAACTCAACGAAGCAAACGCATTCCTTAAGAAACATCCTGAGGTTTTGTACGTCGACCTTCTGATTGCAGACATGAACGGTGTGGTGCGCGGCAAGCGCATCGAGCGCACCAGTCTTCACAAGGTTTACGAGAAAGGCATCAACCTGCCGGCCTCGCTCTTTGCCCTCGACATCAATGGCTCCACGGTGGAAAGCACCGGCCTGGGCCTGGACATCGGCGACGCCGACCGCATCTGCTACCCGATCCCCGGCACCCTGAGCATCGAGCCCTGGCAGAAGCGTCCGACCGCGCAACTGCTGATGACCATGCACGAACTGGAAGGCGAGCCGTTCTTTGCCGACCCGCGTGAAGTGCTGGCCAACGTGGTGCGCAAGTTCGACGCATTGGGCCTGACCATTTGCGCCGCGTTCGAACTCGAGTTCTACCTGATCGACCAGGACAACGTGAACGGCCGTCCGCAATCGCCGCGTTCGCCGGTTTCGGGCAAGCGTCCGGTGTCGACCCAGGTCTACCTGATCGACGACCTCGACGAGTACGTCGACTGCCTGCAAGACATCCTCGAAGGCGCGAAAGAGCAGGGCATTCCTGCCGACGCCATCGTCAAGGAAAGCGCCCCGGCGCAGTTCGAAGTCAACCTGCATCACGTGTCCGACCCGATCAAGGCGTGCGACTACGCCGTCCTGCTCAAGCGTCTGGTGAAGAACATCGCCTACGACCACGAGATGGACACCACCTTCATGGCCAAGCCGTATCCGGGCCAGGCGGGCAACGGTTTGCACGTACACATTTCGATTCTGGACAAAGAAGGCAACAACATCTTCGCCAGCGAGGATCCCGAGCAGAACGCCGCGCTACGCCACGCGATCGGCGGTGTGCTGGAGACCCTGCCTGCGCAAATGGCCTTCCTGTGCCCGAACGTCAACTCGTACCGCCGCTTCGGCGCGCAGTTTTATGTGCCGAACTCGCCGAGCTGGGGCATCGACAACCGCACCGTGGCCGTCCGCGTGCCGACCGGTTCGCCGGATGCCGTGCGCATCGAGCACCGTGTCGCCGGTGCCGACGCCAACCCGTACCTGCTGATGGCTTCCGTTTTGGCCGGTATCCACCACGGCCTGACCAACGAAATCGAGCCGGGCGCTCCGGTCGAAGGCAACAGCTACGAGCAGAACGAACAGAGCCTGCCGAACAACCTGCGCGACGCCCTGCGTGAGCTGGACGACAGCGAAGTCATGGCCCGCTACATCGACCCGATGTACATCGACGTGTTCGTCGCGTGCAAGGAAAGCGAGCTGGCCGAGTTCGAGAACTCCATCTCTGACCTTGAGTACAACTGGTATCTGCATACCGTCTGACGCTCAAGCGCGATCTCGCTAACACCGCAAAACCCTGTGGGAGCGACGGTGCGACGATTCGACTTGCCCGCGAAGTGGCCATCACCTTCAACATTGAAGGTGACTGACCCGCCGTATTCGCGAGCAAGTCGCACCGTCGCCCCCACAGGGATATCGGTCACTAATTCTTATGTGTGAGTCACCCCCCCATGACCATGACCCGCAACGACTGGGAACAACGCTTCCAGTCCCTGACCCTCGAATCCCGTGCCTTCATCAACGGCGAATACCGCCCGGCCATCAGCGGCGAAACCTTCGAATGCCTGAGCCCCGTCGACGGCCGTTTCCTGGCCTCCGTCGCCAGCACCGATGAAGCCGACGCCAACCTTGCCGTTGAAGCCGCGCGCCAATCCTTCAATTCCGGCGTGTGGGCGAACAAGGCCCCGGCCGAACGCAAGCGCATCCTGATCCGCTTCGCCGACCTGATCCTGCAACACCAGGAAGAGCTGGCGCTGCTCGAAACCCTCGATATGGGCAAGCCGATCAGCGACTCGATGAGCATCGACATCCCGGCGACCGCCAACGCGATCCGCTGGAGCGCCGAGGCCATCGACAAGATCTACGACGAAGTCGCCGCCACCCCACACGATCAACTCGGCCTGGTCACCCGCGAGCCGTCCGGCGTGGTCGCCGCCATCGTGCCGTGGAACTTCCCGCTGATCATGGCCAGCTGGAAATTTGCCCCGGCGCTGGCGGCGGGTAACTCGTTCATCCTCAAACCTTCGGAAAAATCCCCGCTGACCGCGATCCGCATTGCGCAACTGGCGCTGGATGCGGGCATTCCGAAAGGCGTGTTCAACGTCCTGCCAGGCTTCGGCCACACCGTCGGCAAGGCGCTGGCGCTGCACATGGACGTCGACGTGCTGGCCTTTACCGGTTCCACCGCGATTGCCAAGCAACTGATGATTTATGCAGGCCTTAGCAACATGAAACGCGTCTGGCTCGAAGCTGGGGGCAAGAGCCCGAACGTGGTGTTTGCCGACGCACCGGACTTGCGCGCGGCAGCACAAGCGGCGGCCGGCGCCATTGCGTTCAACCAGGGCGAAGTCTGCACCGCCGGCTCGCGCCTGCTGGTGGAGCGTTCGATCCGCGAGCAATTCATCCCGCTGCTGGTCGAAGCGCTGCAAGCGTGGAAACCGGGTCACGCCCTGGATCCGGCGACCACCGTCGGCGCCGTGGTCGATCAGCGTCAACTGGACAACGTGCTGCGCTACATCAGCATCGGTCGGGAGCAGGGCGCCGAGCTGATCGCCGGCGGCCGCCGCACCCTCGAGGAAACCGGCGGCACCTACATCGAGCCGACGATTTTTGACGGCGTGACCAACGCCATGACCATCGCCAAGGAAGAAATCTTCGGCCCGGTGCTGTCGCTGATCACCTTCGACACCGTTGAAGAAGCACTGCACATCGCCAACGACAGCATCTTCGGCCTCGCCGCCGGGGTCTGGACCAGCAACCTGAGCAAGGCTCATACCTTCGCCCGTGGCCTGCGCGCCGGCAGCGTGTGGGTCAACCAGTACGACGGCGGCGACATGACCGCACCGTTCGGTGGCTTCAAACAATCGGGCAACGGTCGGGACAAATCGCTGCACGCGTTCGACAAGTACACCGAGCTGAAAGCGACCTGGATCAAGCTCTAATTCTATTTACAACGGTGGACGCCGGTTTTTCCGGCGTCCCTCGGAGAACAATAATGAAACAACAACACGTCAACAGTTATTACGCCGCCACCCGCAACGAAGTCATCGACTTCCCGACGCTTGAAGAGTCGGTGGAGTGCGATGTCTGCATCATCGGCGCCGGCTACACGGGCCTGTCCTCGGCGCTGTTCCTGACCGAAGCCGGCTACAAGGTGACGGTGCTGGAAGCGGCGAAAGTCGGCTACGGCGCCAGCGGTCGCAATGGCGGTCAACTGGTCAACTCCTACAGCCGCGACGTCGACGTGATCGAAGAGCGCTACGGCGACAAGACCGCCGAAATCCTCGGCAGCATGATCTTCGAAGGCGCCGACATCATTCGTTCGCGCATCAAGGAATACGACATCAAGTGCGACTACCGCCCGGGCGGCATTTTCGCAGCGATGAACAACAAACAGCTCAAGGGACTCGCCGAACAGAAACGTAGCTGGGAACGTTACGGCAATAAAAACCTGAAGATGCTCGACGCTGCGGACATTCGTCGCGAAGTCGGCTCGGACGCCTACGTCGGCGGTTTGCTGGACATGCAGGGCGGTCACATCCACCCGCTGAACCTGGCCCTCGGTGAAGCCGCCGCCATCGTGCGTCTGGGCGGCAAGATCTACGAACAGTCCGCTGCGGTGGAAATCAAATACGGCGAACCCAACGTCGTGCGCACCGCCAAAGGCCAGGTCCGCGCCAAGTACCTGCTGATCGCCGGCAACGCCTACCTGCCGCAAGGCCTCGACAACCGCGTGACCGCCAAGAGCATGCCGTGCGGCTCGCAGATCTGCGTCACCGAACCGTTGACCGAAAAGCAGGCCCGCGGCCTGATCACCAACAACTACTGCGTCGAGGACTGCAACTACCTGCTCGACTACTACCGTCTGACCGCCGACAACCGTCTGCTCTACGGCGGCGGCGTGGTCTACGGTGCCCGTGAACCGGACGACATTGAAACCCTGATCCGCCCGAAGATCCTCAAGACCTTCCCGCAGCTCAAAGACGTGAAAATCGACTACCGCTGGACCGGCAACTTCCTGCTGACCATGTCGCGCATGCCGCAATTCGGCCGCATCGAGAAAAACGCCTACTACATGCAGGGCTACAGCGGCCACGGCGTCACCTGCTCGCACCTGGCCGGCAAACTGATCTCGGAAATGATCCGCGGTGACGCCGAACGCTTCGACGCCTTCGCCTCCCTGCCACACATGCCGATGATCGGCGGCCGCACCTTCTCCGCGCCACTGACCGCCCTCGGCGCCGTGTACTACTCGCTGCGCGACCGTTTCGGCATCTGATTAACCTCGCCGGTGGCGCCCCCAAAAAGGGCGTCGCCGGCTTTTTCATGTGCCGTCCATCGAACCTGCTGAGCAACACCGACAAACGTGATTTAATAGCCGCCTTTCACGGTTCCGGGACACGGGAGCAACGTGATCCGCGCGCCTTGCGCGGCACCCGCCACCCACCCCCATCGCCCTTAAGTCGTTCTCACATAAGGCTGTCATGGATACGGGTTCTCGACTCAAACTAGTACGCGAAAGCTACAAACTCTCCCAGCGCGAGCTGGCCCGGCGTAGCGGCGTGACCAATGCCACCATCTCCCTGATCGAACAGAATCGTGTCAGTCCTTCCGTCAGCTCACTGAAAAAGCTGCTCGAAGGCATCCCGATGTCCCTGGCCGACTTCTTCACCTTCGACCAGCCCCCCCGCGAACACCAATACGTCTTCCGCGCCAACGAACAACCCGACCTCGGCCGCCACGGCCTGCGCCTGCTCCTGATCGGCGCCTCGGTCCCCAGCCGCCAGATGCGCTTGCTGCGCGAGCAATACGCACCGGGCGCGAGCTCCGGGGAAGAGCCGATTGTTCACTCGGAAGGTGAGGAGTGTGGGTTAGTGACCCGTGGCACCGTGGAGTTGACGGTGGATGGGCAGGTGAGCGTGTTGAGTGCGGGGGATGGGTATTACTTTCCGACGACGCTGCCGCACAAGTTCCGGAATATTGGGGCGGATGAGGCGGAGATTATTAGTGCGAATACGCCGGCGAATTTTTGATGATTCGCTTCGCGTTATGCAAGCTCTATTGTTGTCGGTTTTATTCAAAGCCATACCTATTACGCCAGGGGATGGCTTTGATTGATTTTTTATGATTAATGGGCTGGCGGTCCGAATTTTTCTAGGTTCTGACTTGCTTATTCGCCCCGATTTAGCTCCGCTGCCGTTACCCTTTGTGGCGTGTTTGACTCTTTGATAAAATCCATTTGAGCATAACCAGCACCATTTAGAGTGGCAGTCCAATTGTTAAAGGATGGCGCGCCGCCGACGTAGTCCGCTTCCCATCTCCAGGAACCATGTGAAGTATTGAATTGAAGTACTGTCTCATCTTGACCTTCCCCGTAAAAGTGGTAGTGGCCTGTCACTTTTTCCCACTTGTTTGTCTGAGCGTCGTGGAAGTAGCCGCTGCACCAACCGGTTGATTCGTTGAAGTTTTCAATCACAAGGCGGTATATGTTTCCGCTTCCGCCATCATAGTTTCCATTCAGTGGGTATGTCATTTTCAATCTCCAGTTTCGAAATGGGCGTGATTTCCAGAATGCATATTTCTGTGGAGTGATTGTGTTTTAGGTGAGAGATATTGTCACCTGTAATAAATGACAGGTTTTAATAACTTTCACTAATTGTGATTATTCCGATTGGTGCTTGTCCTTTCTTTTCAAGCGCCATGTACTTGGCAAGGCTTAAAACGGGCATAAAAGTTGAAAAGTTTAATTGTGTAAGTCCTTCAGCTTCCAGGCAAGAACATCAAAATCCTCGTTGCTCTATAACCCGAAACACGTCACTCACGTCCTGAATCAAGATTCTGGCGATGGTGCTGACGGTGTTGATGTCATGCTCGGCGTGGTCGGGGAGATGTATGCAGGCCATCAGATCCAAGTATTTCAGAACAGCATCGAGCCGTTCCCTAAGGCAGGCGTGAAGATCGCTCAGTGTGGTGTCGGCGTCGATGAGCAGGACAGGGTGGTCGGTAGCGGGATGGGACATCTTCGCGTGGCGGTGGAGCGGTGTTTTGATCGTCATATGGAAAGGTCTCTTGGTAAAGATGAGCCACCTTTCTGCTGCGAAACAAAGTGGGTGGCAGATGTGTGCGGGTTCGCAGACCGAGGAAGAGACCAAACCCGGCAGACCCGTAAGTCTCCCGCACACAACTGCCGTAAAACGTAATGCCGGCGAATTTTGCCAGAATTGTAGTTTGACGGTGTTAGTCAATTTTCCTTAGGGCTGCGAAACCCTATCGCCAAATTCGTTCAGCGACAGACCCACTCTAGGCACCGATTCCCACCGTCGCAATCAGCCTGTAGGACGTGAAATCACCACGTCTGGCCAGAGAGTTCGCTCGCGTTCGGCGGCGCAACCGGCGTAAATCAAGGGCTGCGGAGCAACAGGGGAAAACGACTTGCCAGATTTCGGCCCGCTTCGCAGCCCCGCAAGAACAAGCTCCCTCACCACGCGGAGCAATTTCCTACGGCGTTTTCAGATCAAAAAACTCATCACACATTCCACCCCCGGAACTTTCCCCAAAACCGATGTCAATTTGATGGCGTGTCGCGACGCTCATTCATCGGCTCAAGCAGTGCCAGGCTGGTTCCTGGTCAACCAAGGAAGTGTGTGATGAGACTATTACTCGCAATGTTGTTGATGTTCAGCGGCTACAGCTTTGCCAGTTGCGGCAACATTGATGACCACGATCAGCGCGCCTATTGCAATGCAAGGGAGAGCGGCAGCAGTTGCGGCAACATCGACAATCACGATCTGCGGGCGGCTTGTAACGCGGAGCAGGGCGGCAGTTCCTGCGGCAACATCGACGACCACGACCAGCGTGCCTACTGCAATGCCAAAAAGAGCGGCAGCAGCTGCGGCAACATCGATGATCATGACCTGCGTGCGCGGTGCAATGCGGAGCAGGGTGGCAGCTCCTGCGGCAACATCGATGACCACGACCAGCGCGCCTACTGCAATGCCACAACGGGCGGCAGCAGTTGCGGGAACATCGACAACCATGATTTGCGTACGCGGTGTGAGGCCATGAAGCGCTGATCTGGTTTTGATTGCTTTACCCAGTGCCAGGCTGTTTCCCGGCAAGCTCAAGGAAGTGTGAGATGAAACTGATTCTTGCGATGTTGTTGCTGTTCAGCGGTTACGTTTCCGCCAGTTGTGCCAGCATCACTGACCCAGACAAACGCAATTATTGCCAGGCCATGGAGGAAGGTAGCAGTTGTTATTCCATCGACAATTACGATTTGCGCACGGCCTGCCAAGCGGAGAAGGGTGGTTCATGCGCGGGTATCCAGGATCGTGACCAGCGCGCCTATTGCGACGCCAAGAAAGGCAGTAGTTGTGCCTCGATCGATAATTACGATCTTCGCACCGCTTGCGAAGGGGAGAAAGGCGGTTCATGCGCGAGTATCCAGGATCGTGACAAACGCTCCTTCTGTGAAGCGAAGCAGGGCAGCAGCTGTGCGAGCATCGGCGACGGGGATCTGCGCAACCAGTGTGAAGCCATGAAACGCTGATCCATCAACCTGAATCCAAACGCAAAAAGGGACACCCAGCGGTGTCCCTTTTTTGTGGGCGACTGAAACAAAATCCCCGGACTACCCATTCAAACTTTTCACTTGCCACG
The DNA here is from genome assembly GCF_052046055.1 of Pseudomonas sp. 22082. Classification (NCBI taxonomy): domain Bacteria; kingdom Pseudomonadati; phylum Pseudomonadota; class Gammaproteobacteria; order Pseudomonadales; family Pseudomonadaceae; genus Pseudomonas; species Pseudomonas sp. 22082. Next base: position 81,375 of record NZ_JBQEQB010000013.1, read on the forward strand.
TCCCGGCTCATCGCCAAAGGTTCCCCCCATCAGCACCACGTCGTAGACTGCGAAACAAGTTGTAACGCCTCTCCCACGGACGGAACCGCGCATGATTCAAATCGGCAGCCGCAACAACGCCCCCACGCCGCAGCACAAAACTCAAGACATCTATATCTTCAGCATCGACCTGTCTCGCCCGGCGACGCCGTTCTGCTTCGAGCAATCGATCGGCGGCGGGCATGTCGAGCAGGGCGGTGCGCGGTGGCTGGCGCTGGATGAGCTGGATGGCTGGCCCGGTGAATGGCGTGAGCATTTGAAGAAGGCCGGATGTGCCTGGGTGGCCGAGTTGCTGGACGCGCGTTCGGGGGAGAGTCAGGCTGATCTGGTCTCGCTGATCCTCCAGCGCTATGCCGAGCCGGCGCAGCCAGCCGGACGTTTGCAGGCGATTGGGCGCTGGTTCAAGCGCCACTTCTATATTGGCGGCCGGTACGGCGTCTGACCCGAGGAAAAGCCCATGACTCAGACACTGGAACGCGCCATCGCCATTGCCGCCACGGCCCACGAGGGGCAGGTGGACAAGGGGGGGGCGCCGTATATTTTGCATCCGCTGAAGGTCATGTTGCGCATGAGCAGCCTGGAAGAGCGCATCGTCGCGGTGTTGCACGATGTGGTCGAGGACTGTGGCATCAGCCTGGAGGATTTGCGCAAGGAAGGCTTCAGCGAAGCGGTTTTGTCCGCCATCGAATCGGTGACCAAAGTGCCCGGTGAATCCTACGAGGACTTTGTCGAGCGCGCGGCGCAGAACCCGATCGGGCGGGTGGTGAAACTGGCGGATCTGGAAGAGAACAGCGACCTGTCGCGGATTGCCTCGCCGAGTTGGGAGGATCTGGAGCGGATCGAAAAGTATCGGCGGGCGATTGGACGGTTGCGCGCCTGACTCACTTGAATAGCCAGGAAGGCGACCATGAAATCCATTCTGTGTTTGTTGATTGCTGCCGGCTTCGGCGCACTGTTGCAGTTCGAAGGCGTGCCCCACGGTTTGCTGTTGGGCTCTATTCTCGTGACGGCACTGGTCGTCACCAAATTCAAATTCGCGCCAGCGACGCCCTATGGCTTGGGCTACATTCAGGTCACGCTGGGTATCGCCACCGGGTTGATGTTCGAAGCGTGGGACAGTGCGACGGTATCGACGATGTTGCCGAGCCTCGGCGTGTTGCTGCTGTGCCTGGCAGTGCAAGTGGCGCTGGCCGCCTGGTGGCTGTCGCGCGGTGCGGGGTGGAATCGAACGGATGCCTTGCTGGCGGTGTATCCGGGCGCGCTGGCAGCGGTGTTCGATTTGCTGGAATCGCATCAGGCGTCGAGCAAGGTGATCATCGTGCACTTGATGCGGCTGCTGCTGATCACGCTGCTGGTGAGTTTGCTGATTCCCGGAGCAGCACCGGCTGCGGCGACCGAAGTTGATCCGCTGTCGACGGGCATGGCATTGACCGTGCTGGCAGTGATCGGTTTGAGCGTGGTGGTCGGGCGTTTGCTGCTGGCCGTTGGCGTGCCGGCGCCGTTCATGTTGACGGCAATCATCATCACCGCCGCGTTCGTGAAATCAGGATGGCTGCAGGGCTTTCACATGCCGGACTGGAGTTTGAATCTGGCGGCGCTGATTCTCGGTGTGCGGATTGGTTCGCGATTCCAAGGGCTTGGCCTCGCGGAGCTGGGACGTCACGGCCGCACGGCGCTGGTATCGGTCGGTTTGATGATTCTGGTGGCGGCGGTTTTTGCATTGGCGGCCGCGCGGTTGCTGGGCAGCGATGCGTTGTCGCTGTGGCTCGCGTACATGCCAGGAGCAATCGAAACCATCGCAATCGTGGCGTTCGCCGGCGGGCTGAATGTGGTGTTTATCCTCACTCACCATCTGGCGCGAATGGTGGTACTGCACTTCGCGCCGGCGTTGCTGGTGCAGGTTCGGCGGGTGCGGGAAGACGTTTGAACACGGGCTTTGCGCCCCGTGAACTACACTCCCAGATTACCCCGCCCCCCAGGCAAACCCCGCCGCGTCGGAGGTCATCATGTTCCGCTTCTCACTCTTCATCGCAGCGTGCCTGTGCGCCACACAGGCCAGTGCTGAATCCGTCGTCCCGCTCAAGGGTCAGACTTCCCAGCAAACCCAGATCGACATCAACGATTGCCATTCCATCGCGTCCACCTCAACCACGTCGACACCCCAGGCCGGCGGTCGGTTGAAGGGCGCTGCCGTGGGTGCCGCTGCCGGCGCTACTGCCGCTGAAGTGCGCGGGCGTCAGCACGACGAGTTCTATGAAGCCGTGGACGATGACCGCAAGCAGGATTATCGCCAGAACCGAGCCAAAGAGACGGCTGCCGCCGGTGCGGTGGTCGGTGGTGCGCGGCAGCGGCAGGATCGGCGTGAGCAGCGGCGGACCGATGCTTCAGCCAGTTCAAGCGCCTACACCGGTTGCCTGCAAGGGCGGGGTTATCAGGTCACGCCCTGACGGCTTTCCCGATGCGCGACGAGCAGGTGCATCATCACACCGCTGTAGAGCGTCACCAGAATGAACAACCCCATGCGCACCGCGAAGGCGGTGTAGACGTCCTTGCCCGCCGCGCTGTCCTCAACGGACTGACCGAGCAGGATGATCATGGTGATCAGGGTGTTGAGCCAGAACCCCGGGGTGAGTTGCGTCGGGTGCAACCGATAGAGTTTGCGCGCCACGAACAGCCCGAACAGCAGCATCCACAGAAAGAACATCCACAAGTGCACGAACAGGCTCAACGCGCACCAGAACAGCACCGCCAGCAGTCCGCCGAGCAAGGTTGAGCCGAGCAGTTCGCGCCCGGCATGGTGGGTGCGAGTCGTGGTGCTCTGCTGGCCGAGGCTGACGGCTTTGAGGATGATCGGCAGGTAGCTGGCCGGGTCGATCAGCACCAGCAGGAAGGTCGGCAGCACGATCAATGTTGCGCGCATCGCTACGCGAGGCACGTCTTCGGCGGGCAGGGCGGGAGCGGGTGGTGGCGCGGGGCTGTTGGCCGGTTCCGGGAACAGGATGTGGCTCAGGCCGACGATGACGACGGCCAGCAACAAGCCTTTGACCAGCGCGCTGATCACCGCCATCGCCAGTTCGAATGAGGCAAAACCGGCGGCGGAGATCATGGTCATGCCGATCACCAGGAACGTCATGACCAGCACGTTGCCGCCGCGCAAGCCGTAGGTGAACACCAGAAACAGTCCGACACCGATCAGCAGCACGCCGCACACCGGGTAATAACGCAGCAACGGCACCAGCAACAGCCCGAGACTGGTTGTGAATGCGGCGACCAATGTCAGCACCAGCGCCATTTTGACTGGCAACGGTCGAGGCATGCTGGCCAGCAGCAACACCGCGAGCACCGGCGACAGAAACGACAGTGGCAAGGCGAGCCCGTAACTGGCGGCGGTGCACAACGCCGTGCCGCAGGCCAGACGCAAGGCCCTTTGCGCCGGGACGCTGCGTTCAATAGGCATACGACAGCCAGCTCATCAACCAGACAAACACCCGCCCGAGTGGATTGAGCAGATTGCTTTCGCTGGGAAACGCCATGACTTCCGCCTGCCCGCCGGCGCGAATCGAACGACTCTCGAACAGACGCTTTTTCGCCTCTTCGCTGAACTCGATGATCACCGGAAAACGCTGGGCCGGACGCAGCCAGTCGCGGCTGTTCTGGATTGTCGGCAGGGTGCCGGGCGGCGGCGTCTGGCCGACGCTGACGCCATAACCGACGCTGCGCACCCGGCCATCGAGCACTTCGCCGGGCAGGGCGTCGAGGATGATCGATACTGGCGTGCCGGGCTTGATTCGGCCGAGATTGTTTTCGGTGAGGTCGGCGCTGACCCACACGTCCTGGATCGTGATCAGCGTCATCACCGGGCTGCCGGCAGCGGCGAACTGGCCGACATCGGTACGCAGGTCGGTGATCAGGCCCGCCGAACGCGCACGAATGCGGGTGTTGGCCAGATCCAGTTCGGCCTTGGCCAGCGTGGCGGCGGCGCTGAGCAGTTTGGCGTTGGTGTCGGTGTTGCCGCCTTCCTGCTCCTGGGCGCGCAGTACTTCGGCCCGAGCGGCGGCGACCTGGCTGACAGCGGCCTCGTGATTGGCCCGGGACACTTCCAGCAGCCGAACCGAAACCGTGCCCGGATCTTCTTTGTACAAGCCTTCCAGCCGTCGATTGTCCTGGCGCGTTTTGAGTTCATTGGCTTGCGCGGCCCGCAACGACGCCTGTGCCGAAGCGATGCCCGCGGTGCTGGCGCCGACCGTGCGCCGGGTGTTTTCCAGATCGGCGCGGGCCCGGTCGACAGCAATTTGCAGCGGCTGCGGATCGAGTTCGAAAAGAATGTCGCCGGCCTGCACGTCCTGATTGTTGCGCACGTTGACCTTGATCACCCGGCCCGCGACTTCCGCCGCCACCGGGATCACGAATGCGCCGACCCGCGCCTGTTGGGTGTAGGGCGTAAAACGGTCGGCCAGCAGATACCAGACCAGGCTCAGCATAATCACCAGCAGCACCCAGCGGATGCCTTTTTTCGCCGGATCCGGCGGCGCTTCATCACTCATGGCGGTCTACCTGCGAGGGAATCGGATAAGTCGGTTGGGGCGGCGGGGCGCTCAGCAGATCGCCCCAGTCGGTGCGTTGCTGCATCTGCTGCCGGGTCGCTGAATCAATCTGCGGCCCGGCGCTTTGCCAACCGCCGCCGACGGCGCGGTACAAAGCAATGAGGTTGCTCACGGCGTTGCTGCGACTGACCAGATAGTTGTCCTGTAGCTCCAGCAACGCACGCTGGGCGTCGAGCACCCGTTGAAAGTCCGAATAGCCTTCGCGATATTGGGTATTGGCCAGCACCAGCGAACGCCGCGCCGCGCCTTCGGCCTCGCCGAGAATGCGTTCGCGCTCCAGCGCTTTGGTCAGGCCGCTGGCGGCGTCGTCGGCCTCGCGGGCAGCCTGGCGGACCTTGTCGCGATAGGCTTCGATCAGTTGCTGCAAGCGCGCATCCTGCACGCGAATGTTGTTGTGAATACGACCGTAATCGAACAGGTTCCAGCGCAGGCTCGGGCCGCCGATCAGATCGAGGCTGCGCGGGGTGGCGCCGAGGGTGTCGCTGGACCAGACGATGCTGCCGAGCAGGGTCAGCGAGGGATACAGATCGGTCTCGGCCACGCCGACCAGCGCCGATTGCGCGGCAACGTTCAGCTCTGCCGCGCGGACATCGGGACGGCGCAGCAGCAGGTTGGCCGGGACATCCTGCAACACGGCGCGATCCACCAGCGGAATCAGCCCCGGTTGCTCCGCCAGAAACGCCGCGCCACCGGGCGGCTGGCCGACCAGCACCGCCAGCGCATTGCGGGTGCGCAGCAACTGGTCTTCGAAAGCCGGAATGCTGCTCAGGGTGCCGAGGTATTGGGTTCTGGCCTGTTGCAGGTCGAGTTCGGCGGTCTGGCCGCTGCGAAAGAGTTTTTCGGTGATCTCGAAATTGCGTTTTTGCTGGGCGGCATTTTCCCGTGCGACCCGCAGCCGGGCTTCGGTGGTGCGCAGGGCAAAGTAGGTATCGGCCACTTGAGCGCGCAGCAGCACGAGGGCGTCTTCGTAGTTGGCCTGGGCGGCGAAGTAGCTGGCGTCGGCGGATTCGATGGCACGGCTGAAGCGCCCCCAGAAATCCAGTTCCCAACCGACATCGAATGCGGCGCTGTGCTGCCAGAAGTGCAAGTCCTGCGGGTTGTTGCCGCCGGACTGACGGCGGTCGATGTACAGGCTGTCGGCGCTGGCCTGTTGCAGCTGCGGGTAGCGACCGCTGTCGGCGATGCCCAGTTGCGCGCGGGCTTCGAGGACCCGCAGGCCGGCGATTTTCAGGCTGCTGTTGCGGGCTTCGGCGTCGCTGATCAAACGGTCGAGGATCGGATCGGCAAACACCTGCCACCACTGGCGCAGATCCGGCACGGTGCCGCGTTCGCTGGCCTGCTCGAGCGCCGGACTTTGCCACTGCTTGCTCCAGTCCTGCGCCGGTGGCTGGAAATCCGGGCCCAGCCGCAGGCAGCCGCCAAGGCTCAGCGCACCGAGCAACAGCAGGTGGCCGGGACGGATCAGCAGGGCTGGCGTTGCAGGCATACCGGGAGGCCCCAGCGGGAAATGTCACTGGAGCATAGACCGCAGATTGCGGGTTGTTCGAAGCAATCAGCTGCTACGCTTTTTCAGGCGAACGCCACCGAACCCCGCCCCGAATAAAAAGGTAGGAAGCCATGGACACTGCTCAAGAACCGCTTGCCCCCTCCAGCGCCAGTTGGCGTTTCAAGGTCGGCGTGGCAATCATCTGCCTGATGCTCGGTTCGTGGCTGATGGTGCCGATTGCCGCCGCCCTCGACGTGCCGGGCTCGAAAGTCGCGGCGCTGACCGGGGTGCTGTTCATCAGCAATAAAGTGCTGTTGCTGCTGGTGATCGCGGTCATGGGCAAGGCCGGGTTCGCCGAACTCAAGCGCACGATCGGCCACTACATTTCCGGCGTGATTCCGACCCCGGTGGCCGAAGTCAGCCCGATGCGCCACAAGATCGGCGTGGTGATGTTCTGCCTGCCGCTGCTGTCGTCCTTCCTGGAACCGTATTTCGACAACTTCTTCCCGGGCGTACGGCCCAATCTCTGGCAGTTGCAGGCGCTCGGCGACTTGATGTTCGTCGGCAGCTTCTTCGTGCTGGGCGGCAATTTCTGGGACAAGGTGCATGCGTTGTTCGTGCGCAAGGCGCGGGTGGTGGCGGAGTGAAAGCCGGTGGAGGATTGATTCACGGTTTAGCGGCGTTCGGGTTCAGGGCGTGATGTTGATTGATCCCGTGGTGACATCAACGGCGATCTGGTAGATGCCGTCGACCTCTGGTTTGACGCCGCTACGAGGTCCTTCAGCATTAAACATGATGACTTTGTAGCTTTGCTCTACAGCTTTGCTGCGCAGTTTCTTTAATGCCGCACGTTTTTTGGTGCCGAAGAATGAGGAAGCCGCATTAAATGCTTCACCAGCGAGGGTGCCGCTCGGCGATTCTGCGCGTATGTCAAAGCTGTTGCGGTTTTCGTTTCCAAACTCAACGGTGTACTCGTCGAAAGGGAAAAATTTCTCTTTAAGCAGCGCGCCGATTCCATGAAGAATGACCAGGTCAGACATGATTCGGTTGGCCGCCTCGAACAGTGACACGTCTGGGTAGGGCCCGTGGCCCAAGCGATCGCGCTTCAGCGCAAGCATCAAAGATATGCCGGTCTTCCCCGCAATCGATTCGCCGATAACGGCAAGGTCGTGATGAAACGCCTCGGTTATCGAGTCGATATTGTCTATCGTCAGTTTCCGAACGGGTTGGCGCATGTTGATCTCTGCAAGTCATCTGGAGCTGACAACGCTAGATTCTTGCTTTGCGGGTGTCTAGAGAAATCATTGATGGCAAAAGTCTGAGCCCGGCGCAGGGTGAGTCCTTGATCAGGCGTGCACGAGGGCAATGGCAAACGACACGACGACCATGCAGGCGAAAGCGAAATTGAGGTTCATGGGGTGTTCATCCTGGTCCTTTTGAAAGTGGGGCCATTCTGCCGGGGGCGGGTCGAAAGAAAAAATTCGGCTTTGTGATTCCAATGATCGAAGCCATTGATACCGGCGTTGTGTTTGCCGGTTTGCTTGGCTAAGCTCGCGAAAACCTGCAATTAAAAGCACAAACAGGCAAAACCATGCACGATCATTCCGCTTCCGAGCTTCCCTCCCTGCGCCGGCAGAAAATCCTTCTGATCCTCGAACGTGACGGCAAGGTCATGGCGTCCGAGTTGAGCCAGCACTTTGCGGTGTCTGAAGACACTATCCGCCGCGATCTCGCCGAGCTGGACAACGCCGGACTGGTGCAGCGAGTGCACGGCGGCGCGCTGCCGCGGCCGAAGGACACCGGCAAGGATTACTTCACCCGGCTGGACGAAATCGACGAGGTGAAAATCCGCTTGGCGCAGTTGGCGGCGCAGCAGGTACAAAACGGGCAGACGGTGATGTTCGACTCCGGTTCCACCTCGTTACAAGTGGCGCGCTCGTTGCCCAGGGATATCAGCCTCACGGCGGTCACGGCGTCGCCGATGACGGCGATTGCGTTGTCCGAATATTCGGGCATCAAGGTGATTCTGGCGGGTGGGCAGCTCAATCCGAAAACCATGTCCGCTGGCGGTCATGAGGCACTGCGGCTGCTGTCGGGGATCAAAGCGGATCTGGCGATCACCGGGGTCTGTGCGATTCATCCGGAGGTAGGCATCACCTCGCTGCATTTCGATGAAGTGCCGGTCAAGCAGGCGCTGCTCGACTGCGCGGCGCGGGTGATTGCCGTGACCACGGCGGACAAGCTCGGCGCGGTGGAACCGTTTGTGGTGGCGCCGTGCGAGCGCTTGCACACGCTGATCACCGAACGGCATGTGGCGTCGGGGAGTGTCGAGGATTATCGGCGGTTGGGGATTGAGGTGGAGCAGTTGCTTGACTGAGGTTTTGCGGCAAAAAGAGGCCCCATCACTGGCGATGGGGCCCGCTCGATCAGCGCAGTTTTTCCAGCATCTGGTAGTACCACATGCCCGCCGCCAGCATCGGATTCCCCAGCAAATCCCCCATCGGCACGCGAATGTGCGAGCACGCGGCAAACGTGTCGAACTGCTGCATCTGCCCGGTGATCGCCCGGCTCATGATCTCGCCCATGATGTGGGTCGTGGCAATGCCGTGGCCGGAGTAGCCCTGGCAATACCAGACGTTGTCCGAGAGCTTGCCCAGTTGCGGAATGCGGTTGATGACGATGCCCATCGCGCAGCTCCACTGGTAGTCGATCTTCACCCCTTTGAGCGCCGGGAAGGTCTGTTCGATGCACGGCCGCAGTTCGCCGGCGATGTCCCGTGAGTCCTTGCCGCTGTAGTTGGCGCCGCCGCCGAACAGCAGGCGCCCGTCGGCGGTGAGGCGGTAGTAGTCGAGCACGAAGCGGCAGTCGTAAACGGCGAGGTCTTCAGGGTTGATCTGTTTGGCGAGATCGCCCAATGGTTCGGTGGTGACAATGCCGCCAATGGCCGGGAAAATCTTGCCCTTGAGCTGGCCCGGTTCGAGTTTGTGGTAAACGTCGCCGGCCAGCAGCACCTGATTGGCGTCGATCCGGCCGTGGGCGGTGCGCACGGCAGGGCTGTCGCCGTGAATGATCTCCAGCACTTCGCTGTTTTCGAAGATCAGCGCGCCGAGGCTTTGCGCCGCTCGCGCCTCGCCGATGCACAGGTTGAGCGGGTGCAGGTGCATGTTGCGGGTATTCTTGATGGCGCCGTGGTAGAGATCGCTTTGCAGCAGATCACGGACCTGGCTGCGGTCGAGCAGACTGACCTCATCGCCCATGCCTCGGCGCACGGCTTCGTCGTAGTCGCTGCGCAAACCGGCCATATGGCTTGGCTTGTATGCCGCATGCAAATGGCCGTGCTTGAGGTCGCAATCGATCGCATATTTCTCGACCCGTTGCTTGATGATTTCGTGCCCACGCCAGCGCAGGTGCCAGATGAAATCGTCGACCTCATCGCCCAATGTGTTGCGCATCTGTTTGCGCATCGCACCGTCGCCGGACAGGCTGCCCGTGACCTGCCCACCGTTGCGCCCGGTGGCGCCCCAGCCGATCTTGTGGCTTTCGACGATGGCGACTTTCAGGCCTTTTTCGGCCAGTTCCACGGCCGTGGCAACGCCGGTGAAACCGCCGCCGATGATCACCACATCGACCTGGTGCCGGCCTTGCAGGGTCGGGTAGTCGGTGTCGCGGTTGAGGGTCGCGGTGTAGTAGGAATTGCTGCGTTCAGTCATTTCAGTGTCCAGATTCGGGAGTCGGTGCACGGACCCTGTGGGAGCGGGCTTGCTCGCGAAAGCGATGTGTCAGTCACCTGAAGTGTTGGATGTGACGACGCCTTCGCGGGCAAGCCCGCTCCCACAGGGGGAGTTGTGAAAGATCAGGCCTCTGTGAGGTACCAGCGCCAGTCCTGCTCACCCACTTCGGCCATGAACTGCCGGTATTCCGCACGTTTCACTGCCAGATACACCCCGAGAAATTCCTGCCCCAGCGCATCCCGCGCCCACACCGAATTTTCCAGCGCCGTAAGCGAGGTCAGCCAGTCGGTCGGCAGCAATTCTTTCGCCTGCGCGTAACCGTTGCCTTCCACCGGTTCACCCGGATCGATGTCTTCTTTTATCCCGCGATGAATGCCCGCCAGGATCGCCGCCGCTGCCAGATACGGGTTGGCATCGGCGCCGCAGATGCGGTGTTCGATGTGCCGGGTGTTGGCCGGGCCGCCGGGCACGCGCAGGCTGACTGTACGGTTGTCGACGCCCCAGGTCGGTGCCAGCGGTGCGTAGCTGTTGGCCTGGAAACGGCGGTAGGAGTTGGCGTTCGGGCAGAACAGCAGCAGCGAATCGAGCAGGGAGGCGAGCATCCCGCCAATCGCCGTGCGCAGCAGCGGGGTGCCGGCCGGGTCTTCGGAGGCAAACAGATTGCGCCCCTCGGCATCGGCGAGACTGACGTGCATGTGCATGCCGGTGCCGGCCAGGTGATCGAACGGCTTGGCCATGAACGTCGCCTGCATCCCGTGCTTGTGCGCCACGGCTTTGACCAGCCGTTTGTAGCGCACGGCCTGGTCCATCGCCTCCAGCGCATCGCCGTGTTCGAGGGTGATTTCCACCTGGCCCGGCGCGTATTCCGAGATAGCCGTGCGCGCCGGAATGCCGTGCAGTTTGCAGGCGCTGTAGAGGTCGGCAAGGAACGGTTCGATCTGCTCCAGCTCACGCAAACCGTAGACCTGCGTGTGTCGCGGTCGTCCACCGTCGGCATCCAGCGCCGGTTGCGGACGACCGTTGTGATCGCGTTTGGCGTCGAGCAGATAGAACTCCAGCTCGCAGGCCATGACCGGGTGGTAACCCTCGGCTTTCAAGCGGTCGATGACCTTGATCAACAGGTGGCGCGGGTCGGCGATGCTCGCTGGCATGCCTTGTTCCGGGTGCATGCTGACCTGCACCGCCGCAGTCGGAATCTGCCGCCACGGCAGGCGCACCAGACTGCCTTGCAGCGGGTAGGCGCGGCAGTCGATGTCGCCGACGTCCCACACCAGGCCTGAGTTCTCCACGTCTTCGCCATGCACGGTCAGGCCAAGGATGGTACTTGGCAGCGGCCGGCCGCTTTCGTATACGGCGAGCAGTTCTTCGCGGTGCAACAGCTTGCCGCGCGGCACGCCGTTGGCGTCGAGGATGAACAGCTCGATCATGTCGATGTCGGGGTTCTGCTCGAGAAAGTGACGGGCGTCTTCAATGGCTGCGAATTTCATAATCAATCACTCACGGTGGCGCCGCACAGGCGCGCAGATTCGGGCCGGACGCAGCTCGGCAAAAGGCGCGGGCGTCCTGGCAGGGATATCGAAAAAAGAGTGGGGAGCTGTCGCGGTTTTTACCGGCGCGATCAGACAGGCAGGCAGATATCCGGCGGGCGTGCGGAGTGACGCAGCTTGGAACGGCTCAGGGCCATGGGGAGATTGACGATGCGATTCATGCGCGGCCCCTGTGAAGGAGGGCGCACAGTGCAGAGACGTTCAACGATTCTGATTGTTGGAGTGACGTGCTCATGACGCGTGTTTCCGTTGGCGGAAAACGTCGGCGGCGGGAGTGTCCCGCCAGGCCGGTGTGGCTGGATAGTAAGGGGGAATCCCCGGATAAGTAAACGCCTGTTTCCGCAGGCGTTGGCGTGCACCCCGGTTCAGCGCAGCAGGTAAAACCCCAGCCCGACGAGGGCGCAAACGATCAACACCTCGATTACCCCGCGCCTGAAAAAGAACAGGGCGACGGCGGCAGCCAGGGCCAGCAGGATCGAGAAAATGTCCGGTTGCCCGGCGAATCCATTGGGCCAGAACACATGCCAGGCAAAGAAACACGCCAGATTGAGGATCACCCCGACCACCGCCGCTGTGATCGCGGTCAGCGGCGCGGTGAACTTCAGTTCATTGTGCGTCGACTCCACCAACGGCCCGCCGGCGAGGATGAACAGGAACGAGGGCAGAAAAGTGAACCAGGTCACCAGCGTCGCGGCCAAGGCTCCGGCGGCGAACGCGTGTTCCGGGCCGAACGTCGGTTGCACGTAAGCGCCGACGAACCCGACAAACGCCACGACCATGATCAGCGGTCCCGGCGTGGTTTCGCCCAGGGCCAGGCCGTCGATCATCTGCGTTGGCGTCAGCCAGCCGTAATGCCCGACCGCGCCCTGATACACGTAGGGCAGCACGGCGTAGGCGCCGCCGAACGTCAGCAGCGCCGCTTTGGTGAAGAACCAGCCCATCTGCGTGAAGGTGCCGTCCCAGCCGAACAACGCGGTCAGCAACGCCATCGGCAGGCACCACAGCAGCGCACCGATCAGCGCCAGACGCAGCAGCCTCGGCAGGTTGAACCGCGCATGTTCGGGCGACGGTGTGTCGTCATCGATCAGCGCCGGGCCGAAGGATTTTTCGCCGCCGCGATGGCCGCCGTTGCTGAACCGCTGCGGCGCCCAGCGTCCGCCGAAATAGCCGATCAATGCCGCGCCGAGCACGATCAGCGGGAACGGTACGTTGAAGGCAAAGATCGCCACGAACGCAGCCCCGGCAATTGCCCACAGCCAGCTGTTCTTCAAGGCTCGGGAGCCGATGCGATGGGCCGCGTGCAGCACAATCGCGGTCACCGCCGGTTTGATCCCGTAAAACACCCCGGCCACCGCCGGCACGTCGCCAAGCGCAATATAAATCCAGGAAAGAGCGATCAGGATCAGCAACGAGGGCATCACAAACAGCGCCCCGGCCAATATGCCGCCACGGGTTCGGTGCAGCAGCCAGCCGATGTAAGTCGCCAGTTGCTGGGCCTCCGGGCCGGGCAGCAACATGCAGTAGTTGAGCGCATGCAGGAAGCGCCGTTCGGAAATCCAGCGCCGACGCTCCACCAGTTCCTGATGCATGATCGCGATCTGCCCGGCGGGGCCGCCGAAGCCGATGCAGCCAAGTTTCAGCCAGAAGGGCCAGGCCTGGCGCAGGCTGACGGGTTGAGGGCGGGGCAAGTCCTTTGGCGTTTGGCTCAAGTGCGGCTCCACGTTCGAATCGGCGAGAGTCGCTATCTAATCAGGCTTTTGTCGCATTCGACAGTACCCGGTCAGGCATGCGCCAGACTCCAGCGAAACGCCGCATCCTGATCACTCTCCCGCGGCTCAACCCAATGCGAACCCTCCGGCGTGGTCTCACGTTTCCAGAACGGTGCACGCGTCTTCAGCACATCCATGATGAACGCACAGGCCTCGAACGCCGCATGCCGATGCTTGCTGCTGACGCCAACGAACACGATCGGTTCGGTCACCGACAGCGCGCCGACCCGATGCACAATCTCCACCGTCAGCAACGGCCAGCGCTCCCGGGCCTGTTCGGCGATCTGCTCCAGAGCCTTCTCGGTCATGCCCGGATAATGCTCCAGAAACAGCTCGGTCACCGACTGCCCGACGTTCAGATCCCGTACATAACCAATGAAATTCACCACCGCGCCCACCCGTGGATTGCGCGCATGCAGATCGGCAATCAACTGACCGGCATCGAAGCCTTTACGCTGGACTCGAACACCCATGTTTCAACCCCCCGTGACCGGCGGGAAAAACGCAATCTCGTCGAAATCCTCGATTGCCTGATCCGGCTGACACAGTTCCTGATTCACCGCGCACATCAGGTTGCCGGCGCCGAGCACTTCACGCCAGACATCGCCGCGCTGCATCAGCATCTGCCGCACGTCCTCGACACAGGCGAGGGTGTCGCTGGCCGGAATTTTTTCACCGCCCAGATTGAGCCGGTCACGGTAGCTGGCGAAGTAGTTGATCAGAATCATTGCGGGTTCTCCCATTGAAAGTGGCCGGAGCGGCCGCCCTGTTTGCTGAGCAGGCGGATGTCGCCGATAACCATCGCCCGGTCCACCGCTTTGCACATGTCGTAGATCGTCAGCGCGGCGACGCTGGCGGCGGTCAGGGCTTCGAGTTCGACGCCGGTCTGGCCGGTGAGGCGGCAGGTGCTGGTGATCTGTACGCGGTCCGGTTCACAGGCCTTGAGCTCGACGTGGATAGAGCTGAGCAACAGCGCATGACACAGCGGAATCAACTCGTGGGTACGCTTGGCCGCCTGAATCCCGGCGATCCGCGCCACGGCGAACACATCGCCCTTGGGGTGGCCGTTGGACTGGATCATTTGCAGGGTTTCCGGGCGCATCTGCACCCAGGCTTGCGCGGTGGCTTCGCGGCGGGTGGCGGCTTTGTCGCTGACGTCGACCATGTTGGCGCGGCCCTGATCGTCGAGGTGGGTGAGGGTGTTGCTCATGCGGTGGGCTCCTGGATCGGGCTGTAGATTCGCGGGGCGTTGCGGTGCGGGACGTGGATCAGGTTCAAGCGGTGTTTGAGCGCCCAGCGCACGGTCAGCGCAGTCGGGGCGGACAGGCTCACGAGGGTGCCGAGGCGGGCGCGCACGGCTTTGTGGATCAGTTCGAGGCTGCAACGGCTGGTGACCACGACGAAGCCCTGACGCGCATCGAGGCCTTCGAATTGCAAGGCGCCGATCAGCTTGTCGAGGGCGTTGTGGCGGCCGATGTCTTCGCGGCACAACAGCGCTTCGCCGTCGGCGTCGAAGTACAGCGCCGCGTGCAGGGCGCCGCTGCTGCGGGCCAGTTGCTGGGCCTGTTCGATGCGCTGGCGGATGCCGTTGAAATGCGCGGCCGGTGGCAACGGTGTCGGGGTCAGGATCTCCAGTTGCGGCAGCGCCTGCTCAAGGGCTTCCACGCCGCAGAGGCCGCAACCGCTGGTGCCCGCCATCTGCCGGCGATGATCCTTCAGGGCCCAGAACGCGCGGCTGGAAATCTGCACGTCGGCCTGGCAGGCCTGGTCGAAATGGGTCAGGCGGATGTCGTGGATATCGTCGAGGCGGTCGACGATGGCATTGCTCAGGCTGAAGCCGCGAATGAAGTCTTCGATGTTGCCCGGCGAGACCATCATCACCGCCTGATTCAGGCCGTTGTAGCTGATGGCCAGGGCGATTTCCGCCGCCAGCGCCGCGTGGGACAACGGCGCGTCGTCGAGGTATTCGCGATAAGCCACTGACGCCGGTTGTGGCGCGGGGGCGTTGGCGTCGCCCGGTTCGATGAGTTGTTCAACTTGGCACAGCATCCTGAAAATCCCCGAAGCGCTGAAGTGGGTTCAGGCTACGGGGCAGGGAAAAGTGCGTCCAATCGCTTGTTCCGATGCAGTGATTGGATTGGTCGATCACTGCTGGCGAACCTGAAGACGCTGCACCGAAGTGCAACGTTTCAGGCAACTTGGGGAGGGTTAAACGGCAGGCGCCTCGATCCCGAACATCTTGCGCGCCTCGGCAAAACACTTCTCGGCAATCGCCGAGCGCGGTTCGGTCTTGCGCATCACCAACCCCAGCGGCGCGAGCACGCTGGCATCCGGCAGGTTAATGAAAGCCAGGTGCTCGATCGGCTCTTCCAGCCCGCTGTCCAGCGGCATGATCGAGCAGCAGAAGCCCTGGTGAATCGCCTGCAGCAGTTGATAGGTCGAGTCGCTTTCCATGATTGGCTGCGGATTCAACCCGCGACTGCGGAAGCTCAGGTCGATGGATTTGCGGTAGTGCATGCCGGTGGTGATCATCCCCAGCGGCAGTTCGGCGGCGTCTTCCCAGCTCATTTCCGGGCCTTCGAAATGGAAGTGGCGGGTGTCGTAGAGCAGGCCTACGCGTGTTTCGCCGATCTCGAAGAACTCGAAATAGTTCGGGTTGACGTGGTCCAGATAACACACGCCCAGGTCCAGTTGATTGTTGCCCAGGCCCTCGATGATCTCGTCCGAACTCAGCGACGACAGGCTGTATTTCAGCTCCGGATAAGTCCCGGACAAACCCTGGATGTAATTGACCGGATTGAAGTTGCTCAGCGGCACCAGCCCCAGCCGCAGGCTACCCACCAGTTGCCCCCGGCAGGCAGCGGCTTCGGCAAACAACCCGTCGTGGGCCGCCAGCAGCGTGCGGGCCCAGGCCAGTACGCGCTCGCCGGCCTGGGTGAAACCTTCGAAGCGCTGGCCGCGATTGACCAGCACCAGATCCAGCTCGTCCTCCAGATTGCGCAGGCGCATCGACAGGGTCGGCTGGGTGATGTGGCAGCGCGCGGCGGCCTGGCCGAAGTGGCGGGTTTCGTCCAGCGCGATCAGGAACTTGAGTTGTTTGATGTCCACGACGGCACCTGCTCGATAAGGAATTTTGATTGAGTATTGACGCAGATGCGTACAGCGCACGGAAAGCGCAGGGAACGACGATCCCACTGATGGTTTTTTTCGTCCAATCGGCAGTGTCTAAGAGCCTATCGAGGGTTTCGATGACCCCCGGTTTCATTGGGCCGGACAGGGGGCGAGGGGTTGAAGAAAATCACCGATAGAGCAGGTCGATAGTGTGGTTGGCCAGAGTGATTAGACAGTCCTTACAGACGGCACTTAGGCTCGTCATCCATTGAATTGACGACGGCCGGAGAGTGCCATGAGTGTGAAATCGGATGCCTTGTTCGTTCCCCTGAATATTGCCGTGCTGACGGTCAGCGATACCCGCGATTACGCCAGCGACACCTCCGGCCAGTTGCTGGTCAGCCGCCTGCTGGAGGCCGGCCACACCTTGAGCGAACGCAACCTGCTCAAGGACGACCTGTACAAGATCCGCGCCCAGGTCGCGCAGTGGATCGCCGACGACGGCATTCAAGTGGTGCTGATCACCGGCGGCACCGGGTTCACCGGGCGTGACAGCACACCGGAAGCCGTGGCTTGCCTGCTGGACAAGCCGATCGACGGTTTCGGCGAACTGTTCCGCGCCATCTCGATTCTCGACATCGGCACCTCGACCGTGCAAAGCCGTGCGCTGGCCGGGCTGTCCAACGGCACGCTGGTGTGCTGCCTGCCGGGTTCCACCGGCGCTTGCCGCACCGCGTGGGAAGGCATCCTCGCCGAACAACTGGATAACCGTCACCGCCCGTGCAACTTCGTTCCGCACCTCAAACCGGTGCAAGCCTGCGGGCCGCGCGGATGAGCAAGCCGGGATTGATGCCGGTCGAGGACGCCCTCGACCAACTGCTGGCGATGGCTGATGAACAACGCCTGCCGGACAGCGAATCGGTGCCGCTCAATGACGCGCGCGGGCGCGTGCTGGCCAGCGATCTGGTCGCCACCCTCGACCTGCCGCCGTGGCCGAACAGCGCCATGGACGGTTATGCCTTGAACCTCGCCGACCTGCATCGCCAGCCGTTGAGCGTGTCACAGCGGGTCTACGCCGGGATGGCGCCGGACGCCTTGCTATCCGGCACCTGCGCACGGATTTTCACCGGTGCGCCGTTGCCCATGGGCGCCAATTGCGTGGAGATGCAGGAAAACGTCGAAGTGCTGGAGGACGGTCGCGTACGTTTCCTGCAACCGCTGAAGGTCGGCCAGAACATCCGTCCCCAGGGCCAGGAAAACCGCGTCGGCGACACCTTGCTGCGCGCCGGCAAACGCCTCGGCCCGTTCGAACTGGCCGTTGCCGCAGGGCAGGGCATGACCCATTTGCCAGTGGTGCGTCGTCCGCGCGTGGCGTTGCTGTCGACCGGGGATGAACTGGTGGAACCGGGCCAGCCCTTGCGTCCCGGTAGCATCTACAACAGCAACCGCACCTTGCTCGACCATTGGTTGCGTGAACTGGGTTGCGAAGTGATCGACGCCGGGATTCTGCCCGATCGTCCGGCGCAGACCCGGCTCAAACTCGAGCAACTGCAAGTGGCAGCCGATCTGATTCTGACCACCGGCGGCGTGTCTGCCGGTGACGCCGACTGCCTCGGTCAGGTGCTGCGTGACAACGGTAAACCGTTGCTGTGGAAACTCGCGATCAAACCCGGCAAACCGCTGACGGTCGGCCATTTCGGCACAGTGCCGGTGATCGGTCTGCCCGGCAATCCGACCTCGGCGCTGGTGACCTTCGGTCTGCTGGCGCGCCCGTATCTGCTGCGCATTCAAGGCGTGGAAGAGGTGATGCCGCTGAGCTTCACGGTCAACGCCGGTTTCGACTGGCCGAAACCCGGCAGCCGTCGCGAATACCTGCGGGTGCGTCTGGAGGGCGGGCAGGCGGCGCTGTATCCGAACCAGAGTTCCGGGGTTCTGCTCGGTGCGACCTGGGCCGACGGGTTGGTGGAAATCCCCGAGGACAGCACCTTGCAGATGGGTGATCCGCTGCGTTTCATCCCGTTCAGCGAGTTGTTCTAAGCGCGATCAAAAGGTGTAGACCACTTGCCCGGCCAACGAGGTCTGCAACCGGCGTTCGACAATCGGGCTGTCGGCCGCTTCGTGGCTCAGGTACTGCACCGCCAGCACGGTCGACACGCTCCATTGCTCATCCAGCGGCAACGTCCATGTCAGGTCCGCGCCGCGACTGATCAACCCGGCCCGGGCCTTGTACGCCGGAAACTGGCTGCGCGAGGCCTGGGCATCGCTGACACCGTACCAAGTGCGCATGTAATTGCTGTCGCCGAACTGGCTGTTGAGGCCGCCGGTGACTTTGCCGAAACGTCCTTCGTAGAGCGGCGCGCTGATGCTCAGCTTGAGGCGGTTCCACGATGAGCCGGTGTCATGGTCATCGTCATCCTTTTCCAGCGCATGCTCGAAACTCGCGCCGAGGATGATCGGGCCCATGTGATACGTGCCGTCGAGCCCGATCACCGGGCGCGACTTGATCGAACCCATGCCGTTGAGCTCGTCCGAGCCTTTGAATCCGGTCTTGCGATCCTTGCGCACGTCGCTGGCGCCGACGTAGACGCTGAGGCCGAAATCCTCTTCGTCGAAGCCCCAGCCGAGGCCCCGGCTGCTGTCGAGAAACACACCATAGGGGCTGACGATTTCGACCCCCACCAATGGCGCCACTACCCGTTCATCACTGCCGCTGTAACGCGGCGCACTGCCGGCCCCGGCACGCAGGTTGGCATGCCAGTCTTCGGCGCGCAGCGAATCGCCCGGCAGCAGCAGGCAGAGGGAAGTCAGGGACAGCGAAAGTGTGCGTAACGAAACCGGCATGGGGCACCCGAGGGGAAATTGGATGCGCCCATGCTAGTGAGGGGGCGGCCGGCAATCTTTGGCAGCTTTGTCGGGAAACTGTCAAAGACTGTGAAGGCGGTTATCGGGTCAATTTCAGTCGTTCGTGCCATTGGGCGATGGATTCTTCCGGGTAGACCTCGAATTGCTGGTCCCTGGCGCTCGCCTGCACTTCGACCCACGGGGCTTTCGAGCCGAGCATCAGATGAGTGTGTTCCGGCGGCACCGGCAACGGCGTGTCGATGGCCGAGGCGAACGGGTGGATCAGCTCCGGCCATTCCGGGCTGAACAGCCACAGGCCGCTGCCGCACTGCGAGCAGAAGTGCCGCTCGGCGCTGCTGCGGTGGGCGCGGGCATCGCCTTCGTCTTTCATTTTCGCGTGGTAGATCGTGATGTGTTTGCGCCCGCGCACCTTGAAACTGGCCGCATTGCCGCCCAGGTTGATCGCAAAACCTCCACCGCCCTGGGTCTTGCGGCAGATCGAGCAGTAGCAGCGCTGATAAGGGTAGGGGTGGGCGCTGTCGAGGGTGAATGAAACCGCGCCGCAGTGGCAGGAGCCTTCGAGGTGCATGAGTGGCCTCCGGTGTTTTTTGTCGGTGCGATTCAGCCTAGAAGAGATGGGGTGAGTGTGCTGCTCGCGATGAGCGATAACGTGTTCTACGGCTTGGCTACCCGCCACAAATACCACGCCGCCACCGTTCGAAACGGACTCCACGCCAATCCGATGTCAATCATCTGCTTGCGCGTCGGCTTCACCTCCAGCCCCTTCAACCGCCGATACCCCTCGCGAACCCCAAAGTCATCCGCCGGCAGAATATCCGGGCGTTCCAGGCTATAAATCAGCAACATCTCGACCGTCCAGCGCCCGACCCCGCGCAGGCTGACCAGACGCTCGATCAGCGCTTCGTCCTCCATCACCAGCGCGCTCGAGTAATCCGGCACCACACCGTCCAGAGTCGCCTGGGCAATCCCCTGAATCGTCGCAATCTTGCCCGCCGAAAACCCGCAACTGCGCAATTGATCGAAGCCCGTCGCCAGAATCTGCTCCGGACGCGGAAACGTCTGCCCGGGAAACAACCCCACCAGCCGCCCGACAATCGCATCGCCCGCCCTGGCGTGCAGTTGCTGATAGGCAATCGCCCGCACCAGCGACTCATAGGGATCGCGCGTCGGATGCGGCTGATGCAGACAAGGGCCTATGGCAGCAATGTGGCGCTGCCAGTCGGCGTCGAGGCTGGCCAGAAACTCGCTGGCCGGTTGGTAGGGATCGGGCATGAGTTACTTCAGCAGACCGTTGACTTCGCCATAGGTGAAGGCCTTGAGGTCATGGGTGTCGAGCTTGCCGCTGGCGAGAAAACTCTTCACCAGCGAGCCCATGGCGCCGTACAGGAACTCGGCGATCCCGGAACCGGCGCTCAAGCGGCGCACGCCGAGGGTTTGCAGTTCTTCGGGAGAGGGCAGGCAAGCGAAGCCCAGGACGTTGACCGGCAGGGTCGTACCTTTGCAGATCGCTTCGATTTCGTAGGAGGACGTCACCCCGGCAGCGAACAACCCATCGGCCCCGGCTGCCTGATAGAGCGCGGCGCGGTGCAGGGTTTCGGCGACGCGATCCTCGGCAGGCACCAGGCTTTTCAGATAAACGTCGGTGCGGGCATTGATAAACAGCTTCGCATTGTGCTTCTCGGCCACTTGCCGCGCGACCTCGATCTTGCGCACCAGCAGTTCCGGCGTGCCGCTGCCGTCTTCGATATTGATCCCGACCGCACCCGCTGCGATCACGGCATCGATCACTTCAGCGACCCGGCCGAGGTCATCGGAATAACCGGCCTCGATGTCCACGCTCAACGGCACTTTGATGACTCGCGCAATCGACTCCACGCTGCTGATCAACCGCTCGAGCGGCAGGGTGTTGCCGTCCGGGTAACCGTGGGCCCAGGCGACAGCAGCGCTGCTGGTGGCGACGGCTTTGCCACCCAGTTGCTCGACCAGTCGCGCACCTGTGGCGTCGGCAACGTTGGTCAAGATCAGCAGGCCATCGTGGTGCAACTGGTGAAACTGAGTGTCGAGCGCGTTCATCGAGATCCCTTCTTGTCGTTTATTCAGAAAGCCAGTGATTGCGTCAGCTGCACGGCGGCATTTTCCAGCCTGAGCAAAAACGCCTTGCGCGGTTGCCCACCACCATAGCCGGTCAGCGAGCCGTCCGCACCGATCACCCGATGGCACGGCACCACGATCGACAGCCGATTGTGCCCGTTGGCCAGCCCCACCGCGCGACTGGCGCCGGGTTTGCCCAGCCGTGCGGCGATGGTGCCGTAAGTGCTGGTGTGGCCGTAGGGGATTTGCCGCAGTTCGCTCCAGACCTGGCGGGCAAACTCGCTGCCGGGCAGGTGCAGCGGCACGCTGAATTCGTTCAGTTTGCCGGCGAAGTACAGCGCCAGCTCGTTTTCGATCTGCTGCAAATGCGCGTTGTGCCCTGGTGCGACCACGTAGCCGTAGCGGGTCTGCAGTTCTTCGACTTCCCGGGTCAGTGCCGGGCGGTCGAGAAACTCCAGCAGCACCAGTCCACGGCGTTCGGCCATGGCGATCATCGGCCCCAGCGGCGTGGTCAGGCGAGTGAACAGCAGCGGCTCGCTGGCTGCCGCGCGTCCCGGCGTGATGTGGAACGATTTCTGAAACGCATCGCGAAAACCGCTGAGGGATTCATAGCCGGAATCGAACGCGGCGTGGTCGATGGACGTGCCTTGCTTGATTCCGCCCAATGCCATGCCGAGTCGACGGGTGCGCAGCCACGCGTGGAAGGTCATGCCGAAATGCTGCTTGAACCAGCGCCGCAATTTCAGCGGCTCGATGCCCTCGGCGAGCAATTGCGCATCGCTCCAGCGCAGTTCCGGATCGGCGTCGACGACTTTCAACAGTTGCTGCACCCAGTCCGGGGCGATGGCGGCAGCATCCAGCGGTTTACAGCGCAAGCAGGCGCGGTAACCGGCGGACAGGCACTCGTCAGCGTGGGCGAAGAACTCGACATTTTCCGGTTTCGGCTTGCGCGCGGTGCAACTGGGGCGGCAGAAGATCCCGGTGGTTTTCACGGCCGTGAAGAACACGCCTTCATAGGCAGTGTCGCGTTCGAGCATGGCGCGAACCATTTCGGCGTGAGGGGGCAGGACAGCGGTCTGTATGTTCATGGGCCGAGGATAAAACCAGTTATTCGATGGCTCCACCGAAAAATCGACAGTGAATTTTCGGGCCGCTGCACTACAGTGATCGGGTCGCTACAACTCGGGAAATGAAGGTATGCCACCGTTCACGATTCAACACATCGATCACATCGTGCTGCGCGTTGCGGATCTGCATCGCAGCATTGATTTCTACGACCGGGTTTTCGGTGCCGAAGTGGTCAAGCGCAATGAAAAGTTCGGTCTGGTGCACCTGCGCGCCGGTACGTCGATGATCGATCTGGTCGACCTCGACGGGGAAATCGGCCGCAAGGGCGGCGCCGCTGCCGGCAGCGAACGGCGCAATGTCGATCACTTCTGCCTGCGCATCGAGCCGTTCGATGAAGCGGCGCTGGTCAGTCATTTGCAAGCCTGCGGCCTGACCGTCGAAAAAGCCGCCACCCGTTTTGGCGCCGAGGGCTACGGCCTGTCGCTGTACTGCTTCGACCCGGATGGCAATCAGGTCGAACTCAAGGGCCCGTCCGAAGCTTAGGCGCGCTTGGCCATTAACAATACCGAAGCCGCCGCCGACAGCAGCCCGGCGCAGCAACGGTTGAAGATCCGTTTGCCGCGCGGCTCGGCGAACCAGCGGCGCATGTGCAGGCCCATGTAGGCGTAAGCGCTGATGGCGATCCATTCCAGCAGCAGGAACAACACGCCCAGCAGCATGAACTGCGGGGTGATGGCGCGGGCCGGGTCGACGAATTGCGGCAGGAATGCGGTGAAGATCAGTATTGCTTTGGGATTGCCTGCCGCCACCAGAAACTCCTGACGCGCCAGGGCCAGAAGCCCGTTTGCCGGCGCTGTAACCGCGTCTTCGGTGGCAGGATTGGCCCGCCACAGCTGCCACGCCAGATACAACAGATACCCTGCGCCAATAATCTTGATCCCATAGAACAACAGTTCAGACGTTTGCAGCACCACCGCCAGCCCCGCCGCCGCGAGGGCGATCATCCCGGCGAACGCCAGCAACCGACCGATCCCGGCCACGCAGGCGCGACGATAGCCGTAGCGGGTGGCATTGCTGACCGACAGCAGGTTGTTCGGCCCCGGCGCCATGTTCAGGGCAAAACAGGCGGGCAGGAACAGGGAGAGGGTGGCAAGATCCATGGGGCGGGCTCCGGTGACGGGAGCGGTATTTTTATCACGCGGGCGTGGGGGCCTGAACCGTACAGTCAGGCGGCAGAGTCGCAGTACAGCGATGGACGGGCGTCAATCCGTTCGAACTTTCTGCGCTCTCGTCAACTCTGAAACCGTCACAGGGTGATGAATCCGCCAGAAAAAAATCATCTGGCGGGTCAGAAAGGCCAATTGCCGTGTAAGCTTTCGCGCAATGCTTCTCCATTCCCCCATGGCCCCAGGCGGCCCACTGTACGAGCGACTACATGCAAGCAAAGGCCCGCGAGGTTCATGTACCACCGGTGTTGCAGGATCTGCGCGCCGGCACGGCCGAACTGCACATTGCTCTGGAAAAACGCCTTCCTTTCTTCTCCGATACCCTTGATCTGCAGGCTTTCGAGCGATTGATGCGCGCCTATTACGGCTTCTATCAGCCACTGGAAAGCGCATTGCAGGACAGCGGCGAGATCCCCGCCGATTTCGATCTGGTTTCGCGCCTCAAGACCCCGACCCTGCAACGCGATCTGCAGGCGCTGGGCGCAAGCGGCGGAGAGTTTTCGCTCTGCCGCCAGTTGCCCGCCATCGACTCCGCCGCCGCCTGCCTTGGCGTGCTGTACGTGCTGGAAGGCGCAACCCTTGGCGGACAGATCCTGCGCCGGGAGATCGCCACGCGGTTGAATCTCGGCGCGGACAACGGCGCAGCGTTTCTGGACATCTACGGCGCTGCCACGGGCCGGCGCTGGCGCGATTTCATCGAATACCTGGGCAGTCGCCCGATGGACGCCGACGAGCGTGAAGCCGTCGTGGCGGCCGCCCACACTACATTCAGCTGTTTCGAGCAGTGGCTCGAAAGCCAGGAGGTTCTGGTATGAACCCGCAAGACAAAGAAGCCTTTGAAGAGTTGCTGGCCAACTGTGCCGACGAGCCGATCCGCTTTCCCGGCGCAATCCAGCCGCACGGTTTGCTGCTGACCCTGAGCGAGCCGGACCTTTCGATCATTCAGATCAGCGCCAACGTCGAGACCCTGCTCGCACGCCCGGCGCAAGAGCTGATCGGCCAGCCCCTGCAAAGCCTGATCGGCGATGCCCATGCCGCACAGGTTCGCCAGGCCTTGCAGCAACCGGCCTTGTCCGATGCGCCGCCGCTGCACTTTCGCCTCAACGGCACCGCGTTCGAAGGCTTGCTGCACCGGCATCAGGATGTGCTGATTCTGGAGCTGGAAATCCACGTCGAAAACTTCCAGCCGCGCAACGTCGCCGGCACCGAAACCCATCTGGGGCGGATGCTCGCGCGCCTGCAAAAGGCCCAGAGCCTGCAGGCGCTGTACGACATCAGCGTCAAGGAAATCCAGGCCATGACTGGTTACGACCGGGTATTGATCTACCGTTTTGAGGAAGAGGGCCACGGTCAGGTCATCGCCGAAGCGTCCGATCCGTCAATGGAAGTCTTCAACGGTCTGTTTTTCCCGGCCTCGGACATCCCCGAGCAGGCCCGCGAGCTGTACCGCACCAACTGGCTGCGGATCATCCCGAATGCCGACTACCAACCGGTGCCGCTGGTGCCCAAGTTGCGCCCGGACACCCAGACCCCGCTGGACCTGAGCTTTGCGACACTGCGCAGCGTGTCGCCGATCCACTGCCAGTACATGAAAAACATGGGTGTGCTGTCCTCGATGAGCATTTCCCTGCTCAAGGGCGACAAGCTCTGGGGCCTGATCAGTTGCGGCAATCGCCAGCCGCTGCATGTACCGCATGAATTGCGCACCGCGTGCCAGACCATCGGCCAGGTGCTGTCGTTGCAGATCAGCGCGATGGAAGCGCTGGAAGTCAGCCGTCAACGGGAAGAAAAAGTCGAAGCGCTGGCGTTGCTCAATCAGGCGATGATCGATTCGCCACAGAACGTCTTCGATGGTTTGGCCAATCAGCCACAAGTCCTGATGGCGCTGGCCAATGCCGGCGGCATCGCGATCATCGAAGACAAGCAATTGCACCGTTACGGCAACTGCCCGGAGCCGGAAGAGATTCGCGCCCTGCACAAATGGTTGCAGGAGCGTGGCGAGCCGGTGTTTGCCAGTCATCACCTGGCCAGCGTCTATCCGCCGGCCGCGCACTATCAGCAGGTCGCCAGCGGTGTGCTCGCCATGAGCCTGCCCAAACCGGTGGACAACGGCGTGCTGTGGTTCCGGCCCGAAGTCAAAGAGAACATCAACTGGAGTGGTGATCCGCGCAAGCCGCTGGACCTGGAAAACTCTGACGCCGGCCTTCGTCTGCGGCCGCGTACTTCGTTCGAAATCTGGAAGGTCGAGATGGCCGGGATTTCCACCAAGTGGAGTCACGGCGATCTGTTCGCCGCCAACGACTTGCGTCGCTCGGCGCTGGAAAATGATCTGGCCCGTCAGGTGCGCCGGGAGCAGGAAGCGGTGCGTGCCCGCGACGAGTTGGTGGCGGTGGTGTCCCACGACCTGCGCAACCCGATGACCGTGATCTCGATGCTGTGCGGCATGATGCAGAAGGCTTTCAGCTCCGACGGGCCGCACACCTCGCGGCGCATCTCCACCGCCATCGACACCATGCAACAAGCCGCCGGACGCATGAACACGCTGCTGGAAGACTTGCTCGACACCTCGAAAATCGACGCCGGCCGCTACACCATCGCGCCGCAGAAACTCGATGTCGCGCAGATGTTCGAAGAGGCGCAATCGCTGCTCGCGCCGCTGGCGCTGGACAAGGACATCAGCATTTCGTTCGAGGCCGATCCCGATCTGAGCATCCATGCCGACCCCGAGCGGTTGTTTCAGGTGCTGTCGAATCTGGTCGGCAACGCGATCAAGTTCACTCCGCGCCTGGGCACGGTCGACGTGTATGCCAAATCGGTCGGTGACGACATCGTCTTCACGGTGCGCGACAGCGGCGAAGGCATTCCCAAGGATCACCTGCCGCACGTATTCGACCGTTACTGGACGGTGAAGGAAGGCAATCCGACCGGCACCGGGCTGGGCCTGTACATCACGCAGGGCATCGTCGAGGCCCATGGCGGGCAGATCGTTGCCGAGAGTGAGCCGGGGCAGGGCAGCGAATTCCGCTTCACCGTGCCGCGTCTGGACTGAAACGCGGATCAGCGCTCGGGTGGCTGCAACATGGCCACCCACTCGGCGGCGAATCGATGGCAGTCGCCGGGCCAGCGCGCCGTCAGCAGTTGGCCGTCGCGCACCACAAATCCTGATTGCAGTTTCTGCGCACAATCGCGTTTGGCGATCAGCGGCCCGCGTTTGAAGTCGGCTTTGCTGGCCAGCGCGGTTTTCACTTCCGCCTCGACGGTCTGCTTGTAGGTGCGGTAGTAGCGCCCCAGCCAGGCAGCCGTCATCAGCCACGCCGGCAACTCCATGGTTGCCGCGAGCAATGCCGTCACTTTGCGCCCGAACAACACCGACCGTCCGGTATCGGGGTCGAGCGTCCGGGCCAGCAACAGCACGCCATGACACACCGCCGCCACGGGTTTTTCGGCCTTGAAAAATTGCAGGGCGATCTGCTGAGCCTGCGTCGATTCGAGCAGCGTGCGCATCCCTTTGGCGTGGCCGCCGGGAATCAGCAGACCCTCAAATTGGCTCGTATCGACATCGGCATACGCCAGCGGCTGCCTGAACGCTTCGGACTCGATCATCTGCGTGTAAATGCCCAGATCGGCCTTGCGCGTCATCAGCATCGGGCTCAACGGGCCGAAGCCGATATTCACCAACCGTGGATCGGCGTGGGCAGGCAAGCCTTGCGGCGTGGCAAAACGTACTTCGATGCCCGCATTGCGCATCGTCTGCCAGGGCACGCTGCTTTCGGTCGGGTCGTAATCGGCGGAGGGCAAAAGAATCAGAATCATCGCGGGCAGACTTCCTGGTCAAAGTGGTCGCATAGCCAGAGCGTAGTGGTTCTGCGCGTGCGGGGGTAATTTCCTTCAATACCGTCCGGTGTCTGTTGGCTACCGTGGGTGCCTTGTTCCTTGATTTGAAGCAGGTGTGCGATGAGTCTGATTGTGTCGATGGCGGCGTTTGCCCTGGCCGCGTCCATTACCCCGGGGCCGGTGAACATCGTGGCATTGAGTTCGGGGGCGCAATTCGGTTTCCGCGCCAGCCAGCGGCATGTGGCCGGGGCGACGCTGGGGTTTGTGCTGTTGCTGGTGTTAATGGGCTTGGGGCTGCATGAAGTGCTCAAACTGTGGCCGTCGTTGACCCGCGTGGTGCAACTGGCCGGGGTCGCGTTTCTGCTGTTCATGGCCTGGAAACTGGCCACCGATGACGGCCAGTTGAGTGCAGGCGAATCGAAACGTGCGCCATCAATGCTCTATGGCGCAGTGATGCAATGGCTCAATCCCAAGGCCTGGCTGGCGTGCGTGGCGGGGATGGGCGCGTTTGTCGCCGATGGCGAAGCGCGGCTGGTGTGGCAGTTTGCGGCGGTGTATCTGGTGATCTGTTATCTGTCGGTGGGGTGTTGGGCATATGCCGGGACCTTCTTGCGCGGTTATCTCGGCAACCCGGCGGGGATGCGCTTGTTCAACCGGGTGATGGCGCTGCTGTTGGCGGTGAGTGCGATTTACCTGCTGGCGCCTCAAGCCCCGTGGGAATCACTCCCACGGGTATTTGCAGGTTGAATCAGTTCAGTCCGCTCAGGGCGTCTTCAGCCGCTTTACCTAAAGGATGAAAGCGATTTTTGCGCAGCTCCGCAATCGCATACACCGCTCGCGCCGTGCGCCCGTTGCCATCGACAAAGCTGTGATAACCGAGCATCGCCCCCAGCATCTGCCGGGAAAAATGTTCGCCCTCAGGATCCAGAGATTTGGCGTGTTGTTCCAGCAACGCTGCGCCTGAAACATTGGAAGGATAGCGTGCCTCCCCCGTTGGACTGCGCAAGCCGCCGGCATCCTTGGGAGCAATGCGTTTGTGCAGCTCGGCGTATACCGCCGGATCGTTCAGTGGCTTGTTGTTACGGCTGAATTCGAGCAGAAGATCCGTCACACGATCGACGTCGTTACGAGAACTGGATGCGTGAACAATCCAGGCCGCGGCGCGCTCTGTGTTATCGGTCAGCCCAGCGGGATTGAACTTCAGTTCATCCAGTATGCTGTCGAATGGCGCCTTGCCCAAATCCATGGTCAGCAGTGTGCGCTGGTGGTTGTGCATGAACTGCAGGTTTTTGTATTCAATGGTCAACGTCGTTTCGAACAACTCGGGCAGTGTCTTGTGATTGCTGAACTGGTGGAGATTAGCCAGCGTATATTTTTTCGCCTGTTGCCTGATCAGACTTTCGACCACTTGTGGATCCAGCACTTTCTTCAACGACTGGGCCGCGTCGGACTGGCGTGCAATGTCGCCCAATGTCTTTTCCAGCAGGTGCGCGATCTCCGACTCGGGAATCTTGCTCAATCGTTTTGCGTCGTTTGCATGCAGTTTCTGCAGAACCTGATGCGCATCCTCTATGAGATCATTTTTGAACAGTGCTCGAGCGTGAGCGACGGTATCCAGCGACGTTCGAAGTTGGGTAGCCGAGCCGGTGTGCTCAATGGCTTTGATCAGGTCGTAGCTGTTGGCACCGGTCAGAAACCTGAGTTGCTGCTTGGCTTGATGTGCCAGTGAGAGCGTATGGCCGCTCAGTTTCGTCAGCCCTCGTCCGATCAGTTTGCCACCCGCCTTGAGCAGTTGCGGCAAACCCGATAACGGATTGAACAGGCTGAGGGCCGTCTTTGCCAGAACCCGCGAAGCGGACAGCAGTTTGCCGGCGATGGCCGCAGCTTTGCTGGCGGCGGCAGCGATCGCCACAGGCGCAGTGAAAACGGTCATCGCCAGTACGGCGGCATCGACAATGCAGTCGAAAATTGCACCATTCTGTTTTTTTGGATCCCCTGAGCTCAGTCCTTCCACGCAGCCCTTGAAGGGAATGATCAGGTTGAGAATCACGTTGAAGATGGCATCGGTCTTTTCAATCGCCTTTTCCCGTACGGTTTGATTGAGACCCAGTTGGTGAATTTCGCTTTCGGTGATGTAAGGGTTCTTTTCGGCGATCAGGCGCGCAAGCGCCACAATGCGTTCAGAGCTGAAAGAGGGAATCGGATCGTAGTCATCGGTGTAGACACTGGCAGCAGCAAGCACACCGATCTTGCGTACGTTGATTCTCCTTTTAAGGCCGACCGAGGGGGCTACGTTCGTTAAGTAGGCCTTCAGATCGACAGGAACTTTTGTCATTTCTCGTTGATCGGCGAATCGGCTGTCGAGATTGAAGAAACCGCCGGAAACCAGCGGTGAAAAGAAACTTGTCAAATCCGGGTTGTAGCGACACTCCATGCGCAATGGAAACAACTCAAAGCATTTGATGGTGTGGTTGTGATGTGCGCACAAAATGACGCCGTAACGCCCAATTTCGCCAGGGGTGTAGGTGGCAGGTCTGACACCACCGCGTCCGTTGGTTCTTGCGGGTATGTAGTTGATTTTCTGAACGCAGTAAACGCCAATTGCAGCTTGTTTGAAAAATTCCGAATCCTGTAGAAACACATTGGAAATGGCGATCTGGGCGTTGCGTCTCAGGCCTTCGACAATGGCATTGAAGCTGCGGGATGTTTCTGTTTCATAAAGTTCGGCGACGGGAAACAGAAAGGGCAGGGACGGAAACGATTTGTAGATACTGGTGCCTTTGATTCGGTCCCAATCTTGAGTGTGAAGCTCATCTCCCATGTAAAGATCCAGCACCGATACTTTCCTGCCGGCACCACCGCCACTGCCGCGATGTTTCACCAGCAGTTCATTGGGGTCGCAATTTCGTTCCTGTGACCTCAATTCTTGCAGAGCCAGTTGTCTACGGTCGGGCAATGGCCTGGAAAATCGTTCGACAGCTTCCAGCATCATGTCGACGTACTGATCGTATTCGCGTATGGCGTGCTTGATGTCCTTTGCGCTGAAGTTGCCTTGTGCATCCCGATTGATGAGTTCGTTCATCCATGCCCAGGTCACCACCGGATCCACCGAGCCTTCGGCCTGCAAAGCCGCCAGTGGCGCGAGTGATTTCGTCGACTGGCTGAATCCCATCAGATGCTGATAGGTCAATTGGCGGCTGACACCGGGTACCAGCGTTTCTACCAGATGCACAGCTTGCGTAGCGATCACCCAGGCCGGTGTCCCCATCTGCAGGCTGGGCGGCCAGTCGGTAAAAAGATATTCCGGCGCCATGCCTGCCAGGATCATTTGTGATACCAACGGGGCGAGCGCAGGCGCGACGTGCAGGTTCTTGATCAGATGCGCTTCCAGTTCCGTTCGAACCTGGGTCGGATGCTGTTTGAAGTAACGTCTGGAATACAGATCGAACCCGGCGAAGTGGGTATTGGTGATATCGAGCGTCGGGTCGAGATCAAGCAATATCGCGGCAACCGCCAGTTGCTCTGCGAGTTCAGTCGATTGTTGGGTGGCAGCTGCTTCATTAAGCCAGCCCAGTCGGGACAGATAATCTTGCCCGTGCCGGGACGCTGCACTTTCGAGCAATTGTTGAAGGCGGTAGTCCATGCTGGTTGTAGCGCCGTCGCTTGCTCCGGTCTCAATCAGCACGCGTCTGCCGAGGACATTGATGACGGCTTCAGAATACAGGGTAAAACTTTGTTTCAGATCAAGAATGATTGCCCGGTTGTTTCCCTCAAGCTTGAATGGCGACGTGTCTGGCGCGTCCAGTAATTGCCAATAGTTTCCATACTTCGGGGGCTCGGGCAATGTCGAGAAGTTCAACAGGTCCAGCAAGTCACGGGTCTCTTGTTCGTTTGTCGGTACTTGCAATCCGTTGAATCGCAGCCATTGGCCGACACTGATGTCGTCTCCTGACACGATCCATCCGCCGCTGGATGCGGCGACCCTGGCCAATAACCGCAGGTCGTCTTCGAAGTCCGCCTGACCTGCGACATCCACGGTGATATCCCGGAGAGAAACAAACGGGGTAGCAGGTCGGTCGTTGCTGGAAACCGAGCTTCGATGACTGAAGTAGAGCCGGCCTCGCTCATCCAGCAGAAAAATCGCGTTGTCCGGAATCTGGTGGCGAGCGCGGACAAAGTGAAAATCGTCGTGGCGAAGAAGTATGGAAAGCGAAAGTTTACCGCTGCGATGAATTCGCTCAAATATGCTGTCCTCCACGCACGGAACCAGAATTTCATCCCATTTCCAGCCAAGACGTTCATTGGCGTATTTATCACTGATAAAGTTTGTAATGGTCTGGCTTACTGTCTTCTTTTGAAGTGTGTTTTTGGAATCGTAAAGATAGTTGTCCATTGGCTTCATGATTCAGAATCCATTCTCTGATAGCGAAATAAATGAGATGTGGTGGTTGTTTATTGATTGTCATGCTTGTGCGGTAGACAGGTTTTTAGAGTAAGGCGCCAAGGAGAAAAGTTGGCGTGGATTAATGTTCGAAGTGTTTCTTTGTGGTGGCGCGAATAAGGAGGGAGAGACTGTTTTTAAAGACCTGAAGCTTTGTCGGCGATAAATATGTATATCTTTCCGGGTGTGTAGACTTATGAAAGTGACCGGGTAAACCCAGTTGAGCGCTCTGAATACAGATTTGAAATGGTACGAAAAAGAGTGGGGGAGCAATCAACTGTGGCGCAACGGAGGACTGGCTGGGGTGGTTTAAAGGTGTTTAAGAATACTTCCGGCAAGCCACAACACCTTGCGCCGCTGCCTACGCATCCGCCAGAATCCGCCGGCTTGTGCGCCTTGGGGGCGGGTTCTATTGTGGATCGGTCGCTGACGAATCAGCGATCGGGTTTCGCAGCCCGGATCAATCAAGGCGCCCAGAGCGTCGTTTCCGTTCAGCTTTTTTGGCTGATCGCGTAATGGCGGTTGTGCGCGGGATACCTTCGGGTATGCCGGGTTCCTTGATTCCCGGTCTGCGAACCCGCGTACAGCTGTCACCTCCCTTCGTTTCGCAGCGAATCGTGGCAGCTCCATCAATCAGGGAGTTTTACCATGATCAAACCAACGCCAAACCCGCCTGAAACCGACCCGACTTCGCCCTACGAAACCCTCGATTCCAAGAAATTCCACGAAGCCGCCGAACGCGCCCTCGATCACTACCTCAATCCGCTGCTC
>NZ_JBQEQB010000013.1:114004-183964 GCF_052046055.1 Pseudomonas sp. 22082
GCTGGCCGACGCCTGCGAAACCCTGACCTCGGCCAAAACCATGGCCACCGACTTCGCCGGCTTGGTGGACGGCTCGCATCGGCATGTGCTGCTGGGGATTGCGCAACTGATCATGCTGGGGGAGCTGGCGGTGAATCGGGCGCTGGATAATCTGGAGGTGACAGCGGAGTCGACTGTCTGATGCGTTGAACAAGAAACGGCCTGCAGGCCGTTTTTTTCTGTCTGGAAAAGCGGATGAACCACCATGACCACTCATCGCTACTGTCAGAGTTGACAGTAGCGTGACTCTGGCCGGTGGGTGTTCGATGGCATATGTCGAATGTGGTCAATGCTGCGTCGGCCTACCTGCCAACAAGGAGCGTTTCCATGACAAGCCAGACTCCAAGCTTCGCCGGGTGCACTACTTATCCCGGTGGAACCCCTATTTTGAACGGGGGACAAACTTCATCCACGGGCATTGAGCTGATAAGTCGGGATGGCGTGCCCCATAGTCCATTCGAGATACTCGACAATAACGTTGTTGTGAGTAAGCCGAACAGTCAATTCAATGCCAGTGGTGCATTCGTCGAGCAGTTTCAGGGTCTAGCTCTGGGGGGGCATCACTACCAGCTGCGCGCAAATGCCAGTTCGTTGCCGACCTCCGAGTGGAGGTTGACGGTCAGCCAGCAGGCGTTGGGCGAGAACTTCGAAACAGTGCCACAGCAAGTGATTGTTCAACCCGGGCAAATCATTGATTGCCCGACCATGACTATCTCGTTTACAGGGCCTGGTGCCGTGGCGATCGGTACTTACAATTACCCGATGCCGCCGATTTCAGGGCATTTCGTTTTTATCAGTCCCAATAATCAGTCCACGGAGCGCACGCAGTTTCGGCTCAAGTCAACTTACTCTCGGGTCAGCTTCTGGTACACGTCCACGCTGCGTCCCGCTACGGCTTACAGTTACGACGGTAACGGTAATTTGCTGGAAACCAGACCCATGCAACTGCTTAATATTCCAGCGACGGCACAAATGCTCTTCACTGTGCCCGGGATCAGAACCGTCGAGATTGCCGGTACTTTGAGAGACAACCTTATCGTGGACAATTTCGAGTTTGTTGTCTGATTCACGGGAGCGAGAACAGCATTGAAGCTGCACGGTTCTCACCCCCGATACTGCCCCGGCGTAGCGGCCAAATGCTGCTTGAACGCCCGCTGAAAATGCGCCTGATCGGCAAACCCCGCCTCTAGCGCCACATCCGCAATCAACTGCCCGCGCCGCAGACGCTCGCGGGCGAACTGGATGCGCTGGTTGACCAAAAACGCATGGGGCGTCATGCCGAAGTGCTGTTTGAAAGCACGGATCAGGTACGACGGTGACAGTTCGGCAGCCGCGCAAATATCGTCGAGGCTGAGCAGCACGGTGCAGTGCTGGCGGATGAAGTCGGCGGCGCGTTCGAGTTTGCAGTTCGGTTCGCGCAACGGTGGTTCGATGGGATTCAGGCGCAGTTGCAGCTCGCTGAAAAACTCCACCGCTGCGCTCTGCTTGCACAGCACGTCTTGCTGATCGTCGACCAACACGCTGTACAACCCATTCAAGTCGCGAAACAGGCGGGCGTCATTCAAATGGGTATCGGCAAACCGCCGAAACTCAAGCTCCGCGCTGAACCCCAACTGGTGTTGCAAGTCTGTCAGCCACGGCGTTTCCACATACAACATCAAATACGACCACGGCTGGTCACCGATCGGGTTACATGCGTGCACGTCCCCCGGATTCATCAGCACCACGGTGCCGGCCGCCACTTCGAACGAGGATTGCTCATGCACATAGGTGCTGCGCCCGGCGGTGATCGCGCCGATGGAAAAGTGCGCGTGGGAGTGTCGTGAGTAGCAGACCTCGCGGCCATCGGCGATGGTCCGGGCCTCGATGAAGGGCAGGGCGTCGTCGCGCCAGAAGCGCGGGGCTTGTTCGGGGTTTTTGGCGGCAGCGGGTTTCATCGTTGGGGTTCTCGGCAGGCCAGTGCCCGAGTGTATTAGCTCTGGCCGGCGAAGGCTCGCTCGAGTTCGGCGATGTCGAGTTTTTTCATCCCGAACATGGCCTGCATTGCCCGTTGGACTTTGGCCTGGTCGGGGTCGGTCATCATGTGCATGAACGCCACCGGCACGATCTGCCACGACACACCGAACTGGTCCTTGAGCCAGCCGCATTGCTGCGCTTGCACCGGCCCGCCGGCGCTGAGGTTGCCCCAGAAATGATCGACTTCTTCCTGGTTCTGGCAATTGACCTGAAACGAGATCGCCTCATTGAACTTGAACACCGGCCCGCCATTGAGCCCGGTGAAAGTCTGGCCGTCGAGTTCGAAACTGACTGTCATGACGGAGCCTTCCGGGCGGCCGTGAAATTCCTGGCCGACCTTGCTGTAGTGGGTGAGGGCGGTGATTTTCGAGTGGTCGAAGATCGAGCAGTAAAACTTCGCCGCCGCTTCCGCCTGATCGTCGAACCACAGGCACGGCGTCAGCTTTTGAAAGCGTTGCATGGCAGTCATCCTCGGCAGGTTGGACACGCTGGATTAATAGCGTAGTCAGTCCGAAGCGGGTCGTAGGCGCCATAGATCGACAAGTGCGCCCCAAAACGTTTGTCGTTAGACTTGCCGCCCCGATTTTGCCGCAAGGACGCTCTGCATCATGGTTGCCTCTCGTACATGGATTTTTTTCTGCCTGTTTGCCGCCGCGTCGGCCAGTGCCGAACCGTTGAGCTGTCAGCTCTCGGATCCGGCAAACAGGTACAGCGTCGATGTGACCATCGAGCATCCACCGACGCAGAACTTCGAACCAGTGGCGGCACAAGTCATCCTGCGCGACAAGTCCAGTGGCGAAGTGTTGCAACGAATCGACACGGCCGATGCCGTCGACCTGGTTCCGCTCAACGATTCAGCCAAGGCCTTGCGATGCGACGAGCAACGTCTGGTGGTGTTTGGCGACTTCAATTTCGATGGACACCAGGATCTGGCGCTCCGTAACGGTAACGACGGTGGCTACGGCGCGGCGTCCTACGACATCTATCTGTTCGATCCGTCGAGCCCGGTACTGGTGCCGAACAAGGCATTGTCGGAGCTGACTCGCGAACCGTATCTGGGGTTGTTCGAAGTCGATTCCGCCGCTCATCGCGTGGTCACTCACGCGAAAAGCGGTTGCTGCTGGCGCCAGAGCCGTACCTGGCAGGTGCAGAACAATTCGCCGGTCAAGGTGACCGAAACCATCGAGGTGACGCAGCGGCCGTCCGAAGGCAGCCCGCTGATGCCGGCGGGTTATACCGACGTCACGCAGCGGGAGTTGAAGGATGGCAGATGGCTGGAACAGCGTCGCCTTGAGGGGCCCGTGGGTGAAGCGCCGGTGATGCTGCGGGGCAAGCTTGACGGCAAGATCGCATTCGAGCTGTGGTGGCAGATGCTGGGTGGCGTCTACATTGGCGAGGTTCGTTATACGAAAACGGGCAATGGCCAACCGATTCGGCTGGTGGGCGAGACCTACGATGACGGAGCTGTATTGCTGCATGAGCTGGACGCCCAGGGCCGTGTCACCGGCGACTGGTACGTGGCAGGTGAGCCTGATGAGCACGGCTTTCAGGGCGGAACATGGCACGACGGCGACAAGTCTCTGATCTTCGAAGCACGGCCGACGGCATTCCGGGTTGCACCGCAAAAGTTTCAGACGCCCACGGGCGATCAGCGTGAAGGACGTTACGTGATGATGGCGCCGGACGAGCGATCGGCGTGGCTGACGATCAAAATCGTGCCGGCCACCGAGAAGGGCGCGGGTGAGCAGGCGTTGATCCAGATGGCCGTGACGCAACCGGGCAAGCCACCCCGTCAGGAGAACCGGCAGTGGCCGTTGCAGGCGGGCAATCTGGTGATTGGTCAGGATCAGATCGCCGAGCCACTCTATCGATTGCGGCTGCTCGACGGAGCGGTGCAAGTGGAGGGGGCCGGCGAGTTTTCTGATTTCAGAGGGGCTTACGCAAAGCAACCCTGAAGGCGATTGTTGTCGTTATGACAAACATAGAAGTCAATATGACTCTTTCCTGGTCGAGTCATATTGACTTCTTATGGATTATCTAGCTGATTTTTAACGATAAAAAATCTGGCACAAGAGTTGATATATCAATCGTACAAACTGATCCGCTCAGGAGTACGAAACATGTTCACTTTCTTCGAGAATCCGCTGAACGTTCTGCACCTGTCGAGCAAAGTGCTCGCAGCCGGTCTGGTCATGTTGCTGGCCGGAATCTACGGCGCTTATCTGTACCAGGGCCACATGCCGATTGCGTTGCTGGTGGCGATGCATGCGATGACCATCATCGGCCCGACGCTGATCAAAATCGGCTACGTGATGCGCCTCCTGTCGCAATATCGGCTGGGTCAGCATCACGCCGCCGTGGTGGCTTGAACATGCGCAGACTCGCCGATACACCGCTGTTCAGCCTGGGCTTTCGGCCGCTGTTTCTGGCCGGGTCCGGATTCGCCGCGCTGGCGATCCTGATCTGGGGCCTGTGGCTTTACGGCAATTGGTTCGATCTGCAACCGGCGGGCGGCATGCTTGCATGGCATCGGCATGAGATGCCGTTCGGATTCGCATCGGCGATCGTTGCCGGGTTTCTGCTGACGGCGGTGCCCAACTGGACCGGCACTCCCGGCGTGCGCGGCGGGGCGTTGATCGCTCTGGTGTCGGTCTGGCTACTCGGGCGTGTGGCCTGGTGGCTGCCGTTGCCGACCGGGCTGATTCTGGCGCTGCAATGGGGTTTTCTGCCGCTGCTGGCGGTGATGCTGGGACGGGATCTGGTCGCTGCCCGCAAGCGCGACAACTATCCGATTGTGTTGGTGCTCGGGTTGATGGCGGGTTGTCAGGCGCTGACTTTGATTGGCCTGTACAACGACGACGCCGGCCTGCAACGCCAGGGTGTTCTGGGCGCTTTGTGGCTGGTGGCAGCGCTGATGAGCGTGATCGGTGGGCGGGTGATTCCGTTTTTCATCCAGCGCGGCTTGAACCGTCCACCGGCGCCGGCCGCCAACCCACTGCCAACCCGCTTGCTGTTGATCGGCAGCCTGCTGACCGCTGTCACTTTTGCGGCAGGCCTCAATGATTCCCCCCGGCTGTGGCTGGCAGGCTTGTTTGTGCTGACCGGCAGTTTGCAGTTGATGCGGCTGATCCGCTGGCATGATCGCGGGATGTGGCGGGTGCCGCTGCTGTGGTCGCTGTATCTGGCTTACGCCTGGATGGCGCTGGCAACCTGGGCCATGGCGCTGTGGCATCTCGGCTTGATCGGCCAGCAAAGCCTGGCGACCCATGCATTGGCGGTCGGCGGGGTGGGCGGGTTGATTCTGGCGATGATTGCGCGGGTCAGCCTTGGGCATACCGGCCGGTTGTTGCAGCCATCGAAAGGCATGGTGCTGGGCTTTGCGCTGGTGCTGATCGCGGCGGGTTGCCGGGTGTTGCTGGTGCCGTTTTCCAGTCTGGGGCTGGGGCTGTCAGTGGTGCTCTGGTGCGCGGGGTTCGCGCTGTTTTTGCGGCATTACACCGCGATCCTGCTCAAACCGAGGCTGTAGCTTTTTAGCCGCGACGCTCGGCAATCATCAGCAACGACTGCGGCACCGGGCTTTGCGGATGCTGCGGCTCGCGCAGGCCGGTCAACTGCAGGCCGGCCATGTCCAGCGCATTGAGCCAGCTGGACAAGGTGCGGAAATACCACGGCATCGGCTGCCAATCGCCCTGGAGTCCGTCGAAGGTTTCTTCCCGCCAGCCGTCTTGATAATCACCGGCAGCCACCGACCACGGATGCAGCGTCTGGATCACCAGCGCACCGCCGGGCACGAGCAGGGCATTCATCGCCGCGAGCAGCGGAATGATGTCCTGCTGCAGCAGGGAAAAGTTGGCGCAGATCAGGTCGTAATCGCGGCCGATGTCGACCTTCGCTTCAACCAAGTCTTCGTAACTGGCGACATGCACGGGCGATGAACCGGCCACCCGCGCGGCCTCGACCAGCGTCGGATCACCGTCTACGCCGACCGCCTCGAGTCCTCGCTCGGCCAGCGCCCGCAACAGCCAGCCTTCGCCGCATCCCAGGTCGAGCACGCGCTCCGGCTGACGCCCCATTACCGCCAGCAGTATGGCCTGATCGGTCACCTGCCGACGGCTTTCGATGGCGCCGCTGCGCACGGCTTCGGTCCAGGCCCGGGCGTTGTGGTGCCAGCTCTGGAGGAGGGTGGATTCAGGCGAGGACATGACGGGCTCCGGATCGCGGGATGCAGACAAGGATAGGTCAGGTGTAGTCGGCGAGCTGAATCCGGTTGCGACCGCTGCGCTTGGATTCGTAGAGCGCGCTGTCACCCTGTTCGATCAACGCTGCGAGGCTGGCCGGCGGCTGATCGAACACTTTGGCGCCGATACTCAGGGTGACCGCCTGCGGGGTGGTGTAGCTCTGGGAAGTCATCTGTTGGAACTGCTCACGCAGCGCACTGCCCAGCACCATGATTTGTGCGTGGGACGCATCACCCAGCAGCATCACGAATTCGTCACCGCCCAGCCGTGCGGCCAGTGCGCCTTTGGGCAGGACCGCGCGGATCATTTCGCTGAGGGCGATGAGCAACCGGTCGCCGGCGGTGTGGCCGTACAGGTCGTTGATCAGTTTGAAATTGTCGATGTCGATCAGCAGCAGCGCGCCCGGGCGGGCGCTGGAGACTTCGTCGAGCAGGCGCGGTGCGCGGACTTCCAGCGCGCGGCGGTTGTACAGCGCGGTCAGCGGGTCCCGGGCGGCCAGTTCGGCAATCTGCTTTTCCCGCCGGTAGCGCTCGGTGCCGGTCATCGACAGCGCGATCAGCATGATCGCCATCGCGCCCTCTACCAGGGAAATCTGAATGATCTCGCCGCGCAGCGACGCCAGGTCGATCAGCGTGCCGGGAATCACCGCGATGATCGCCTTGGTGAAATAGAACGCGCCGTGGACCAGCAGCACGTAACGCAACTGTACCGCGCCGACGCTCAACGATTTGCCGTGCGGGCGCAGCAACAGGCTGGCCCGCAGCATCGGCGCGGCCACCAGCAGCGAGTTGGCCATCAGCATGATCTTCGACCACGACGGATCTTCCGGTAACAGCAGCAACGCCAGCCAGAGCAGGAACATCAGGTACCAGGCCCGCGACAAGCGCTGCTGGGTAAACCGCGCGACTCCCAGCAGAAACAGCCAGTGCGCGACCACCAGCAGGCCGTTGGCGAACCAGATGCCGATCAGCGGATAACCGTTGGCGCGCAACAGGGCCAGGCTCGAGCCGACGGTGATGGTGGCGAAACCGGCGCTCCAGAACAGCAGAGAAGATTCGCGGATACTGCGCCATTCGACCGCCAGATACAGGGCGGCCGCCGCGGCCAGGGCGGTGGAAATGGTGAGCATCGTGAGAGGATCGAGCGCCATGAAAGGACAGGTCTGCCTGGATAGTGTTAATGGGCCACGATTGTAAGCGTTCCCCCTATGGGCTGCTATTTTCACTCACCGGATATTCCATTTTCAGGCGGAGGTGTCCCATGGACCGATTGACCGGCGGTTGTCTGTGCGGCGAAGTGCGGATCGAGGCGTCAGGGCGACCCTACAGGGTTGGCGTTTGCCATTGTCTTGACTGCCGCAAACACCAGGGCGCGCTGTTTGCCGCGTCGGCAATCTTTCCCGAGGCGGCGGTGACGATCAGCGGCGAGACCCATGACTACGCGGGGCGGCATTTCTGTCCGCGCTGTGGCTCGTCGGTGTTTGGCCGCAGTGGCGATGAAGTGGAGGTGAATCTGGGGACGCTGGATGCACCGGATCAATTCCAGCCCACGTACGAGCTGTGGACGGTGCGTCGCGAGTCGTGGCTACCGGCCTTTCCATTGGCCAGACACTACGTGCGCGATCGTGAGAGAACGGGGCGAACCGAAGAATAGCCGGGTCAGGCAGGGCGCCTGACCCCGGCGGGTATGATCAGCCGCGAATGAACGCCAGCAGATCCGCGTTGATCGTCGCAGCCTCGGTGGTCGGCATCCCGTGGGGGAAGCCCGGATAGATCTTCAGCGTGCTGTTTTTCAGCAGTTTCGCTGACAGCACACCGGCGTTTTTATACGGCACGATCTGGTCATCGTCGCCGTGCATGACCAGCACCGGGATCGAGATGCTTTTGAGGTCGGCGGTGAAGTCGGTCTGCGAGAAGGCGACGATGCCGTCGTAGTGGGCCTTGGCACTGCCGATCATGCCTTGGCGCCACCAGTTCGCAATGATCCCTTCCGATGGCTTGGCGCCAGGGCGGTTGTAGCCGTAAAACGGCCCGCTGGGCACGTCGCGATAGAACTGCGCACGATTGGCTGCCAGTTGCGCCTGAAGATCGTCGAACACTGATTTGGGCAGGCCGCTGGGGTTGCTCTCGGTTTTCACCATCAGCGGCGGCACGGCGCTGATGATCGCTGCTTTCGATACCCGATCCTCGCCATGCCGGGCGATGTAGTGAATCACTTCCCCGCCACCTGTGGAGTGGCCCACATGCACGGCTTTCTGCGTCCCCAGATGATTGACCACCGCCGCCACATCATCGGCGTAGTGATCCATGTCGTGGCCGTCCCAGACCTGGCTCGAACGTCCGTGGCCCCGTCGATCATGGGCCACGACCCTGAATCCCTGCGCGAGGAAGAACAGCATCTGCGCATCCCAGTCGTCCGCGCTCAGCGGCCAGCCGTGGTGGAAGTGAATGACCGGGGCGTCCTTGGGCCCCCAGTCCTTGTAGAAGATTTCGACGCCGTCTTTCGTTGTGACAAATCCCATGTTCGCGACTCCTGGAAAGTGTGAAAGGGCAGTTCTTGCGGTGACAAGCGGTATCAACTGTAGGAGCAAAAACGACACCCTGATCGATGATTTTCCGAACGGTGCCGGATGACCGGTGGTCGCGGCGGCTGGTCGTCGGGTCAAAATGCGCTTAGCTGAAAGGGATAAGCCGAGGCGCGCACCGCCAACGATGGCCGTAGCAGCGCCCTTCAGAACACCGTGAGTCTGAGGAAGTCCCCGATGCTGACCTTGAACATCAATGGCAAGGATCAGGAGCTCGATGTCCCCGCGGACATGCCGTTGCTCTGGGTCCTGCGCGATGTCGCGCACCTGACCGGTACCAAATTCGGCTGCGGCATGGCCCAGTGCGGTGCCTGCACCGTGCACGTCGATGGCGCACCGCTGCGCTCCTGCATCACCCCGGCCACGGCTGTCGCCCATGGCCAGAAAATCCTCACCATCGAAGGCCTGTCCAGCGACGGTTCGCACCCGGTGCAGCAGGCCTGGGCCGAGCTGGACGTGGTGCAGTGCGGTTACTGCCAGTCCGGGCAGATCATGTCCGCCGCCGCGTTGCTGGCGAAAATCCCCAAACCCACCGACAGCGACATCGATCAGGCGCTCTCCGGCAACATCTGCCGCTGCGGCACGTATCCAAGAATCCGCGCGGCGGTCAAACGTGCTGCCGACATCGGCTGAGCGAGGGGAGGTGAGTGATGAACAGTCCTGTATCCCGTCGTGGATTTCTCAAGGGCAGCGCCGTGCTTGGCGGTGGTCTGGTGGTGGCGTTCGTGGTGCCTGGCGGCAACCGCTTTGCCATGGCGGCCGAGAATGAAGGCAAGGTGTTTGCGCCGAACGCGTTCCTGAGGATTGCGGCGGACAACAGCGTTACCGTGCTGCTTGGCCATTCGGAAATGGGCCAGGGCATCTGGACCGGCCTGACCATGTTGATCGCCGAAGAGCTGGACGCCGACTGGTCGAAGATTCGCGTCGAACACTCGCCAGCCTCGGCGGCCGATTACGGCATGCCCGGTTTTGGCGGAATGCAGATTACCGGCGGCTCCACTTCAACCTGGATGGAGTTCGACCGTTACCGGCTCGCCGGTGCCACGGCGCGGCAGATGCTGATCGAGGCGGCGGCCAAGCGCTTCAACGTGGCGCCGTCGACGATTCGCACCGAATCCGGTGTGGTGATTGCCGGCGATAACCGCGCCACCTACGGCGAGCTGGCGGACGCCGCCGGTCAACTGCCGGTGCCGGATCCGAAGTCGATCACCTTTAAAGAAGCCAAGGACTGGAAAGTCATCGGCAAACCCACCAAACGCCTCGACACCCCGGAAAAAATCACCGGTCGCGCCAAATTCGGCATGGACGTGCAGTTCGACGGATTGATGACCGCGATGGTTGCCCGGGCGCCGGCGTTCGGCGCCACGGTGAAATCCTTTGAGGGCGCAGAAGCCCTGGCGATTCCCGGCGTGCACAAAGTGGTGCAAGTGCCGAGCGGTGTCGCGGTGGTCGCCGAGCATTACTGGGCGGCGAAACTCGGTCGCGATGCGCTGAAGGTCGATTGGGATCTGGGGCCGAACGCTGATCTGAGCAGTGAAAAGCTGTTGGCGAGTTTCCGCAAACTGGCGGCTACACCGGGCACCTCGGCGGCGCAGGCCGGCGATGCCAAGGGCAATTTCGGCAAGGCAGCGAAGAAAATCGACGTCGAATACAGCGTGCCGTACCTGGCCCATGCGCCGATGGAGCCGCTCAACTGCACGGTGAAGATCAGCGCCGACAAGTGCGAGATCTGGACCGGTACCCAGTTCCAGACGCTGGATCAGATGGTTGCCGGCAAGATCACCGGGCTCAAGCCGGAGCAGGTGGAGATCCACACCGAATTTCTCGGTGGTGGTTTTGGTCGCCGAGCCAACCCGACCTCGGACTTTGTCGCCGAAGCGGTGCAAGTGGCGAAGGCTGCGGCGATGCCGGTGAAAACCGTGTGGTCGCGCGAAGACGATATTCGCGGTGGTTACTACCGCTCGATGTTTCTGCATCAGGCGAAAATCGGCCTCGGCGCCGACGGCCTGCCGCTGGCCTGGCAGCATGTGCTGGTCGGGCAATCGATCATGGCCGGCACCATGCTCGAGAAAACCATGGTCAAGAACGGCGTCGACCAGACGTCGGTCGAGGGCGTTTCCGACAGCCCGTACATCAAGGGCTTGGCCCATCATCAGGTCGATCTGCACTCGCCGACCACCGGCATCAACGTGCTCTGGCTGCGTTCGGTGGGCCATAGCCACACCGCGTTTGTCATGGAATCGCTGATCGATGAAATGGCCACGGCGGCGGGCAAGGATCCGGTGGAGTACCGACGAACGCTGCTCAAGGATCATGCCCGGCATCTCGGCGTGTTGAACCTGGCGGTGGAGAAGGCCAACTGGAAAGCCCCGCTGCCGGACGGCCATGCGCTGGGCGTGGCGGTGCATGAGTCGTTCGGCAGCTATGTGGCGCAGGTGGCGGAAGTGTCCCAGGACAATCTGGCGATCCGCGTGCATCGGGTGGTGTGCGCGGTGGACTGCGGGATTGCGGTCAACCCGCAGAGCATCGCGGCGCAGATGGAGTCGTGCATCACCTTCGGCCTGGGCATGGCGCTGCACAGCAAACTGACGCTCAAGGACGGCCATGTCGTTCAGTCCAACTATCACGACTATCAGGTGTTGCGGCTCAATGAAATGCCGCTGGTCGAGGTGCACATCGTGCCGAGCAGCGAGAAGCCCGGCGGCATCGGCGAGGCGGGTG
Organism: Pseudomonas sp. 22082; assembly: GCF_052046055.1. NCBI lineage: Bacteria > Pseudomonadati > Pseudomonadota > Gammaproteobacteria > Pseudomonadales > Pseudomonadaceae > Pseudomonas > Pseudomonas sp. 22082. The sequence goes on from NZ_JBQEQB010000013.1 coordinate 125,603, forward strand.
TGCCGCCCACGGCGCCGGCGGTGGCCAACGCAGTGTTCGCCCTGACCGGGCAGCGCCTGCGGGAACTGCCACTGCAAATGTCGGGGGTGTGAGATGAAACGACATCTGTTGTTGGGCACGGTGATTCTGCTTGGGCTGGGCGGTTACGCCTCGGATCTGTTTGCCGACGATCAGGACGCCTTGAAAGCTTTCGGCACGGTGCAGAAAGTCTTCCAGAGCCCGCGCTGCCAGAACTGCCACATTCCCGGTGATTCGCCGTTGCAGTTCGACGCCGGCATCCCCCACGCGATGAACGTGGTGCGCGGCATGGACGGCAAGGGCGCCGCCGGTTTGCCCTGCGCCACCTGCCACGCCGAAAGCAATCCGCCGGCCAGTTACGGCCCTCACGCGCCACCGGGTGCGCCGCACTGGAGCCTGCCGCCGGCCGCGCACAAAATGGCCTGGATCGGTCTGCCGCCGGATCGTTTGTGCGCAATGATCAAGGACCGCGCCAGCAACGGTGACCGCGATTTCGCCGCGCTGATCAAACACGTCAGCGAGGACAAACTGGTGCTCTGGGGCTGGAGTCCCGGGGCAGGGCGCGCGCCGGTGCCGGTGCCGCACGATATCTTCGTGACCCAGTTCAAGCTTTGGGCCGATGCAGGCGGGCCGTGTCCGGTGGCCGGCGAATGAGAGGTTGAGTCATCGCTGATTCGGGCTACGCTCAACTGCATCGACGACAAAGGAGTGTGTGATGCTGGTACCCGGCAAACCCGCCAATGAAGCTGTCCGAGTTCAAGTGCTGCATGATTTGAAATTGCTCGATTCCGCACCGGAAGAGCGCTTCGACCGGCTGACGCGACTGGCCAAGCGGCTGTTCAACGTGCCGATCGCGCTGGTCACGCTGGTGGACAAGGAGCGGCAATGGTTCAAGTCCTGCGTGGGTCTGGACACGACCGAAACGCCACGCTCTGTTTCATTCTGTGGCCATGCGATTCTCAGGGACGAGCTCATGCTGGTACCTGACGCCCGAGAGGACGAGCGTTTCCACGACAACCCTTTGGTTACCGGGGAGCCGAACATCCGGTTTTACGCCGGTTATCCGCTGACCGTACCCAGCGGCAACAAGATGGGCACTTTGTGCCTGATCGACACCAAACCCCGCGATCTCGACGAAGAGGAGCGTGCCCTGTTGCGCGATCTGGCCGGCATGGCCGAGCAGGAACTGATGGCCGTGCAGATGGCGAGCATGGACGAGCTGACGCTTCTGTCCAACCGTCGCGGCTTCAAGATGCTGGCCCAGCACGCGCTGGACGCCTGCGCACGGCTGGAAAAACCGGCAACGCTGCTGTTTTTCGACCTCAATGACTCAAGCAGATCAACGACCTTTACGGCCATGCCGAGGGCGACAGCGCGCTCAAGACTTTCGCCGATGTGCTGCGCATCGCCTTTCGCGAGAGCGATGTGGTGGGACGGCTAGGCGGTGATGAGTTCGTGGCGTTGCTGACCGGCTCAAGCCATGTCGAAACGACGGCGATCATGGCGCGACTCAAGGAAATCCTCGAAGAGCGCAATGCCACGTTGCACCGCGGCTACGCGATTCGCTTCAGCGTCGGCCAGATCGAATACAACCCGCAGCGCCATGACACCGTGGATAAGTTGCTGGCGGATGCGGATGCGGCAATGTATGAGCACAAGCAGGCGTTGAAGCGTTGCTAGTGCTGACCTCATCGCGAGCAAGCTCGCTCCCACAGCAGGCGTATTTCAACGGTTGGGATGAACTGAGTCTAGCGCCGTGCTTTTCGATTGAAAGACGATAGTTTTTGCGCCGAGCTCAAATTATTTCGATCAGTCTAGACGCCCATGCTGCGTGAACTGAAAACCTTTCTGGCGGTGGCACGGCATGGCACGTTTGCGGCGGCCGGTCTGCATGTCGGCCTGGCGCAATCAGCTGTCAGCGCGCAGATCCGCAATCTGGAGCAGGCCTTGGGCGTGCGTCTGTTCGATCGCACCGGGCGGCATGCGATTGATCATCCAGCGATACAGCTGCCGCAACTTGCCGCTGCGAATAATGTTCAGCAAATGTCTGCAGATCGAAAGCGAAAAGCCTTTCTGATGAAAGTCAACTGTCAGTCCTGACAGTGTCTTTATCTGTTATCAGGCGTTAGCGTGGGCGCTGTAAAAGACATTCTGCCGGAGTCGGGAAGACTGGTTGTTTTTTCTCAGGGCGGAGAATATTGACAATCAGAGGAAAACCCCATGTCAACCCTGGCCAAAACACATCGCAATGCTGGTGATCTGGATCCAACTTTTGCCAAAAATGGAGTCATTCATATCGGACCAGGCAGTTGCGGCTCCGTGGTGGAGACAAAAACTGGACGTATTGTTTATGTTCATGATTCGGGAGACGGATTGAAGCTGATTCGGGCCTACGGCGATGGTTCTATCGACCCTTCATTCGCGAATCCACCTTGGCAATATGGGCCAAAATATTCCGCTTCGCGTCAACTTGCCATTCAAGACGATGACGGTATCGTTGCTATCGGTAGCACTGGCGATGGCTTTAACCGGTTAGCTGCAGTCACGAAGTTCAATGAGCACGGCAGTCAGAATCTGGTCTTTGGCACGAAAATCTTTCCCGACATTCCACTTGACCCTGGGCAAAGTGTGACAACTCACGAAGCAAAGGGCTGTGCCCTCTCCGATGGGCGTGTCCTGTTGGGTCAAAGCCACATTCTGCATGATGGAACAGGAGCTCCCGTTAAGGGGAGTGGAACCATCCGCTGCTATCTCCCTAATGGCGATCTTGACGATACATTCGGTGGAAATGGCGAAGTTAAGATCATATTCGACAACGCACGCTACTCGAGTATCGAGAGCATCAAGCCGAAGCTGCAGGGAGGGTTCATAGTCAGTGGATCGCTCGATAACTCCACCGGCAATGAATCAGAAGCCAAAAGTGTTCTGGCTAGTTATGACGAAAGCGGAAAGTTGGACAAAGGGTTTGCAACAGGCGGTCTGTACAAGATTTCTGAGGGATTCAGTTTATTTAACAACATAGGCGTATCGCGTCACGGAATAACCTTTGCGGCATCCGTACACTCTGCCGAAGGAATTAGCGTCGCAACTGTACGCTTGCAGAATGATGGAACGCCCGATCCCCGTTTCAACAATGGCCAAGTACTGTGGACCGACATTAATGGACGCTTCGTGACTATTCAAAACGTGGTCGTTCCACCAGATGGAAGCATCATTGTGGGGGTGCGTTCCGACCTTGTGCTGACCCTTCTGCGTATTCTGGAAGACGGTAAACTCGATGATAACTTCGGGGTTGGAGGCGTTGCCAGGTTGGAGGGGTGGCGCATGAATGACTGCATCGTCCAGAGCAATACAGGGAGAATCATCGCTGCTGCTGACGAGATTGATCCTGCGGGTAAACCGCCGGCGCAGGTGTTGGGTTTCGTGGGATGAAGGGGACCCGCGAGCAAAAAAACCCGCCAGAACTGGCGGGTTTTTTAGCGGCTAGCCGAAGATTACTCTTCGATGTTGCCCATGGCGGTGGTGTTGAAACCGCCGTCCACGTACATGATTTCACCGCTGATGCCCGACGCCAGGTCGGAGCACAGGAAGGCGCCGGCGTTGCCGACTTCTTCGATGGTGACGTTGCGGCGCAGCGGAGTTTGCGCTTCGTTGGCGGCCAGCATCTTGCGGAAGTTCTTGATGCCGGAAGCCGCCAGGGTGCGGATCGGGCCGGCCGATACGCAGTTGACGCGGGTGCCGTCCGGGCCCAGGGAGCCGGCGAGGTAACGCACGCCGGCTTCCAGCGACGCCTTGGCCATGCCCATCACGTTGTAGTTCGGCATGGTGCGCTCGGCGCCCAGGTAGGACAGGGTCAGCAGGCTGCCGTTGCGGCCTTTCATCATTTCGCGACCGGCTTTGGCCAGGGCCACGAAGCTGTAGGCGCTGATGTCGTGAGCGATGCGGAAGCCTTCACGGGTGGTGGCTTCGGTGAAGTCGCCGTCCAGTTGGTCGCCCGGGGCGAAGCCGACGGAGTGCACGATGCAGTCCAGGCCGTCCCACTTCTTGCTCAGTTCTTCGAAAACCTTGGCGATTTCTTCATCGCTGGCCACGTCGCACGGGAAGCACAGCTCAGGGCTCGAGCCCCAGCCCTGTGCGAACTCTTCTACGCGACCTTTCAGTTTGTCGTTCTGATAAGTGAAGGCAAGCTCAGCGCCCTCGCGATGCATGGCGGCAGCGATGCCGGATGCGATGGACAGCTTGCTGGCGACACCGACGATCAGTACGCGCTTACCGGCGAGAAAACCCATGTGTTGCTCCTCTTTCAGGTTATTGCGCAGTGGCTGGTGCCAGGAAAGCGGCCTCCAGCAACTGCTGTGTATACGGATGTTGGGGGGCGGCAAAGATACTTTGCGCGTCTCCCTGTTCGACCACTTGGCCATGCTTGACCACCATCAGCTGGTGGCTCAGCGCTTTCACAACAGCCAGGTCATGGCTGATGAACAAATACGTCAGGTTGTACTTGGCTTGCAGTGAACGCAACAGCTCCACCACTTGCCGCTGCACCGTCCGGTCGAGGGCCGAGGTCGGCTCGTCCAGCAGGATCAGCGCCGGTTTGAGCACCAGGGCCCGGGCAATGGCAATCCGCTGCCGCTGCCCACCGGAAAATTCGTGGGGGTAGCGGTGCCGGGTTTCCGGATCCAGACCTACCTCCTTCAATGCCGCAATAATTGCCGCTTCCTGCTCGGCGGCGGTGCCCATCCTGTGGATCCGCAGACCTTCGCCAACGATGTCATTCACGCACATCCGCGGGCTCAGGCTGCCGAACGGATCCTGAAACACCACCTGCATCTCCCGGCGCAGCGGCCGGACCTCGCTCTGCGTCAGGCAGTCTAGCTGCTTGCCCTCAAAACGGATCCCGCCCTGGCTGCCGATCAACCGAAGGATCGCCAGGCCAAGGGTGGATTTGCCGGAACCGCTTTCCCCCACGATCCCCAGAGTCTGACCCTGGGGCAGGCTGAAATTGATGCCGTCCACTGCCTTGACGTGATCCACCGTGCGCTTGAGCAGGCCTTTCTTGATCGGGAACCAGACTTTCAGATCCTCGACTTCAAGCAGCGGCGCCCCGATTTTATTGCTCGCCGGGCCTCCGCTGGGCTCCGCGCCAAGCAGTTCCCGAGTGTACGGATGCTGCGGCGAACGGAACAGCTCTTCGCACGATGCCTGTTCGACGATGCAACCGCGCTGCATGACACATACACGATGCGCAATTCTTCGCACGAGGTTCAAATCGTGACTGATCAGTAACAGTGCCATGCCCAATCGAGCCTGCAATTCCTTGAGCAGGTCGAGGATTTTCAGCTGAACGGTCACGTCCAGCGCGGTGGTCGGCTCGTCGGCAATCAGCAGTTCCGGCTCGTTGGCCAGGGCCATGGCGATCATCACCCGCTGGCGCTGGCCGCCGGACAATTCGTGGGGCAGGGCCTTGAGGCGCTTGTGCGGCTCGGGGATGCCGACCATCTCCAGCAGCTCCAGCGTGCGCTTGGTCGCGACCTTGCCGGTCAGGCCCTTGTGGATGCCCAGCACCTCGTTGATCTGCTTCTCGATCGAGTGCAGCGGGTTGAGCGAGGTCATCGGTTCCTGAAAGATCATCGCGATCCGGTTGCCACGAATGTGACGGATGGTCTTTTCGCCCAGCTCCAGCAGGTTTTGCCCGGAATAGTTGATGCTGCCGGCCGGATGCCGCGCCAGCGGGTAGGGCAGAAGGCGCAGGATCGAATGCGCCGTCACCGACTTGCCCGAGCCTGATTCGCCCACCAGCGCCAGGGTTTCGCCGCGCTTGATGTCGAAACTCACGCCTTCGACCACCCGTTGCACGCGATCACCGATGCCGAATTCGACGGCCAGGTCGCGGATTTCGATCAGATTGTCCTGATTCATGTCACTTCCTCGGGTCGAAGGCATCGCGAGCGGACTCGCCGATGAACACCAGCAAACTCAACATCAGCGCCAGCACCGCAAACGCGCTCATGCCCAGCCACGGCGCCTGCAGGTTGGATTTGCCCTGGGCCACCAGTTCACCCAGCGACGGACTGCCGGCCGGCAAGCCGAAACCGAGGAAGTCCAGGGCGGTGAGGGTGCCGATGGCGCCGGTCAGGATGAAGGGCATGAAGGTCATGGTCGAAACCATCGCGTTGGGCAGGATGTGGCGGAACATGATCGCGCCGTTCTGCATGCCCAGCGCCCGGGCTGCGCGCACGTATTCGAGGTTACGCCCGCGCAGGAACTCGGCGCGCACCACGTCCACCAGGCTCATCCATGAGAACAGCAGCATGATCCCCAGCAGCCACCAGAAGTTCGGCTGGACGAAACTGGCAAGAATGATCAGCAGGTACAGCACCGGCAACCCCGACCAGATCTCCAGGAAACGCTGGCCGGCCAGATCGACCCAGCCGCCATAGAAGCCCTGCAAGGCGCCGGCGATCACGCCGATGATCGAGCTGAGCACGGTCAGGGTCAGGGCGAACAGCACCGAGACCCGGAAACCGTAGATCACGCGCGCCAGCACATCGCGGCCCTGATCGTCGGTGCCCAGCAGGTTGTCCGCCGACGGCGGGGCGGGAGCCGGGACTTTCAGGTCGTAGTTGATGCTCTGGTAACTGAACGGAATCGGCGCCCACAGCACCCACGCATCCTTGGCCTTGAGCAGTTCGCGGATATACGGGCTCTTGTAGTTGGCTTCCAGCGGGAATTCGCCGCCGAAAGTGGTTTCCGGGTAGCGCTTGATCGCCGGGAAGTACCAGTTGTTGTCGTAGTGCACCACCAGCGGCTTGTCGTTGGCGATCAGCTCGGCACCGAGGCTCAGGCCGAACAGGATCAGAAACAGCCACAGCGACCACCAGCCACGCTTGTTGGCCTTGAACAGTTCGAAGCGCCGGCGGTTGAGAGGGGACAGGTTCATCTCAATGCTCCCGGCTGGCAAAGTCGATGCGCGGATCGACCAGGGTGTAGGTGAGGTCGCCGATCAGTTTCACCACCAGCCCCAGCAGGGTGAAGATGAACAGGGTGCCGAACACCACCGGGTAATCGCGGTTGATCGCCGCTTCGAAACTCATCAGGCCGAGGCCGTCGAGGGAGAAAATCACTTCCACCAGCAGGGAACCTGTGAAGAAGATGCCGATAAACGCCGACGGGAAACCGGCGATCACCAGCAGCATCGCGTTGCGAAACACATGGCCGTAGAGCACGCGGTGGCGGGTCAGGCCCTTGGCCTTGGCGGTGACCACGTACTGCTTGTTGATTTCGTCGAGGAAGCTGTTTTTGGTCAGCAGGGTCATGGTCGCGAAGTTGCCGATCACCAGCGCCGTCACCGGCAGCGCCAGGTGCCAGAAATAATCGAGGATCTTGCCGCCCAGGCTCAGCTCGTCGAAGTTGTTCGAGGTCAGGCCCCTGAGCGGAAACCAGTCCAGATAGCTGCCGCCGGCAAACACCACGATCAGCAAAATCGCAAACAGGAACGCCGGAATCGCATAGCCGACGATGATCGCCGAACTGGTCCAGACGTCGAAATGGCTGCCGTGCCGCGTGGCCTTGGCGATCCCCAGCGGGATCGACACCAGGTACATGATCAGCGTGCTCCACAGCCCGAGGGAGATCGACACCGGCATCTTTTCCTTGATCAGGTCGATGACCTTGGCGTCGCGGAAGAAACTGTCGCCGAAATCCAGCTTCGCGTAGTTCTTGACCATGATCCAAAGACGCTCCGGGGCCGACTTGTCGAACCCGTACATCTTCTCGATTTCCTTGATCAGCGCCGGGTCCAGGCCCTGCGCTCCGCGATAGGAGGAGCCGGCCACCGACACTTCGGCACCGCCGCCGGCGATGCGGCTGGTGGCGCCTTCGAAACCTTCGAGCTTGGCGATCATCTGCTCCACCGGCCCGCCGGGCGCGGCCTGGATGATCACGAAGTTGATCAGCAAAATGCCGAACAGGGTCGGGATGATCAGCAGCAGTCGCCGAAAAATGTAAGCCAGCATCTGATTACTCCGTGCCCACAGGGTCGGCTTGCAGTTGGGTTTCGACTTCTACCGCAGGTTTCGCATCGGGTTTGACCCACCAGGTGTTAATGCCGATGTCGTACTTGGGGGAGACTTTCGGGTGGCCGATGTGGTTCCAGTACGCCACGCGCCAGGTCTTGATGTGCCAGTTGGGGATCACGTAGTAGCCCCATTGCAGCACACGGTCCAGAGCGCGGGCGTGGGCCACCAGGCTTTTGCGCGAATCGGCGTTGATCAGGTTTTCCACCAGATGGTCGACCACCGGGTCCTTGAGGCCCATTGAATTGCGGCTGCTGGACTTGTCGGCGGCGGCGCTCATCCAGAACTCACGCTGTTCGTTACCCGGCGAGTTCGACTGCGGGAAGCTGCCGACGATCATGTCGAAATCCCGCGAACGCACGCGATTGACGTATTGCGAGACGTCGACGCGGCGAATCACCAGATCGATGCCCAGATCGCTGAGGTTGCGCTTGAACGGCAACAACACACGCTCGAATTCGGTTTGCGCCAGCAGGAATTCGATGGCTACCGGTTTGCCAGTGGCGTCGACCATTTTGTCGTCGACGATTTTCCAGCCGGCCTCTTGCAGCAGCTGATACGCCTCGCGCTGTTGCGTGCGGATCATGCCGCTGGCGTCGGTTTTCGGATTTTCGAAGGCTTCGCTGAACACCTGCGCCGGCAGCTGGCTGCGGAACGGATCGAGGATTGCCACCTGTTCTGCATCCGGCAGGCCGGTGGCGGCCATTTCCGAGTTTTCAAAGTAGCTGCGGGTGCGCGCATAAGCGCCGTTGAACAGTTGCTTGTTGGTCCATTCGAAGTCGAACAGCAGGCCGAGGGCCTGGCGTACCCGCACGTCCTGAAACACCGGACGGCGCAGATTGAAGACGAAGCCCTGCATGCCGGTCGGGTTGCCGTTGGCAATCTGCTCCTTGATCAGTCGCCCTTCGGTCACTGCTGGCACGTTGTAGGCGTTGGCCCAGTTTTTCGCGGCCATTTCCAGCCAATAGTCGAACTGCCCGGCCTTCAACGCTTCCAGCGCAACGGTGTTGTCGCGGTAGTAGTCGGTGGTCATCACGTCGAAGTTGTAGAAACCGCGATTGACCGGCAGGTCCTTGCCCCAGTAGTCCTTGACCCGCTCGTAACGCACCGAACGCCCGGCCTTCACTTGGGTGACCTTGTACGGGCCGCTGCCGAGAGGGATTTCCAGGTTGCCCTTGTTGAAATCACGCTCGGCCCACCAATGTTTGGGCAGCACCGGCAACTGGCCGAGGATCAGCGGCAGTTCGCGGTTGTTGGTGTGCTTGAACTTGAACAGCACCTTGAGCGGATCTTCGGCGATTACCTCCTCAACGTCGGCGTAGTAACCGCGATACATCGGCGCGCCTTCCTTGGTCAGGGTCTGGAAACTGAACACCACGTCGTCGGCGCGTACCGGGTGGCCGTCGTGAAACTTCGCTTCGGGACGCAGGTAGAAGCGCACCCAGCTGTTGTCCGGAGCCTTTTCGATCTTGCTGGCGATCAGGCCGTATTCGGTGAACGGCTCGTCCAGGCCCTGTTTGGCCAGGGTGTCGTAGATCAGGCCGATATCGTCCGCCGGCACGCCTTTGCTGATGAACGGATTGAGGCTGTCGAAGCCGCCGAAGCCGGCCTGGCGGAAGATCCCGCCCTTAGGCGCGTCGGGGTTCACGTAATCGAAGTGTTTGAAGTCGGCGGGGTATTTCGGCGGCTCGTTGTACAGGGTCACGGCGTGTTGCGGGGCGGCACAGGCCAGCCCGGCGAACAGCAGACCGCTGGCCTGCACAAGCAGGGCGCGGATAGGCTTCATCGATCTTTCTCCGAAGATTTCAGCCACCACGCGCTCAGGCCCAGGGTGTAGGGCGGCGTGGTGACGAAGGCGAACCGGTTGCGGTACGCCAGACGGTGATAATTGAGGTACCAGTTGGGAATGCTGTAGTGCTGCCAGAGCAGCACGCGGTCCAGCGCCTTGCCGGCGGCGACTTGTTCGTCGCGGGTTTGCGCGGCGAGCAAGTGTTCAAGCAGATGATCGACCACCGGATTGGCGATGCCCGCGTAATTCTTGCTGCCCTTGACGTTTACCTGGCTGGAGTGGAAGTACTGCCATTGTTCCAGGCCCGGGCTTAAGGTCTGGCCTAGCGTCATCGAGATCATGTCGAAATCAAATTGATCGAGGCGCTGTTTGTACTGCGCGCGATCGACGGTGCGCAGGCGCGCCTCGATGCCGATGCTGTTGAGGTTCTCGATGTACGGCTGATAGAGACGCTCCAGGCTGGGATTGACCAGCATTAGCTCGAAGCGCAGCGGCTGGCCGGCGGCGTTCTGCAGGCGCTGGCCGTTGAGCTTCCAGCCGGCCTCGGCCAGCAACGCCAGGGCTTTACGCAGGGTTTCCCGGGGGATGCCGCGCCCGTCGGTCTGCGGCAGCGTGAACGGTTCGGTGAACAGACGCGCCGGCAGTTGATCCTTGTACGGCTTGAGCATCAGCCATTCATGGCCGACCGGCAGGCCGACGGCGCTGAACTCGCTGTTGGGGTAGTAGCTGGTGGTGCGCTTGTAGGCGTCGCTGAACAAGGCGCGGTTGGTCCACTCGAAGTCGAACATCAGGCCGAGGGCTTCGCGGGTCTTGACGTCAGCGAAGGTCGCGCGCCGGGTGTTCATGAACAGACCCTGGCTCTGGGTCGGGATCTGGTGCGGGATCTGCGCCTTGATCACGTCGCCACGGCGCACGGCCGGGAAGTTGTAGCCATTGGCCCAGTTCTTCGCCTGATGCTCGATATAGATGTCGAACTCGCCGGCCTTGAACGCTTCGAAGGCCACATCGCTGTCGCGGTAGAACTCGACTTCCATGCGATCGAAGTTGTATTTGCCGCGATTGACTGGCAGGTCCTTGCCCCAGTAGTCCTTGACTCGCTCGAATATCAACTGCCGCCCCGGCGTGACCGAGGTGATGCGGTATGGCCCGCTGCCCAGTGGGGGCTCGAAGGTGGTGGCCTTGAAGTCGCGGCCCTTCCAGTAATGCTGGGGCAGCACCGGCAATTCGCCCAGACGCAGGATCAGCAACGGATTGCCGCTGCGCTTGAGCACAAACCGGATGCGCTGCGGGTTGAGGATGTCGACGCGCAGCACTTCCTGAAGGGCGGTGCGGTACAGCGGATGACCCTCCTTGAGCAGCAAACGGTAGGAGAACGCCACATCGTAAGCGGTGATCGGCGTGCCGTCGTGGAAGCGCGCTTGCGGGCGCAGGTTGAACACCACCCAGCTGCGATCTTCGCTGTACTCCACCGACTGGGCGATCAAACCGTAACTGGACGCCGGTTCGTCACCGGACGGCGCGTATTGCCCGGTGCCGACCATCAGCGGCTCGTTCAACTCGTTGATGCCGTATTGCAGGAAATTCGCCGTGGTGACCGGGCTGGTGCCCTTGAACGTGTAGGGGTTGAGCGTATCGAAGGTGCCAAACGCCATCACCCGCAACGTACCGCCCTTGGGCGCTTGCGGGTTGACCCAGTCGAAGTGGGTAAATCTGGCCGGGTACTTGAGCGTGCCGAACTGCGCATAACCGTGGCTTTCGGTGATCGTCGCGCTGACGGGGGAGCTCAAGGCCAGGCTGATCAGGAGCAGGAGGAGGGGACGCTTCAAGTCAGATCCGATCCAGGCGGCTTGGGCTTTGTGGGCCGTACAGTAACAGCTTGTATGGACAGGAAAAAGACAGGGGCTTAATGCGCGGTTAATTGTGGGAGCTGTCTGCGCCGATCTACGGAAATATCAGAAAATGACAGGCGAAAAAAAGCCCCTGAAATTCAGGGGCTCTTGGTCAGTGCGGCTGGTAGACCGTGAGCATCTGCCCAGGCTTGAGCGCCTTGCCGGCGCCCGGGTTCCAGCGCTTGAGGTGCTGCATCTCGACGTTGAAACGCTTGGCGACCACGTACAGCGTGTCGCCGCGTTTAACCTTGTACTGGGTCTGTTTACCGTCGTCCTTTTCTCTGGTCTTGCTGCTGGTCTTGCTGTTGGCTGCGATGACCGTGTTGATGCGCCCGCCACTGCTGCGCGCCGGCGTGCGCTTGCTGGTGTCCTGCATGACCAGGGTCTGGCCGACCTTGAGGTTCTTGCCGGTGAGCTTGTTCCAGCGTTGCAGGTCCTTGACCTCGACCTTGTTGGCCTTGGCGATGGAACCGAGGTTGTCGCCACGCTTGACCCGATAAGCACGCTTGGCCTGGGCGATCTCGCTCGGATCGGCGCCTTCGAACACCGGTTTCAGCGAACGCGGGCTGATCAGTTCGTCAGGGCGCATGGTCTGGAGGCTGGCGGTCAGCAGCTGCGCCTTCGAGGTCGGCACCAGCAGGTGCTGCGGGCCGTCGATGGTGGTGCGCTGCTTGAAGGCGGGGTTGAGCTGGAACAGCTCGTCTTCGTCGATGTTGGCCACCGCCGCGACCTTGGACAGGTCCATGCGCTGGTTGATTTCGACGACCTGGAAATACGGTTCGTTGGCGATCGGGTTGAGGTTCACGCCATAGGCTTCAGGCGTCAGGACCACTTGCGAGAGCGCCAGCAGTTTCGGCACGTAGGCTTGGGTTTCCGCTGGCAGCGGCAGGTTCCAGTAGTCGGTCGGCAGGCCGAGCTTTTCGTTGCGCTCGATGGCGCGGCTGACCGTGCCTTCGCCGGCGTTGTACGCGGCCAGTGCCAGCAACCAGTCACCGTTGAACATGTCGTGCAGGCGGGTCAGGTAGTCCATCGCTGCCGTGGTCGAGGCAGTAATGTCGCGACGGCCATCGTAGAAACGGGTCTGACGCAGGTTGAAGTAGCGCCCGGTGGACGGGATGAACTGCCAGAGGCCCACCGCGTCGGCCCGGGAATAGGCCATCGGGTTGTAGGCGCTTTCGATGACCGGCAGCAGCGCCAGTTCCAGCGGCATGTTGCGTTCTTCGAGGCGCTCGACGATGTAATGAATGTAGAGGCTGCCGCGTTCGCCGGCGTTCTCGAGGAAGGAAGGGTTACTGGCGAACCACAGGCGCTGTTGCTCGATGCGCGGGTTCACGCCCAGACCTTCCTGCAGCTGGAAGCCGCCGCGCATGCGTTCCCAGATGTCCTGAGGCACCTGCGGGCTGGGCTTTTCCGACAACCAGATGGGCTTCTGCTTGGCTCGCGCAGCAATGTTCGGCGTATGTGTCGCTTCAGTCTGCGGAGCATGGCTGGAACAGCCCGCCAGTGTGGCGGACACAGCCACCGCGATGGCCTGCGCCAGGCGGGTCAATGCATCTGAATTGACGGACTTACGTATGGATGACGACATTGGCTGGAAGTAAGTTCCGGGCAAAAATGTCGGGCGATTCTAGAAAGCGCACCCCCTGCGGTCAACCATTCAGAATTTTTGTACCAGGCAGGGAGCCACTTAGAACGTATCTTTCCATGCCCGCAGAGCCGCAAAAACCTCACTCGGCGCCCGGTTTTGAGGGCCGTTCCGTTCGTCCACTTTTTGTGTAACCAATATTTCACCGGTGCGCAAAAACGGGTTTGTGAGCTTTTCCAGCGCAAGGGTCGAGGGCAGCGTCATCACGCCATTCGCACGTTGCTGGCTGACTTTCTCCAGACGGGCGGCGATGTCCCGGTTGCCCGGCTCCACGGCGGCGGCGAATTTCAGGTTGCTCAGGGTGTACTCGTGGGTGCAGTAGACCAGGGTGTCTTCCGGCAGCGCCGCCAGACGGCTCAACGACTGGTGCATCTGTTGCGGCGTGCCTTCGAACAACCGGCCGCAGCCGGCAGCGAACAGGGTGTCGCCACAGAACAGCAGGCCATGATGGTAGTAGGCGATGTGTCCCAGGGTGTGGCCGGGCACGGCATGGACGTCGAAGTCCCAGCCGAGCACGCGCACCGTGTCGTTGTCCTTGAGGGCCACGTCGCGCCCCGGAATGCTTTCGCTGGCCGGTCCGTAGACCGTGGCACCGGTGGCCTTTTTCAGCGTCTCGACGCCGCCGACATGGTCGTGGTGATGGTGAGTGATGAGGATGTCGCCGAGCACCCAGCCCGGATGCGCGTCGAGCCACGCCTGCACGGGGGCGGCATCCCCCGGATCGACCACCGCGCAACGTTGGGTGGCATGATCCTGTAACAACCAGATGTAGTTGTCGGTGAAGGCGGGCAGGGCACTGATCTGTATCATCGTCGAATTCGCCAAGCGGGTAACATTGGCGCATCTTAGAGGTTCCTGGCGTGTTGGAGAATGCAATGATCGATAAAGCGTTCGCTCAGGCCGATCCTGACTGGCTCGCGCTGATCGGTGCAGCCCGTGAATGGCTGTCCGGCCCCCTCGGGCAATTTCTGCTGGACGAAGAACGGCGCATGCTCGAAGACGAGCTGGGCCGGTTCTTCGGTGGCTATCTGGTGCATTACGGCCCGTCCGCCGAAACGCCGCCGTCGGCGCCGCAGGTGCAGCGCAACGTGCGGCTGGGCGCGCCCTTGCCGGGCGTGGAGATCGTCTGCGAAGAACAGGCCTGGCCGTTGAGCGAGCACGCCGCCGATGTGGTGGTGTTGCAGCACGGCCTGGATTTCTGTCTGTCGCCCCACGGTCTTCTGCGCGAAGCGGCCAGCAGCGTGCGCCCCGGCGGGCATCTGTTGATTGTCGGCATCAACCCCTGGAGCACCTGGGGGCTGCGCCACGTGTTCGCCCATGACGCCTTGCATCAGGCGCGCTGTATCTCGCCGTCGCGGGTGGCGGACTGGCTTAACCTGCTGGGCTTCGCGCTGGAGAAACGCCGCTTCGGGTGCTATCGTCCGCCGCTCGCGTCACCCAAGTGGCAGGCCCGTCTGGCCGGCTGGGAACGCAAGGCCGGCGATTGGCAACTGTCGGGCGGCGGCTTCTATTTACTGGTCGCGCGCAAGATCGTGGTCGGCCTGCGTCCGGTGCGTCAGGAACGCCGCGAGCCGATGGGCAAGCTGATTCCGCTGCCGATGGCCAAGGTCAACCGCCGGCGCATCGAACCGTAAACCTTCTTTTATTTATGGCCGGGTATATCCCGGCCTTGGCCATCGTCGATCCGTGATCGGCGAGGCCACGCATTTTTTCTGGATAGACTGGCATGAGCGAAAGCGTCGATAGCGTAGAACTGTTCACTGACGGCGCCTGTAAAGGCAACCCCGGCCCCGGCGGCTGGGGCGCCTTGCTGGTGTGCAAGGGTGTTGAAAAGGAACTGTGGGGCGGCGAAGCCAACACCACCAACAACCGCATGGAGTTGCTCGGCGCGATTCGCGGCCTCGAAGCCCTCAAGCGTCCGTGCGAAGTGCTGCTGGTCACCGACTCGCAATATGTGATGAAAGGCATCAACGAGTGGATGGCCAACTGGAAGAAACG
Organism: Pseudomonas sp. 22082; assembly: GCF_052046055.1. Classification (NCBI taxonomy): domain Bacteria; kingdom Pseudomonadati; phylum Pseudomonadota; class Gammaproteobacteria; order Pseudomonadales; family Pseudomonadaceae; genus Pseudomonas; species Pseudomonas sp. 22082. The sequence continues at coordinate 141,017 of NZ_JBQEQB010000013.1, forward strand.
CGGCTGGAAAACCGCTGCCAAGGAGCCAGTCAAAAACGCTGACCTGTGGAAGGAGCTGGATGAGCAGGTCAACCGCCACAAGGTCACCTGGAAATGGGTCCGCGGCCACATCGGCCACCACGGCAACGAACGGGCTGACCAGTTGGCCAACCGTGGGGTGGATGAGGTTCGCGGTTACAAGCAGGATTGATCAAAGCATCAAAATGGCCGTGGCCAGTTGCAGGTCGGTATAGGGCTGACCTGGCAGCAGGCTGCGAATTCGCGTCAGCGCCGCTTCCATCTGTGCGCCGCGAATGTCCCCGTCGCTGGCAACGAACGCCGCGGCGTCATCCTTGGCCGCCAACACGATCTTGTCGTCCTTGAACGAACCGCTGGTGCCTTTGCTGGAGCTGAGCGTAAGGCTCATGGTGATGTCGGTGCTGATGACGAAACTGGTGGCGTGCGCTTCGGCCGCCAGCAGGCAGCCGCCGAGCATTAAAACGTATGCAGTCTTCATGACGCTCTCAATCCGCAGGAAACAAGCCGCGCACGCTAACAAGCCGGTTTGCCGCCGACTTTATGAACATTGCTAATGATTGTTAAAAACTGCATGAGCGCCGGTCACCTGACGGCGCGCGACGCGTACCGCGAGCGTGTTAACATCGCCGCTTTTGCACGATTGACCCCGTTGAGAGCTGAACACTGATGGCCACCAGATCCGTTGTACTCGATACCGAAACCACTGGCATGCCGGTGACCGACGGCCACCGGATTATCGAAATCGGTTGTGTCGAGCTGATCGGTCGACGTCTGACGGGCCGGCACTTTCACGTTTACCTGCAACCGGATCGCGAGAGTGATGAAGGCGCGATCGCCGTTCACGGCATCACCAACGAATTCCTGGTCGGCAAGCCGCGCTTCGCCGAAGTGGCCGACGAATTTTTCGAATTCATCAACGGCGCGCAGCTGATCATCCATAACGCGGCGTTCGACGTTGGCTTCATCAACAATGAATTCGCCCTGATGGGCCAGCAGGATCGCGCGGACATCACGCAGCACTGCACGATCCTCGACACCCTGATGATGGCCCGGGAACGTCACCCGGGTCAGCGCAACAGCCTCGATGCCTTGTGCAAACGCTACGGCGTCGACAACTCCGGCCGTGAGCTGCACGGCGCATTGCTCGACTCGGAGATTCTCGCCGACGTCTACCTGACCATGACCGGTGGCCAGACCAGCCTGTCGCTGGCCGGCAACGCCTCCGACGGCAATGGCACGGGCGAGGGCGCGGACAACTCGGCCACCGAAATCCGCCGTCTGCCGGCAGATCGCAAACCGGGGCGGATCATTCGCGCTACCGAAGCCGAGCTGGCCGAACACCAGGTGCGCCTGGAAATCATCGCCAAATCGGCCGGTGCCCCGGCGTTGTGGACTCAACTGCTGGAAGCCGAAGCTCAGGCGTAAGGCAAAAAAGGATCGCCCGAACATCCAGGCCGTGTTCAGGCGATCCTTTGTTTTTGGCAGTACTGACAACTGGCCACCCTCGCCACATCCGCTCCGACCCTCTACCCTGAGGACATTGGCAGATCACTCTCCGCCGCCTCAGGACACTGAGCCTCATGTACAAAGATTTGAAGTTCCCGGTGTTGATCGTCCACCGCGATATCAAGGCCGACACGGTTGCCGGTGAACGCATTCGCGGCATCGCCCGAGAGCTGGAGCTGGAAGGTTTCAGTATCGTTTCGGCCACGGACTACACCGAGGGCCGGCTGGTGGCGTCGACCCACCATGGTCTGGCGTGCATGCTGATCGCCGCCGAAGACGCCAGCACCAACTCCCACCTGTTGCAGAACATGGCCGAACTGATCGGTCTGGCCCGGGTGCGGGCGCCGGATCTGCCGATTTTTGCCCTCGGCGAGCAAGTCACCCTGGAAAACGCCCCGGCCGATGCCATGGCCGAGCTCAATCAGTTGCGCGGCATTCTCTACCTGTTCGAAGACACGGTGCCGTTTCTCGCCCGGCAAGTGGCGCGGGCGGCACGCAAGTACCTGGACGGCCTGCTGCCGCCATTCTTCAAGGCGCTGGTGCAGCACACCGCCGATTCCAATTATTCCTGGCATACCCCGGGCCATGGCGGCGGGGTGGCTTATCACAAGAGTCCGGTGGGGCAGGCGTTTCACCAGTTCTTCGGGGAAAACACCCTGCGCTCGGATCTGTCGGTCTCGGTGCCGGAGCTGGGCTCGTTACTCGACCACACCGGGCCGCTGGCCGAGGCGGAAGCGCGAGCCGCGCGCAATTTCGGCGCCGATCACACCTTTTTCGTGATCAACGGCACCTCGACCGCCAATAAGATCGTCTGGCACTCGATGGTCGGGCGCGATGATCTGGTGCTGGTGGATCGCAACTGCCACAAGTCGGTGTTGCATGCGATCATCATGACTGGCGCGATTCCGCTGTACCTGTGCCCGGAGCGCAACGAGCTGGGCATCATCGGCCCGATTCCGCTCAGTGAATTCAGTCGCGAATCAATCCAGGCCAAGATCGATGCCAGCCCGTTGACCAAGGGCCGCGAACCGAAAGTCAAACTGGCGGTGATCACCAACTCCACCTACGACGGCCTCTGCTACAACGCCGAGCTGATCAAGCAGAGCCTGGGCAACAGTGTCGAAGTCCTGCATTTCGACGAGGCCTGGTACGCCTACGCCGCGTTTCACGAATTTTTCGCCGGTCGTTACGGCATGGCCACCTCGCGCAGCGAGGACAGTCCGCTGGTGTTCACCACCCATTCCACCCATAAACTGCTGGCGGCGTTCAGTCAGGCTTCGATGATTCATGTGCAGGACGGCGGGGCGCGGAAGCTGGATCGCGACCGGTTCAACGAAGCATTCATGATGCACATCTCGACGTCGCCGCAGTACAGCATCATTGCTTCGCTGGACGTGGCGTCGGCGATGATGGAAGGTCCGGCGGGGCGTTCGCTGCTGCAGGAAACCTTTGACGAAGCCCTGAGCTTTCGCCGGGCGCTGGCCAATCTGCGCCAGCACATCGCCGCCGACGACTGGTGGTTCTCGATCTGGCAGCCACCGGGTGTCGAGGGCATCGACCGGGTGCAGACCGAGGACTGGCTGCTGCAACCCGATGCGGATTGGCACGGGTTCGGCGAGGTCAGCGACGACTACGTGCTGCTCGACCCGATCAAGGTCACCCTGGTCATGCCGGGCCTGACCGCTGGCGGCGCTTTGAGCGACAAGGGCATTCCGGCGGCAGTGGTCAGCCGTTTCCTTTGGGAGCGCGGACTGGTGGTGGAGAAAACCGGCCTGTACTCATTTCTGGTGCTGTTCTCCATGGGTATCACCAAGGGCAAGTGGAGCACGCTGCTGACCGAACTGCTGGAGTTCAAGCGCAGCTACGACGCCAACGTCAGTCTCGACACCTGCCTGAAGTGTGTCGCCCAGGAAGATCCTGTGCGTTATCGCGGCATGGGCCTGCGCGATCTGTGCGATCAACTCCACGCCTGCTATCGCAGTAACGCCACCGCCAAACACCTCAAGCGCATGTACACCGTGCTGCCGGAAATCGCCATGAAACCGGCCCACGCTTACGATCAATTGGTGCGTGGTGAAGTCGAGGCGGTGCCGATCGATGAACTGGAAGGCCGGGTGGCGGCGGTGATGCTGGTGCCGTACCCGCCGGGCATTCCGCTGATCATGCCTGGCGAACGTTTTACCGAATCCACGCGCTCGATCATCGAATACCTCAGGTTTGCCCGCACCTTCGACGCAACTTTTCCGGGGTTTGTGGTCGATGTGCACGGGCTGCAACACGAAGATGAGGGCAATGGACGGCAATACACCGTCGATTGCGTCAAGGAATGAGGGCTTTTCCGAGTATGCAACCGGTCATGAATCCGAAATACCCAGGGTTGTCGGTGCGGGTCGCCGACGAGGGGTTTGCCGAATATATCTGGGGCAGCGATTTCAGCTTCGAGGTGGCCGCCTACGGCACGGCCGAAATCGGCAAATCCGTGGCGCAATGGGCCGTGACGCCCATCGTGCCGTATCGCAAGTGCTACGGCATCGATCCGGAGGAGTTCAGCAGTTTTCGCGATGCTGCCGACAGCGCGATTTTCATGGCGTACCTGGAGGATGAGCCGGTCGGGCACCTGGTGATCAGTACCAACTGGAACGGCTTCGCTCATATCGATGAACTGGCGGTGCACGCCCCGGCGCGGCGCCATGGGGTGGCCAAGGCCCTGCTCGACGTGGCGCAGTTCTGGAGCCGCAAGAAAAAGCTGCCGGGAATCATGCTGGAAACCCAGAACAACAACCTTGGCGCCTGCCGCCTATATGAGCGTTGCGGGTATGTGATCGGCGGCATCGACCACTTGCGTTATCGCGGCATCGATCCGAACACCGCCGAAGTGGCGTTGTTCTGGTATCGATTGTTCGATAACCCGCTGGAGCATCCGATCAGTTCGCCAGCATCGCCTCGGCTTGTTCCGTGACGATCCCGAGCAGCGTCTGAATCGCCGCTGACGGCGTGGCGTGTTTGAAGGTCAGGGCATAGAGGCTGATCGGCACCGCCGGCGACAACGGGCAGACATCGAGACCGCCCGCCCGCGCACCAATGGCGGTGAACGGGTCGACGATCGCCAGGCCTTCGCCGGCCTCGACCATGCTGCGCATCATCTGGTGGGTCTGCACCCGGGTCTGGATGGTCGGCGCCGGGCGCAGGGCCTGGAGCTTGTTTTCCAGGGCCGGGCTCAGCGGGTCCTGGCCCTCGAGGCCGACCATCGCCTGACCGGCCAGATCCTGCAGGGAAATGTATTTCTGCTTCGGTTGCAGCCAGCCGTGGGGCGCAAGCAATTGCAACTTGCCCTGGGCCAGCGGCTGGCAATGGATATCGGGGTGTTGTGGATCGTGCAGGCTCAGGCCCAGATCGCTGTCGCGCAGCAGCAGATGTCGGACGATGTCGCGGGTCGGTTCGCTGAGCAGGGTGCAGGGCACGTCGGGCAGGCGCCGACGCAGGGCGGCGAGGCTTTGCGGCAGCAGTTGCTGGGCCAGCGGCGGGGTGCCGATGATCCGCAAGGGTGGGGCGAGATATTGCTTGAGGCTGCTGGCCAGCCGTTGCACCGGTTCCAGCGCTTCATAGATGTGGCCGATCTCGACTTGCAGCGCCCGGGCCTCCGGGGTCGGCTGAAGTCGTCCGCGTACGCTGGCGAACAGCATGAAACCGAGCTGACTCTCGGCTTCGCGCAAACGCTCCTCGACCTCGGGTGCCGCTAGTTGCAGCCATTCGGCGGCGGTGCCCACGTGACCGGTCTGCAAAAGCGCCTGAATCACTTCGATATGACGTAAACGCATGCGTGAAGTCCATGTCCGGCCGTTGGGGTCAGTGGCTGAATCCTACCCCAACTCGGCGCGGATGACTTCTGCTCATAACGATCGGTTATGAAGCGACCGATGGCTCGGGTTCGCGGATCAGGGTGATGCCCGATTGAACCAGCAAAAACTCGTTGTCGTCGATTTTGTTGACGCGGTCGCCAATCGCCAGCTTGTAGGTGGTAACGGGCTCCGTGCCGGTGAAGCCGTCTGCCGACGGGTTGGATTCCTGGAACTCATGCACGGAATAAACGCGGCCTTCCGCATCTCTTGCATGGAACTGACCGACGAGTACTGCTGCCATCTGCTTAGAACCTCTGGAGATAAAACGCTTGATTTGCGGCTTGGTAGACCGTCATCGAGCTTGGTAAGTTTTCCTACAGGAAAAAAATATTCCAGACGCGGGAAATAACCTTCGGCGTCTGGTGGAATCGTCATCGGATCATCTATAACTACTGGCTCCTCCCACGGACAGTCGAGAGTCTTCCAATGAGCAATGTCTATAACGTCGCAGTAGTGGTCGGCAGCCTGCGCAAGGCGTCCATCAACCGCAAGGTCGCCCTGGCGCTGGCGGAACTGGCACCGGCCAATCTCAAGCTGAACATTGTCGAAATTGGCGATCTGCCACTCTACAACGAAGACATCGACGGCGATTCACCGCCGGCAGCCTACAGCACTTTCCGGCAAAAAGTGGGTTCATCCGACGCTCTGCTGTTTGTCACCCCGGAGTACAACCGCTCGGTGCCGGCGCCTTTGAAGAACGCGATCGACGTCGGTTCGCGGCCCTATGGCAAGAGTGTCTGGAGCGGCAAGCCGGGGGCGGTGATCAGCGTTTCGCCAGGTGCCATCGGCGGTTTTGGCGCCAACCAGCATCTGCGTCAGTCCTTTGTTTTCCTCAACGTGCCTTGCATGCAGCAGCCGGAAGCCTACCTGGGCGGCGCGGGCACGGCGTTCGATGAAGCGGGCAAGCTTAACGAGTCGGTGAAGCCGTTTCTGCAAAGCTTCATCAATGCGTTTGGTGAGTGGGTGGCGCAGCACAAGAAGTGATTCGCTGAATTTTCTGACAAGATATTGCCCCTGTGGGAGCGAGCCTGCTCGCGATCTCGGTGTATCAGCTGNGGCTCGCTCCCACAGGTTTTGTGGTGTGGCTCAATTTTTCCCTTTTATTGAAGGCTGTCGCGAATGCTCGCTGCGTCACTGATTTTCCTGCTGACCATTACCCTGGTGATCTGGCAACCCAAAGGCCTCGGGGTCGGCTGGAGTGCAACATTCGGCGCCATCGTTGCGCTGATTTTCGGCGTGGTGCATCTGAGCGACATCCCGCTGGTATGGCAAATCATCTGGAACGCCACCGGCACGTTCGTGGCGCTGATCATCATCAGTCTGCTGCTCGATGAAGCCGGTTTTTTCGCTTGGGCGGCCTTGCACGTGGCGCGCTGGGGGCGGGGCAGCGGGCGCAAGCTGTTTGCCTTTATGGTGCTGCTCGGCGCGCTGGTGTCGGCGCTGTTCGCCAATGACGGTGCGGCGCTGATCCTCACGCCTATCGTGATTTCCATGCTGCTGGCCCTGCGTTTTTCCCCGGCGACGACTTTGGCGTTCGTCATGGGCGCGGGGTTCATTGCCGACACCGCGAGCCTGCCGCTGGTGGTGTCGAACCTGGTGAATATCGTCTCGGCCGATTTCTTTCACATCGGATTCAACCGGTATGCGGCGGTGATGGTGCCGGTCAACTTTGTCAGCGTCGCTGCCACGCTGGGCATGTTGCTGTGGTTCTTCCGCCGCGACATTCCCAAGGCCTACGACCCGGAACAGCTTGAACACCCGCAAACCGCCATCCACGACAAAGCCACGTTCTACGCCGGTTGGGCGGTGCTGGTGATTCTGCTGATCGGCTGTTTCGCGCTGGAGCCGCTGGGCATTCCGATCAGTGCGATCTCGGCGGTGTGCGCGGCGCTGTTGCTGGCGATTGCCGCGCGCGGGCACAAGATCTCCACGCGCAAGGTGATGAAAGAGGCGCCGTGGCAGATCGTGATTTTCTCGCTGGGCATGTATTTGGTGGTCTACGGGCTGCGCAATGCCGGGCTCACCGATTATCTGGCCGGGTGGCTCAATGTATTCGGCGATTACGGTGTATGGGGAGCGGCGATGGGCACCGGGGTGCTGACGGCCTTGTTGTCCTCGATCATGAACAACCTGCCGACGGTGCTGGTCGGTCTGCTGTCGATCGATGCCAGCCAGGCCAGCGGTGTGGTGAAGGAGGCGATGATCTACGCCAACGTGATCGGCAGCGACCTGGGGCCGAAAATCACCCCGATCGGCAGTCTGGCGACCTTGCTCTGGCTGCATGTGCTGGAGCGCAAGAACATCAAGATCGGCTGGGGGTATTACTTCAAGGTCGGGATCGTGCTGACGGTGCCGGTTCTGTTGGTGACCTTGGCGGCACTCGCCGTGAGACTTTCCATTTAGACCGAGTCGGCTCAATCGCTGCGGTGCGACGACTCGACTTGCCAGCGAAGGGGCCGGATCAGACGGCACAGAAATCAGGATTGGCCCGGCACATTCGGCCACAGGTCCGACACCAGAAACAGCCGCTCGGCTTCTTCCCACTCGCCCCGGGCATTTTCGGTCAGGCGCACCATCAGTTGCGCCGGGGCCAGCGGTTCGAGTTCATCGAGCCAGGCCTGCAAGTGCCCGTTGCTCCAGGTCTGCTCCGCCGGGTAGTGCGCCGGCGCCAGCCAGGCGTGGCGGGGCAGGGGTTGCCAGCGTCCGGCCGGGCGCTGGGCGACAAACGCCGGCCAGTCTTTCTGATGCAGCCAACTGCCACGCAAATGCTGAGGATGGGCGCCGCTGGGTGGCACCGACTGGCCGGGCCACGGATACAGCAAGTATCCGCCCAGCCACAGTTGCGCACTGAACGACCCGACATCCAGCGCCGCCAGCACTTCGCGGCTTTCCGGGCGCGCGGAGATCGGCAGCTGATGTTCGCTCAAATGCGCCAGTTTGCGATCCAGTCGATCATGACAGCCCGGCCCCAGCCACGACGCCGGATCATGCCCGTCGCCGTTCTGTGGGCCGAGGTAGAGCTTGATCGCCAGTTCCAGGTGATGCACGCCGTCGCGGTCGCGCAGCAGCATGTCCAGCTCGCCGAGGGTGTGACCGTCGCGGCGGATCGGCAGGTTGGCGGCGATCAGTTCGATGCCTGGCGCCTGCTCCACCGCAAATTGCCACAACCGCTCGTAATACAGGCCCAGGCGCCGGGTACGGGCCTGGGACAGCCAGTGCAGCAGGCCGTAACTGTCGCGATCAAGCTGGCGCAACCAGTGTTCCAGCCGCTCGGGGTCGCTGACCCAGTCGCTGCCCGCCAGCGGATGGCGCTGCGGCCACGGGGTGGCGGCGAGCATCGGCGGGGCGAGGATCACCCACGCCAGATCACGCACCTCGGGGTGGCGTAACTGGTGGGGCAACTGCAGCAAATCGGGAAATAGGATCATCTTGCGAGCATAGCCTCAAACACCGGTGCAGCCTCGGGGCTGAAAGGATTTTGTCTATCCGGCGCTTTCGCCCATAATCGTGCTTTTCGCCGTCTCAGTCCCCCGCAGGAGTCCCATGGAGCAATTTCGTAATATCGGCATCATCGGTCGCCTGGGCAGCTCCCAGGTGCTGGATACCGTCCGCCGACTGAAACGCTTCCTGCTCGATCGTCACCTGCATGTGATTCTCGAAGACACCATCGCCGAAGTCCTGCCGGGCCATGGCCTGCAAACTTCGTCACGCAAGATGCTCGGCGAAGTCTGCGACATGGTGATCGTGGTCGGCGGTGACGGCAGCCTGCTCGGCGCGGCGCGGGCACTGGCCAAACACAATATTCCGGTACTCGGGATCAACCGTGGCAGCCTCGGCTTTCTCACCGATATTCGCCCCGACGAGCTGGAAATCAAGGTCGCCGAAGTGCTCGACGGCCATTATCTGGTGGAAAACCGCTTCCTGCTGCAGGCCGAAGTCCGTCGTCACGCCGAGGCCATCGGCCAGGGCGACGCGCTGAACGACGTGGTGCTGCACCCGGGCAAATCGACGCGGATGATCGAGTTCGAGCTGTACATCGACGGCCAGTTCGTCTGCAGCCAGAAGGCCGACGGCCTGATCGTCGCCACTCCGACCGGTTCCACCGCGTACGCACTGTCCGCCGGTGGCCCGATCATGCATCCCAAGCTTGACGCTATTGTGATTGTGCCGATGTACCCCCATACCTTGTCGGGCAGACCGATCGTGGTCGATGGCAACAGTGAGCTGAAAATCGTCGTGTCCAAAGATATGCAGATCTACCCGCAGGTCTCCTGCGACGGGCAGAACCACTTCACCTGCGCGCCGGGCGACACCATCACCGTCAGCAAGAAAGCGCAGAAGCTGCGGCTGATTCATCCGCTCGACCACAACTACTACGAAGTCTGCCGGACCAAGCTCGGCTGGGGCAGCAAGTTGGGTGGTGGAGGCGACTGATGCTCGATCCCGCGCGCAGTTATGACCTGATTGGTGACGTGCACGGATGCGCCCTGACCCTGGAACACCTGCTGGACCGTCTCGGTTACCACAAGCAGGGCGGGGTCTGGCGGCATCCGTCGCGCATGGCCGTGTTTGTCGGCGACATCATCGACCGCGGCCCGCGGATTCGCGAGGCGCTGCACATCGTCCACGACATGGTCGAGGCCGGTCAGGCGTTGTGCATCATGGGCAACCACGAGTTCAACGCACTCGGCTGGAGCACCCCGGCGCCTCCGGGCAGCGGCAAGCAGTTCGTCCGTGAACACACCCCGCGCCATGCCCGGTTGCTGCACGAAACCCTGACCCAGTTCGAAGATCATCCGGGCGACTGGCACGATTTCCAGCAATGGTTCTACCAACTGCCACTGTTCGTCGACGCCGGACGTTTCCGCGTGGTGCATGCCTGTTGGGATGCCGGCCTGATCGAGCCGCTGCGCGCGCTGTTCCGCGATGGCTGCATCGACGAGCACTTCCTCCAGGCATCGGCGGTGCCGGGCAGTTTCGCCTGCACAGTGTTCGATCGCCTGCTGCGCGGCACCGACATGCGTCTGCCGGATGGCCTGACCATGACCAGCGGCGATGGCCTGGTGCGTTCGTTCTTCCGCACCAAGTTCTGGGAAGACGACCCGCAGACCTACGGCGACATCGTGTTCCAGCCAGATGCGCTGCCGGAGCCGGTGGCGCAGAAGCCGCTGACTTCCAGCGAAAAGAATTCCCTGCTGCGCTACGGCGTCGATGAGCCGTTGCTGTTCGTCGGTCATTACTGGCGCAGCGGCAAACCGGCGCCGATCCGGCCGAACCTCGCGTGCCTGGATTACAGCGCGGTGCTCTACGGCAAACTGGTGGCCTATCGTCTGGATCAGGAAACCCGCCTCGATCCGCATAAATTTGTCTGGGTCGACGTCGAGCGGCCGGAGGTGCTGCGATGAGTGCCATAGCGGTCTTGCGTGTGCCGTTGGCGGCGGACCTGAGTGGGTTCGTCAAACTGCTGCAACGCATGCAAGTGCCCCATCGTGTCAGCGAAGAGGCGGGCGAGCAGGTGTTGTGGGTGCCCTCGGAAATCAGCGACGACGTGCGCTCGCTGTACGAGCGTTTCCCGGCGGGCGACCCGGATCAGCAGCTGGAAATTCCGGCGGCGCCGACGTTCAAGCGCCCTAGCTTCGCCGAGCAACTGAAACATGCCAAAGCCACCGGATTCATTCTGCTGCTGAGCCTGATCGTCGGCGGGTTGACCTTCCTTGGCGATAACCTCGACACCATGCGTTGGCTGACCTTCCTCGATTTTCGCGTGGTCGGCGACTACATCCACTTCACACCACTGGCCGACAGCCTGGCAGCGGGGCAGTGGTGGCGCCTGTTTACGCCGATGCTGATCCACTTCGGCATCCTGCACCTGGCCATGAACGGCATGTGGTACTGGGAGCTGGGGCGGCGCATCGAGTCGCGCCAGGGCAGCGTCAACCTGATCGGTCTGACGCTGCTGTTCGGCCTGGTTTCCAACTATGCGCAATTCGCGTGGAGCGGCCCGAGCCTGTTCGGCGGCCTGTCCGGCGTACTTTACGGATTGCTCGGTCACTGCTGGATCTTCCAGTTGCTGGCGCCGAACCCGGCCTATCGCCTGCCGCGCGGCGTGCTGGCAATGATGCTGGTGTGGTTGCTGGTGTGCATGTCCGGGCTGATCTCGATGATCGGTTTCGGCGAAATCGCCAACGCTGCCCACGTCAGCGGGTTACTCATCGGATGCTTAACCGGTTTGTTGGGCGGTTTGTACAACCGCCGTAAACTGGCCGCCTGAATTTTTTGAATAAAGAGCACGGAGACCCTGATGTCCTCTTTTAACGATTTGATCAAGAACATCACCCCGGACATCTACCAGAGCCTGAAACTGGCGGTAGAGATCGGCAAATGGTCCGACGGCGGCAAACTCACCGCCGAGCAGCGCGAGCTGTCGTTGCAGGCAATGATCGCCTGGGAAATGCAGAACCTGCCCGAGGAAGAGCGCACCGGTTACATGGGCCCGCAGGAATGCGCGTCGAAGTCGATCGAAGTACCGAACATCCTGTTCAAGTCGGACGCCCTCCATTGATCGAGATCGGCCGCGGTGCAATCAGCAAAATGTCGGCACGCCTGGACGGGCCGATCGTGCAGTACGCGTTTCGTCTGGATGACGTCGAGGTGCCGGTCAACCCGTTGATCGGCAGCACGGTGCGTCTGGAATACCTGGGGGCGATTCACTGCACCCATTGCGGGCGCAGGACCAAGACCAGTTTCAGTCAAGGCTACTGCTACCCGTGCATGACCAAACTCGCCCAGTGCGACATTTGCATCATGAGCCCGGAGCGCTGCCACTTCGAGGCCGGCACCTGCCGTGAGCCGGAGTGGGGCGAGAAGTTCTGCATGACCGACCACATCGTCTACCTGGCCAATTCGTCGGGGATCAAGGTCGGCATCACTCGCGCCACCCAGTTGCCGACCCGCTGGCTCGACCAGGGCGCCAGTCAGGCGCTGCCGATCATGCGCGTTTCGACGCGGCAGCAGTCGGGCTTTGTCGAAGACCTGTTCCGCAGCCAGGTGGCGGACAAGACCAACTGGCGCGCCTTGCTCAAGGGCGACGCGGCGGCGGTGGATCTGGCGCAGGTGCGCGATCAACTGTTCGAAAGCTGCGCCCCGGGTCTGCAAGGTTTGCAGGAGCGATTCGGTCTCCAGGCCATTCAGACCATCGCCGATGTCGATCCGCTGGAAATCCGCTACCCGGTCGAGCAGTACCCGGCCAAGATCGTCAGCTTCAACCTGGACAAGAACCCGATTGCCGAAGGCACGCTGCTGGGGATCAAGGGCCAGTACCTGATCTTCGACACCGGCGTGATCAACATTCGTAAATACACGGCTTACCAGCTCGCCGTGCATCAATAAGGACTTCAGCATGCGCACCGAACAACCGAAGATGATTTACCTGAAGGACTATCAGGCGCCCGAGTACCTGATCGACGAAACACACCTGACCTTCGAGTTGTTCGAGGACCACAGTCTGGTCCACGCGCAACTGGTGATGCGCCGCAACCCGGCCCGTGGCCCGGGCCTGCCGCCGCTGGTGCTCGATGGCCAGCAGCTGGAGTTGCTCTCGGTGACCCTGGCCGACCAGGAACTGAGCGCCGCCGACTACCAGCTGACGGAAAATCACCTGACCCTGCAACCGGCCAGCGAAACCTTCACGGTCGACACCAGCGTCAGGATCCACCCGGAAACCAACACTGCACTGGAAGGCCTGTACAAGTCCGGCACGATGTTCTGCACCCAGTGCGAGGCCGAAGGCTTCCGCAAGATCACCTATTACCTCGACCGCCCGGACGTGATGAGCAAGTTCACCACCACCGTAGTGGCCGAGCAGCACAGCTATCCGGTGTTGCTGTCCAACGGCAACCCGATCGCCAGCGGCCCTGGCGAAGATGGTCGGCACTGGGCGACCTGGGAAGACCCGTTCATGAAACCGGCGTACCTGTTCGCGCTGGTGGCCGGTGACCTGTGGTGCGTTGAAGACTCCTTCACCACCATGACCAACCGCAACGTGGCGCTGCGCATTTACGTCGAGCCGGAAAACATCGACAAGTGCCAGCACGCCATGAACAGCCTGAAGAAGTCGATGCGCTGGGACGAAGAGGTCTACGGTCGCGAGTACGATCTGGACATCTTCATGATCGTCGCCGTCAACGACTTCAACATGGGCGCCATGGAGAACAAGGGCCTCAACATCTTCAACTCCAGCGCCGTGCTGGCCCGCGCCGAAACCGCCACCGACGCTGCGCACCAGCGGGTCGAAGCGATCGTCGCCCACGAATACTTCCACAACTGGTCGGGCAACCGCGTGACCTGCCGCGACTGGTTCCAGCTGTCGCTGAAGGAAGGCTTCACGGTGTTCCGCGATGCCGGTTTCTCCTCTGACATGAACTCGGCCACGGTCAAGCGCATTCAGGACGTGGCGTACCTGCGTACCCACCAGTTCGCCGAAGATGCAGGTCCCATGGCCCACGCCGTGCGCCCGGACAGCTTCATCGAGATTTCCAACTTCTACACCCTGACCGTGTACGAAAAGGGCTCGGAAGTGGTCGGCATGATCCACACCCTGCTGGGCGCCGAAGGCTTCCGCAAGGGCAGCGATCTGTACTTCGAACGCCACGACGGCCAGGCCGTGACCTGCGATGACTTCATCAAGGCCATGGAAGATGCCAACGGCGTCGACCTGACTCAGTTCAAGCGCTGGTACAGCCAGGCCGGCACACCGCGTCTGGCGGTGAGCGAGTCTTACGACGCCTCCGCGAAAACCTACAGCCTGACCTTCCGCCAGAGCTGCCCGGAAACCCCGGACAAGGTTGAAAAGCTGCCGTTCGTGATTCCGGTCGAACTGGGCCTGCTCGACAGCCAGGGCAACGAGATTGCCCTGCGTCTGGCCGGCGAAGACTCGGCTCAAGGCACCACCCGGGTGATTTCGGTGACCGAAGCCGAGCAGACCTTCACCTTCGTCGACATCGCCGAACAACCGCTGCCGTCCTTGCTGCGTGGCTTCTCGGCGCCGGTGAAACTGAGCTTCCCGTACAACCGCGATCAGCTGATGTTCCTGATGCAGCACGACACCGATGGTTTCAATCGTTGGGATGCCGGCCAGCAACTGTCGGTGCAGGTGCTGCAAGAGTTGATCGGCCAGCAGCAGAAGGGCGAAAGCCTGGTGCTCGACCCGCGTCTGGTTTCCGCGCTGCGCACCGTGCTGTCGGACGAGTCGCTGGATCAGGCGATGGTCGCGGAAATGCTCTCGCTTCCAAGCGAAGCCTATCTGACCGAAATCAGCGAAATCGCCGACGTGGACGCGATCCACACCGCCCGCGAGTTCGCCCGTCAGCAACTGGCGGACAACCTGTTCGAGGCCCTGTGGCTGCGTTATCAGGCCAACCGCGACCTGTCGAAGCAAACCCCGTACGTGGCCGAAGCCGAGCATTTCGCCCGTCGCGCGTTGCAGAACATCGCGCTGTCGTACCTGATGCTCAGCGGCAAGCCGCAAGTGCTGGCAGCAACCCTGGAACAGTTCGACAGCTGCGACAACATGACCGAGCGCCTGACCGCGCTGGCGGTGCTGGTCAACTCGCCGTTCGACGAGCAGAAAGCCACCGCACTGGCCAGTTTCGCCGAGCACTTCAAGGACAATCCGCTGGTCATGGATCAGTGGTTCAGCGTGCAGGCCGGCAGCACCTTGCCGGGCGGTCTGGAACGTGTGAAAGCGCTGATGCAGCACCCGGCGTTCAACATCAAGAACCCGAACAAGGTGCGTGCGCTGGTCGGTGCGTTCGCCGGGCAGAACCTGATCAACTTCCACGCGGCGGATGGCTCGGGTTATCGCTTCCTCGCGGATCTGGTGATCGAGCTGAACGGCTTCAACCCGCAGATCGCTTCGCGTCAACTGGCGCCGCTGACGCGCTGGCGCAAGTATGACGGCGCTCGTCAGGCGCTGATGAAGGCGGAGCTGGAGCGGATTTTGGCTTCGGGGCAGCTGTCCAGCGATGTGTACGAAGTGGTCAGCAAAAGCCTTGCCTGACGCTGGTTCAGGGCAATAAAAAACGCCGCTCGATGAGCGGCGTTCTTTGTGGATGGATGAAAAAGGTTTATTGGCGCAAATCAAACCGATCCAGATCCATCACCTTCGCCCACGCAGCAACGAAGTCGTTGACGAACTTTTCCTTCGCATCGGAGCTGGCATACACCTCGGCCAACGCCCGCAGTATCGCGTTGGAACCGAATACCAGATCGACCCGGGTCGCCGTCCATTTCACGCTGCCGGTTTTACGGTCGCGGCCTTCGAACTCGGTTTTCGACGTCGGTTTCCATTCCACACCCATGTCCAGCAGGTTGCGGAAGAAGTCGTTTGTGAGGGAGCCGGGTTTGTCGGTGAACACCCCGTGTTTCGTCTTGCCGACGTTGGTGTCCAGCACCCGCAGACCGCCGATCAGCACGGTCATTTCCGGGGCGGAAAGGGTCAGCAGTTGTGCCTTGTCGATCAGCAACGCTTCGGCCGGCACGCGATAGGTGTTGGCGGCGTAGTTGCGGAAGCCGTCGGTGTGCGGTTCGAGGAAGCCGAATGACTCGACATCGGTTTGCTCCTGAGTCGCATCGGTGCGCCCCGGATTGAACGGCACAGTCACCGTATGCCCGGCGTTTTGCGCCGCTTGCTCGACACCGGCGTTACCGGCCAGCACGATCAGGTCCGCCAGCGAGACTTGCTTGCCTGTCGCTCCAGTGTTGAACTCGTTTTGAATGCCCTCGAGGACTTTCAGCACCTTGTCCAGTTGCTCAGGCTGGTTGGCCTGCCAGAATTTCTGCGGTGCCAGACGCAGACGCCCGCCATTGGCGCCGCCGCGCTTGTCCGAACCCCGGAAGGTCGATGCGGCCGCCCAGGCGGTGGAAACCAGTTCCGAAACGGACAGCCCCGACGCCAGTATTTTGCCTTTCAGCGCCCTGATATCGCTGTCGTCCACCAGTGGATGCGTGGTCTCGGGAATCGGGTCTTGCCACAGCAGTTCTTCCTGCGGCAATTCCGGGCCGAGATAGCGTGACAGCGGGCCCATGTCGCGGTGAATCAGTTTGTACCAGGCGCGGGCGAAGGCATCGGCCAGTTGATCGGGATTGGCCAGGAAGCGCCGCGAAATCTTCTCGTAGGCCGGGTCGAAACGCAGGGCCAGGTCGGAGGTGAGCATGGTCGGGTCGATGCGTTTGTTCGGGTCGTGGGCGTGGGGAATGGTGCCGGCCCCGGCGCCGTTTTTCGGTTTCCACTGATGGGCGCCGGCGGGGCTCTTGGTCAGTTCCCACTCGAAGCCGAACAGGTTTTCCAGGTAGTTGTTGCTCCACTTGGTCGGGGTGGTGGTCCAGGTCACTTCCAGGCCGCTGGTAATGGTGTCGGCGCCCTTGCCGGTGCCGAAGCTGTTCTTCCAGCCCAGGCCTTGTTCTTCGAGGCCGGCGGCTTCCGGTTCCGGGCCAACGTTGTCGGCGGGGCCTGCGCCGTGGGTCTTGCCGAAGGCGTGACCACCGGCGATCAGGGCGACGGTTTCTTCGTCGTTCATGGCCATGCGGCCGAAGGTTTCGCGGATGTCCTTGGCCGAGGCCACCGGGTCGGGATTGCCTTCGGGGCCTTCCGGGTTCACGTAGATCAGGCCCATCTGCACCGCGGCCAGCGGGTTCTCGAGGTTGCGTTCGCCCTGATTGGTGCGGCTCTCTTCATTGCCGTGCTCGGCGGGTTCGGCCACCAGCGTGCCTTCGCCCGGCGGCTGCATGGATTCCGGATCCTTGCCGTAGCGGTTATCGCCGCCCAGCCATTTGTTTTCCGAGCCCCAGTACACGTCTTCGTCCGGTTCCCAGACATCCGCGCGGCCACCGGAGAAACCGAAGGTCTTGAAGCCCATCGATTCCAGCGCGACGTTGCCGGTGAGCACGATCAGGTCGGCCCAGGAAATGTTGCGGCCATACTTTTGCTTGATCGGCCACAGCAGGCGGCGGGCCTTGTCGAGGCTGACGTTGTCCGGCCAGCTGTTGAGCGGGGCGAAGCGTTGCTGGCCGGAGCCTGCGCCGCCACGGCCGTCAGCGGTGCGATAGGTGCCGGCGCTGTGCCAGGCCATGCGGATGAAGAGCGGGCCGTAGTGGCCGAAGTCCGCTGGCCACCACTCCTGGGAGTCGGTCATCAGCGCCGTCAGATCGCGTTTGAGGGCCTGGAAATCCAGGCTCTTGAAAGCCTTGGCATAGTCGAAGTCCTTGCCCATCGGATCGGATGCGGGCGAGTGCTGACTCAGGATTTTCAGGTTCAGTTGATTCGGCCACCAATCGCGGTTCGTCGTGCCACCGCCGGCGGCGTGATTGAACGGGCATTTCGATTCATTTGCCATGTTCGGGATCCTTATCAGGTCTTCTGCGGCCGGCTCGTGCCGACTTCGGACTAGTAAGGCTAGACCCGACTTGGCAAGTCAGCTAATAGGCCGACTATTGGTGCCTGATAGGCATAGTCTCTCACGCGAAGTGTAGGGAACCTGCAGGGGCAGGGCGCTGAAATGCCCGTGCTTGAGCGCTGGTTTGCATGTGTCTGGGCGAAACGGGATAGTCATTAGAAATGTTATTGTATAACATAAAAATGATTTCATCTGATCGGTGCCGGTAATACACCCTGTGTAGCGCTGGCATTGATCCTCAATTTTCTGCCTGACGGATTCCTGAAATGCCTTCCCGCTTCCACACCTTCCAACCCCGCCTGACGCTCATGGCCTCGGCGCTGCTGATCGCTTCGCCCGCATTCGCCGCCGACCCGCTGGAACTGCAACCGCAAGTCATCACCGGCAATCCGCTGGGCAGTCAGACCCTGGCCTCGCCCTCGACCGTGTTGAGCGGCGATGACCTGACGCTGCAGCAAAAGGGCAGCCTCGGCGAAACCCTGAACAAGCAGCCGGGCGTGTCGTCGTCCTACTTCGGCCCGGGTGCCAGTCGGCCGATCATTCGCGGGCAGGACGGCGATCGCATTCGCATCCTGCGCAACGGCGTCGGCGCGCTGGACGCCTCGTCGTTGTCCTACGATCACGCAGTGCCGCTGGACCCGGTCAATGTCGAGCGCATCGAAATCGTCCGTGGCCCGGCGGCCTTGCTGTACGGCGGCAGCGCCATCGGCGGGGTGGTCAACACCTTCGACAATCGCATCCCGACCGAAGCCATCGACGGCATCCACGGTGCCGGCGAGTTGCGCTACGGCGGCGCCGACACCACCCGCAGCAGCGCCGGCAAGCTTGAAGCCGGTAACGGCCAGTTCGCCTTGCACCTGGACGCCAGCGCCCGCGAGTTCAATGACCTGAAAATCCCCGGCTACGCCAGAACCGGCCGTGAACGGGCGAACGACGATGGCGATTCGAAAAAGCATCGGCTGGCCAACAGCGACGGTCGTCAGGACGGCGGTGCGGTGGGCGGTTCCTACACCTGGGATGACGGTTACGCGGGGCTGTCGTACAGCAATTACGATTCGAACTACGGCTCGCCGGCCGAAGACGATGTGCGCATCCGCATGGAGCAGGAGCACTACGCGTTCGCCTCGGAAATCCGCAACCTCGACGGCCCGTTCAGCTCGGTGAAACTCGACGCTGGCTACACCGATTACCAGCACCGGGAAATCGAAGGCGGCGAGGTCGGCACCACGTTCAAGAACAAGGGCTACGAGGCGCGGGTCGAGGCCCGGCATCAGCCACTGGGTCCGTTCAACGGGGTGATTGGCGCGCAAGTCAGTCGCAACGAATTCTCGGCGCTGGGCGAAGAAGCCTTCGTGCCGCACACCGATACCGATGCCGGTGCACTGTTCATTCTTGAAGAGCTGCAAGCCACGGATCGTCTGCTGTTCACCCTCGGCGGACGCCTCGAACACACCACGGTCGACCCGGATGGCAAAGGCAACGAGCGTTTCGCCAATGCCGATCGCTCCAGCAGTTTCACCGCCGGCAGCCTGTCATCCGGTGCGGTGTACACGCTGACGCCGATCTGGTCGGTCGCCGCCACGCTGGGCTACACCGAGCGTGCGCCGACGTTCTATGAGCTTTACGCCAATGGCGCCCACGTCGCCACCGGCACTTATGAAGTCGGGGATGCGGGGCTGTCGAAAGAAAAAGCCGTCTCCAGCGACCTGGCCCTGCGTTTCGACAACGGCACCCACAAGGGTAGCGTTGGCGTTTTCTATAGCCATTTCTCCAACTACATTGGTCTGCTCGGGACCGGGCGCACGCTCAACGACGAAGGCGAGGAAGACGCCGATGGCATTCCTGAATACACCTACTCCGGCGTACGGGCGCGCTTCAGCGGTATCGAAGCGCAGGATCGCTGGACCCTTGGCGAAAACGCCTACGGCAAGTTTGCGCTGGAGCTGTCGGGCGACTACACCCGCGCCAAGAACCTCGACAACGGCCAGGACCTGCCGCGCATCGCGCCGCTGCGGTTAAACACTGGGTTGTTGTGGGAGCTGGATCGCTGGCAGGCGCGGATCGATGTGGAACACGCCAGTTCCCAGCACCGGGTGCCGGACAACGAAAGCAGCACCGACGGCTACACCACGCTGGGGGCCAATGTGGGTTATCACTTTGATGTTGGTCAGAGCAAGTGGCTGGCCTTCGTCAATGCCGAGAACCTGACCAACCAGACCGTGCGTTACGCCAGCTCAATCCTGCGGGATATTGCGCCGGCAGAAGGGCGCAGCATTCAGGTAGGGCTGCGCACCACGTTCTGATCGGTCACATCGGGCAGGCGCCAGCGTCGTTGCGACGCTGGCGTCGACCTCAACTCGATTGAGCGGTGTCTTCCTCCGGGATCTCGTCCAGCAGATCCTGTTGCCCCGGCAGTTCGGTGATCACGCTGAAATCACTGACTTCCACGGCGCCCAGCCCATACCCCAGCAAGTGAAACGAGAACGCCTTGCGCGGTTGCGGGTTGTCGAAGCTGAAATCCATCTCCAGCGGCTGATCCGCCGTGGCGACCATCTCGGTCGGCAGGCCCAGTTGCACGTCCTGTTCGAACTCCTTGGCCTTGAGCTGAATGTACGCTGCCTGCTGCGGATCGACCGAACGTACGGTCAGGCGCACGCGGGTATGGGAGCCCTTGGGCATTTCCAGATACTGCGCGCCGATCAGGTTGTCGGCCCAGTCGTCCTTGATCTGCGCTTGCAGCGGGATGACGTTGGCGCTGCCGAACTGATAACGCTGGTTGAGCGGGGTGCGCAGCAGCGACAGATCCAGGGCCGAGGCGCGGGCGGCGATATCCCGGGCATTCTGGCTGCTGGCGTTGCCCTTGAACGTGGCGCTTTCGGCGATGAAACCTTGGCTTGCGTAATTGCGGCAACGGCGCGGCATGTCGCATTCGGTCAGCAGGCCGCGACCGTCGTGGTAACGCAGCTTGCCGTTGGTGAACGACATGATTTCGCGGCCCGAATCGTAATCGCGAAACAACGAGCGACCGCTGAGGGCGGAGGGCACCGGAAAGTCGAAATAATCCAGAATCGACGCGCTCAGATCGACGTGACCATAGACCCCGGCGTTCAGGCGCGGCAGTTGCGCCTGTTCCGGCGCGAGGGTCAGGTTGAAGCCCCAGGACGACGCGAGGCGTACGCCGTCGATGCCGTGGGATTCGTCCGAGGTGATCACCACCAGCGTGTCTTTCAGCACGCCCTGGCGTTCGAGGCCGCTGAGAAACTGTTCCAGTGCATCGTCCAGATAACCGACGGCGGCCTGCTTGGGCGTGTCGTAGCGTTGCAGGTAATCCTCCGGCGCGGAGTAGGGCTGGTGGGTGCCGACGGTCAGCAGCGTGAGCATCCACGGCTGTTTCTGCTTCTTCAGTTCGCCGACGTATTTCAGTGCGCCTTCGAAAAACGCCTTGTCATCCTTGCCCCACGGGAATTCCAGGTAGTTGGCGTTGGTGAACCATTCCAGGCCATGGGTCGCATCGAACCCGATGTGCGGCATGATCTTGTCTTTGGCCATGAACCGCAGCCCTGCGCCTTGCAGGTAGTGCGTGGCAAAACCGTGCTGACGCAATTGGGCCGGCAGGCACGCCTGATTGCGTTCGTGCTGGGTCAGCATTTCCACGCCTTTGGGCGTGCCGTTGTCGAGCTTGTCGTAATCGCCGCAGAGCATGGCGTACAGACCGCGAATGGTCTGATGGGTGTGCAGCACGTAATCCGGGGTGTTCATGCCGCGCTCGGCCCAGCGGCTGAGGTTGGGCATCAGGTCTTCCTGATAATGGCTGCCGATGGCCTGGCGATTGGCGCCGATGTAAGCGCCGGGAATGCCTTCGAGGGCGACGATCAACACATTGCGCGCCTGGCCCTTGGCCGCCAGCAACGGGTGACCGTTCAGATCGACATCGGTGAGACCGGCCATCGGTGGGGGAGCGACCTGGGTGCCGCCGTCCAGCCATTCTTCAGCCTGCATCTGCATGTCGGCAACCTGCGCGGCCAGCAGTTGGTGCGGCAGGTTGTACAGACGCCACGGGTCGGCATCGCTCGGGTTTAAGTGCTGCGCGCCCCAATACGCGGAGAACAGCAGCACCGGCGTCGCCCAGGTTGCACGGGGCAGAGCGCGAACCGGTGTCGCACGTCGAGTCCAATGACTGAGCAGCCACAAGGCCAGAGCCAGCAGCAGCGCAACCGCCACGCCAGGATGGGCGAAGCCGCCGCCGGTGGAGTTCTCCACGAACTGCGGGTCGATCAGGTAATGCAGGTCCGCCACGGTCGGCAGGCGACCGACCGCGCTGACCAGTTCAGCCGTCGCCACCGCCAGCAATCCCCAGAACAGCAATACGGGCAGCGCCAGCCACCAGGGACGGCGGTGCAACAGCACCACCAGCAGACTGCCGATGGCCAGGTCCGACAGGTAACCGAACAGGCTCGACCAGCCGAGTGCCGCCCGCAGGCACACCGGCACGATCAGTACCAGAAAAACCAGAGAGAGAAGGCGGGCATCCAGGCACCGCAGCCGTTGAAAAAGAGCGCTCACAAAAAAAGACCTTCCAGCCATTAAACCGTCATAAAAGTGTGGGCGATGATACCAAGGGTGGGCTGTCTGATCGCCTTTTTAAACGGCTGGGTGATCTGCTCCCCGGAGGGTGCTGTTAGCCACCCGGATGAGCCGGGGCCTTGATCGGCGACCGTCCTGGCGGTTTTCCGGTCTGAACGCGGCGGCGGTTTTATTGTTTCAGGCTGTTTAACCGGCCTTTGATCCGTTGGTGCTGCATTTGCGAACCAGTGCGATTTACAATGCGCGACCTCTGATGGAGATCAAGCTCCGTGGATGTCCTCACGCAACTCTTTGCGCAGCTCAGCCGCTGGGTGATCGATCCGGTCACCGAGCGGTTCCTTGGCCTGTTCGATCTGAACGGTCGTCTGGGTGTGGTGTTTCTGCTCACATCCTACGGCGTGGCTTACGGCCTTTATCGCCATCGAAAATCCCGGCACCTGACGCAAGCCCGATCCTTCTGGCAATTTGTCGGCGGCGGTCATGTTCACGGGCATCGTTCGGCCTGGCTGGATTACCGTTATTACTTCATCAAGGCGATTCTTCGGGTGACGCTGGTGTTGCCCGTGGTCGGCCTGGTCGACCCGCATATTCTGCGTTCGGGCGACTACGCACAGTTTTTCACTCAGCTGTGGGGCGCGCGCGAGCAAGTGCCGGAACACCCGTTGATCGCGTTGTTCTACGGACTGGGTGTGTTCCTGTTCAGGGATTTTCTGCATTACTGGATTCACCGTGCCTTCCATTCCCGATATCTGTGGGAATTTCACAGGGTCCATCATTCGGCGCCGGTGCTGGTGCCGGCCACCGCCAGCCGCATTCACATTGTCGAATCGATCGTTGAGCGAATCGTCATCACCGCCGGCCTCGGCGCGTTTGCCGGGGCGGTCTGGTATGCCTGCGGCGGCGAGGTCAGCCGCTACACGTTGTTCGGCGTGACCTGGCTGGTGCTGATCATCAACAGCCTGGGCTCCAATCTGCGCCACAGCCATGTCTGGCTGTCGTTCGGGGCGGCAGTCGAGCATGTGCTCAGCAGCCCGGCCCAGCACCAGATTCATCACAGCGACGCACCGCGCCATTTCAACAAGAATTTCGCGATCAATCTGTCACTGTGGGACTGGCTGTTCGGCACGTTGTACGTAACCACTTCAAAGCCCGAAGACTTGCGCTTCGGCACGGGCGAGCAGGACCGCACGCGTTATCTGACGCTGTACAGCCTGATCGTTACGCCGTTCGTGGACATCGCGAAGCGCCTGTCCACGAACGCCGACGGGCTCAGAACCCGGTTCAACCAGCGTACGCCTTGAACGTCGGTATCAGCCTGTTCATCAGTTTTTCGAGCTGGTTTTCCAGTGATATCAATATGCGATAACGGTATTTAAATTTCGTTTTTTATAGCGATAGAGTCCGGCCTCACAGATTTCTCTATAAATCGTTGCGAGGTTGTCATGGCCCTACCGTTCAAACGTTCTGCACTGACGCTGCTGGCGGCCTCGCTGGCCGGCGCGTTGCTCGGCAACACTGCACAAGCCGAAGGCAAGATCAGCATCGCCCAGCAATTCGGCATCGGTTATCTGATTCTGGATGTGGTGCGCGATCAGCAATTGATCGAGAAACACGGCAAGGCCCAGGGGCTGGACATCAAGGTCGACTGGAACAGCATTTCCGGCGCCACCGCCATGAATGAAGCGCTGCTCACCGGATCGCTGGACGTGGTCTCGGCGGGCGTGCCGCCGATGCTTACCGTGTGGGATCGCACCAAAGGCAAACAGAACGTCAAGGCCATCGCTTCGCTGGGCTCGATGCCCAACTACCTGTTGACCAATAACCCGAACGTCAAAACCCTCAAGGACTTCAGCGACAAGGATCGCATCGCCGTGCCGGCAGCGGGTGTGGGCTTCCAGTCACGCACGCTGCAGATCGAAACGGCCAAGGAATTCGGCAATGACCAGTACAAGAAATTCGACGACATCTCCGTCAGCCTGCCGCACCCGGATGCCACGGCTGCACTGATCGCTGGCGGCTCGGAAATCAACGCGCATTTCTCCAGCCCACCGTTCCAGTATCAGGCGCTGCAGAATCCCAACGTGCACAAAGTGCTGAGTTCCTACGACGTGCTCGGTGGCCAGGCCACGTTCAACGTGCTGTACACCACGGAAAAATTCCACGACGAAAACCCGAAAACCTACAAGGCGTTCTACGACGCCCTGGCCGAGGCCGAGAAGATCATCAAGGCCGACAAGCCTGCGGCGGCCCAAGCCTACATTCGTGTCGAGCAGTCGAAGTTGCCGCTGGCGCTGGTGGAGAAAATCGTCACCGATCCGGAAATCGATTTCACCGTGGTGCCGCAACGCACCTTTATCTATGCAGAGAAATTGCAGGAACTGGGTGTGCTGAAAAACAAGGCGGACAGCTGGAAGGATTATTTCTTTGAAGAGGCGCATGGTGGGGCGGGGAGTTGAACGGCCGTCATTTCTGAACAACCCGTACGTCCATTGCCCGAGTGAGCGACAAACCCGCGTCTATAGTGAGAGGGCTGTGTGAAACGGGTGGCGCACCTCAAGCTGCGACGGGAGGCGCCGAGCGAACAATCTGCTGTTTTCATTCAGGAGATCGCCATGAGTCAGATCGAAAAAGTCCTCTACACCGCGAAAACCCACACCACCGGCGGACGTGACGGCGCCTCGCGCAGTTCCGACGGGATCCTCGATGTAAAACTGTCGTCGCCCGGTTCCAGTGGCGGCGGGACCAATCCGGAACAATTGTTCGCCGCAGGCTGGTCGGCATGTTTCATCGGCGCGATGAAAGCGGTGGCGGGGCAGCAGAAAATCAGCCTGCCAGCGGACCTCGCGGTGGATGCCGAAGTGGACCTGGGTACCAACTCGGGAGGGTATCTGTTGCAGGCGCGACTGAATGTAAGCCTGCCGGGCATGGAGCGCGGCGCGGCGCAGCAGCTGGTGGATGCGGCGCATCAGGTGTGCCCGTACTCCAAGGCCACGCGCAACAATATCGAGGTCGAATTGAAACTGGTCTGATATCCAGATGCAAAAGGGGCNGCCGCCCCTTTTGTTTTTTTGAAGGCGTAAATCTGTCAGTCAGCGATCAATGCATCTTGCTGTGATCGTGGCCTTCCATGGTCAGCGCCTTGACCGGCGCTTTCACTTCCACGGTTTCCTTTTCGCCCTTGGCGTTTTCGACGGTCAGGGTCAGCGGCACGCTGTCGCCTTCCTTCAGTTGAGCGGTCAGGCCCATCAGCATCACGTGGTAGCCATTCGGATCGAAGTTGACGGCTTTCCCCGCCGGCAGGTCGACCGACTTCACCGGGCCCATGCTCATCACGTCGTTCTTCATGCTCATCTCATGAATCTGCACGTCCTTGGCCGCCGGCGAAGCAACGCTGAGCAGCTTGCTGTCGCTGTCGGCGGTGACGCTCATGAACGCGCCGCTGGCCGGCTGGTTCGGCACGGTCGCACGCACCCAGGCGTCGTCGACCTTGGTCTGCGCCGATACCTGGAAAGCCAGGCCCAGCAGGGACAGGCCCAGTGCGGCACGTTTGATGTTGTTCAGAAAAGGGTTCATCAGCAGACCTCCATGACGGTAAGCAAATCTTCCGTGCACTCTTGTGCAGAAAGCGATTGAGACAGACCCACGCGCAACGTGCCCCGGGTGTCGTAGACGTAGCTGGTGGCGGTGTGGGAAAGGGTATAGGTGTCGCCGGCCGGGACTTTTTCGTAGAACACGTCGAATTCCTTGGCGGTGGCCTTGGTTTCTTCGAGGGTGCCGTACAGCGCGACGAAGCTTGGATCGAAGGTCTTGACGTAGGCGTCGAGGATTTCCGGGGTGTCGCGTTCCGGGTCGAGGGTGATGAACACCACTTGCAGGATGTCACCGTCCTTGCCCATCAGCTTCTTGATTTTCGCGGCGCGGGCCAGCGTCGTCGGGCAGATCGCCGGGCACTGGGTGAAGCCGAAGAAGATCATCGGCATCAGGCCGCGAAAGCTCGACAGCGTCACGGTGTTGCCTTCGGTGTCCTTGAGCTTGAAGGTGCGTCCGAGGATCTTGTCGCTCAGATCCTTGCCGTACTTGTACGACAGTTCGCCGCGGGTGTCGCAGCCGGCGAGCAGGCCGAGACCGAGTACGCCCATTCCCGCAAGCACCTTGCGGCGAGTCAACAAAGCCGTCATTTCATACCGCCCTTTGGAGCCCGCCGGTCGGCAGGACAGGCGGGGGGTTAACCGTAAAAGCGGCGCATGATACCAAAATGATCCGGCAGGTCGGTTTTTGATCACCCGTCAATGTCGGAACAGGCGACAAAAGGTGTAAGAAAACATGACTCAAGGTGCTGGCGGTGGCGACTCGACCGGGCTCCAGCCGCCGCCCAGCGCGGTGTACAGATTCACTTGCGCCACCAGCTGCGCCAACCGGTCGGTAATCAGCCCTTGCTGAGAACTGAACAACGAACGCTGGGCATCGAGGAACGTCAGGCTGCTGTCGACGCCGCTGCGATAGCGATGCTGCGCCATGTCGTAATAATCCTGGGTCGCCTGCACCAGATCGCGCTGGGCCTGGAGCTGTTGTTCGTAGGTCTGGCGCGCCGCGAGGCCGTCGGATACTTCCTGAAATGCCGTCTGAATGGTCTTTTCATACTCGGCGACGCTGATGTCTTTTTGCAGCTTCGCGTAGTCCAGGCTGGCGCGCAGACTGCCGGCGTTGAAGATCGGCAGGTTGATCTGCGGCTGGAACGTCCAGGCCCCGGAGCCGCCCTTGAACAGCCCGGACAGGTCGCGGCTGGACGTCCCGGCATTGGCGGTCAGGCTGACACTCGGGAAAAACGCCGCCCGCGCCGCGCCGATGTTGGCATTGGCGGCGCGCAGCTTGTATTCGGCCTGGAGAATGTCCGGCCGACGTTGCAGCAGATCCGACGGCAATCCGGCCGGCACGGTTGCCACCAGGTCGCTGTCCAGCGGACGCGCCGGAAGGTGCTCGGGCACCGGCGCACCCACCAGCAGCGTCAGGCTGTTCAAATCCTGGGCGACCTGACGCTGATAACGAGCGAGGCTTGCGCGGGTGCTGTCGACGCTGGTCTGCGCCTGAATCTGGTCCAGCGCCGAGGACTTGCCGGCCTCGCGATTGCGGGTGGTCAGGTGCAGGCTGCGCTCGTCGGCGGCCAGCGTTTCCCGGGCCAGCGCCAGCAACTCCTGATCGGCGCGCCAGGTCAGGTAGGCGTTGGCGACATTGGCCACCAGACTCAATTGCGCACTGCGCCGGGCCTCTTCGGTGGACAGCCAGGTCAGCAGCGCCTGCTCGCTGAGGCTGCGCACCCGGCCGAAGAAGTCCAGTTCATAGGCGCTGATGCCCAGACTCACCGAGTAGGTCGAGGTGATCGCCGCCTTCGTGCGGGTCACGCTGGACGGCACCCGCTGACGCAGTTGGTTGGCATTGGCCGACACCGCCGGCAGCAGATCGGCGCGCTGGATGCGGTACTGCGCCTGAAAGGCCTCGACATTCAGCGCGGCCACCCGCAGATCGCGGTTGTTGACCAGCGCGCTTTCAATCAGTTGCTGCAACGCCGGGTCATTGAACAGCGCGCGCCAGTCCTCGGCGCGGGGTGTGACCGAGGACGGCGCAGCATACGTGGGACCTTGCGGATACTGCGCAGCGCTCGGCGATGCCGGTCGCTGGTAATCGGGAATCAACGAACAACCGCCCAGCAGCATCACGGCGGACAGCAGGGAAATCGGCAATCTGAACATCAAACAGCCTCGTTCACGAATGAGGGCGGACGCCGGGCGCCCGGAATGAGAAAAATGCCGGATCAGGCCCCGGCCATCCATTTCGCCAGACCGTGTCGCCCGCTGACCCCAAGCTTGGCGGCCGCACGTTTGAGGTAGGTCTCGATCGAGCTGTTCTTGACCCGCAACTTTTCCGCCATCTGCGGCACGGTGCCGCCGGTCAGCAGGCCCAGGCAGACTTCTTTCTCGCGCACCGACAAGGTGATGTCGCCCAACGCCAGGCGTTCGTCGAACACCTGTTGCAACGGCGTCTGGGGATGATCGGCTTGTGGCGCGCGGAGTTGACGGGCGGTGACTTGGCGACTGATGTGCGCGTGGCGCTCGATCAATGGCAACAAGGTGTCGGACAGGCGCTTGAGGAACGACAGTTCCGGCAGGGAAAACACCCTATGCGTGTGGGGGCGGTAAAACGAGATGACGCAACGGCGGTTGGACGTGCGCGATACCAGATTGCATTGGTGAACGCTGTGGTGCGGGTGTCGATGCTGGAGCGAGGCTTTCAATTGAATCAGTAGCGAGTCGTTCATCTCGATCATCTTTTGCAGCAGCGGGTGGTCGTCCGGGTGCTGCAACGGGGCCGGGGGCGGGAAGGTGTCCGGCAAACCGGCGCTGCCCAACGCCTTGATCTCGACCACGCTGGATTCCCGTTCGTCCAGGGTCCACTCACTGAGATCGACGCGATTGACCGGAACGAGGTTGTCGACCAGCTGGAACATGTTGGTGGCAAAACGCTCGTTGCCGGTGCTGGCGATCAGTTCACCCAGTTGCCAGTAAAAGTGCGGATTTTCCATGTTGCGAAGACTGCCGGTCAGATTCATATCCTTGTCATCCTTGATTTAGAGCCATTGCCGAATCGTCTGCCGTGCATGCACCCGTGAAACGCCCACCCAGTTGTTTCTCCTGA
This sequence comes from Pseudomonas sp. 22082, assembly GCF_052046055.1. NCBI lineage: Bacteria > Pseudomonadati > Pseudomonadota > Gammaproteobacteria > Pseudomonadales > Pseudomonadaceae > Pseudomonas > Pseudomonas sp. 22082. The sequence goes on from NZ_JBQEQB010000013.1 coordinate 170,166, forward strand.
AAATCGATCTGGAACGGGATTTAAGCCTATGCATTTGTCCTACGTCTGTAGGGGAAAACAGGGACACAAAGTGCCACCATTTCCGAAAAAATGGCGTCACGTTTCTGTCAGATCAATGTGTAAGGACTCGTAGTTTGTGACTGTACGATCTAGTACGAACCCCGGATTCCGGGGTTCGGACCCCGGTGCCGCGCCATTGCGGGGCGCTAGCGGGTAGTCGAGTGTGGCGATTGTCCTACAGGATTTTCAGTCATTTCTTTCCGAACTTTTAGGGGATTAGCTGACTTCTCAGGCCCTGTTGGTTCGCACAACTGTACAAAGTGGGGAGTGTTGTCCGGGTTTTACGTGTCACGCGGGTTTCGGGGCCGATGCTTGAATACGCGCCAAATCACGTGAGATGGATCTTATGAACCAATTTGCTGCCGACGCGGCGGACGGTCTGTCCGCGATTTCCGAGGCCTTCCCGCTGACCGCTGCGCAGCGCGACATCTGGCTCGATCAATTGCGTCAGGGAAATTCGCCGATGTACAACATCGGTGGCTATGTCGAACTGACCGGGCCGCTGGATCCGGTGCTGATGCAGGCGGCGCTTGAAGGTCTCGTGGCCCGGCATGACGCGATGCGCACCAGCCTGCTGCCGGGGGCCGGCGAGGATGGGCTGCCGTTGCAGCGTTTTGCCCGGTCCATGCCGGTGCCGATGCCGGTACACGATTTACGCAGCCAACCCGATCCATACGCCGCAGCGCGCCAACTGACGCAGGAAAACATCGAGCAACTGTTTACGCTGGATGGCGGGCCGTTGTTCCGGTTTCGTCTGCTCTGGCTCGATGACAACTGCCATTGGCTGTCACTCCAGGCCCACCACCTGATCGTCGATGGCTGGGGTTTCGGCGAGATGCTCAAATCCCTCGACGAGATCTACAACGCGCTGGCGCTCGGGCAATTGCCGCCCGATTCGGCGCCGTCCTATGTCGATTTCATCCGTGACGATGCGCGGTATTTTCAGTCCGACCGCTACGCCCGCGACCGGGCGTATTGGCTGGACAAATACCAGCATCGTCCCGAGCCTCTGTTGCTGCCGCGCTATCAGGAACGCTTTGCCGGCGCTGCGGCACCGACGCGGATTTTCTCGCAGGTGTTTCCGGCTCGCTTGCACGAACGCATGAAACAGGTGGCCCGGGAGTACGGCGCATCGGCGTTTCATGTGCTGCTGGCAGCGATCCATGTGTATTTCAGCCGCAGCGCCCAGCGTGACGAATGGGTGGTGGGCGTGCCGCTGCTCAACCGCTCCGGCGCCCGGTTCAAATCGACCCTGGGGCTGTTCACCCAGGTCAGCGCGGTGCGCATGGGGTTTGGCCGCGAGTTGTCATTCAAGACGCTGGTCAAGGCGATTCACGACGAGTTGAAAAAAGACTTTCGCCACCAGCGTTTTCCCTTGAGCGAAATGAACCGTGCCCTCGGCTTGCTGCGCGAGGATCGCTCGCAGTTGTTCGAAGTGACCGTGTCCTACGAGCGCGACGCGCATGAATACCGCTACGGCGAGGCGCAGGGGCGGGTGGTCAAAGTGTCGAACCACGAAGAGGGCACGCCGTTGTCGGTGCACCTGCTGAGCAGCCGTGGTGACTACGAAGACAGTTTGTACATGGTGTACAACGAGGCCTACTTTGACGCCGATGAAATCGCGGCGCTGAGCGGGCGCTTGCTGTGGGTGCTGGAGCAGGGGCTTGAAGACCCGGCGCTGATGGTGGGTGATTTCAGCCTGAGCCTGCCGGCCGAATCGGCGCTCTTGCAGCAGTGGAACGACACACGCGCGCAATACCCTCAAAACCTGACCATCCACCAGCGCATCGAAGCGCAAGTGGCGACACGCCCGGATGCGGTAGCGGTCGAACTCCAGGGACAGCGGCTGACCTATGCCGAGCTGAACCGACAGGCCAACGCCCTGGCCCATCATTTGATCGGGCTCGGCGTACGACCCGACGCCCGCGTGGCGCTGGTCGCGCGCCGAGGGCTGGACACGCTGGTCGCGCTGCTGGCGATTCTCAAGTCCGGCGCCGGTTATGTGCCGGTCGATCCGGCTCATCCTGCGGAACGGCTGAGCTATTTATTGCGCGACAGTGCTCCGGCCGTGGTCCTGACCCAACGCGATCTGCACGAACGTTTGCCGTTGCTCGACGTGCCGGTGATTGAAATCGACACGCGCGCCTGGCCGATCAACGATCTCAACCCTGACGTTTCGGGGCTGACCACCGCACATCTGGCCTACGTGATCTACACCTCCGGCTCCACCGGCCAGCCCAAGGGCGTGATGGTCGAGCATCACACGCTATCGAACCTGGTCGACTGGCATTGCACGGCCTTCGACCTGAGCGCCGGTTGCCACACGTCAAGCCTCGCCGGCTTCGGCTTCGACGCCATGGCCTGGGAAGTCTGGCCGGCGCTGTGTGCCGGCGCGACCCTGCACTTGGCGCCGTCCCGTGATGGCGGCGAAGACATCGACGCGCTGCTCGACTGGTGGCGTGCGCAACCGCTGGACGTGAGTTTCCTGCCGACCCCGATTGCCGAGTACGCCTTCAGCCGCCACCTCGAACACCCGACCCTGCGCACACTGCTGATCGGCGGCGATCGCCTGCGCCAGTTCAATCGCCAGCAGACGTTCGCGGTGATCAACAACTATGGCCCGACCGAAGCGACAGTGGTCGCGACCTCGGGGCGAATCGAACCGGGCCGGACGCTGCACATCGGCAAACCCGTGAGCAATGCCACGGCCTATCTGCTGGATGACCGACAACGCCCGGTGCCGATTGGCGTGGCTGGTGAACTGTACGTCGGAGGCACCGGGGTGGCGCGGGGTTACTTCAACCGGCCGGAGCTGACTGCCGAACGTTTCCTCGACGATCCTTTCAGCCGCCAGCCCAACGCGCGGATGTACCGCACCGGCGACCTCGCACGCTGGCGCCCGGACGGCACCCTCGAGTACCTGGGCCGCAACGACGATCAGGTGAAAATCCGTGGCGTGCGCATCGAGCCCGGTGAAATCGAAGCCGCGTTGAGCAGCCACGAATCGGTGCGCGATGCGGTGGTGCAGGTGCGCGACGGGCAATTGCTGGCCTGGTTCACCGAACGCCAGCCACTGGATATCACGCAGCTGCATGCTCACCTCAAGACCCGTCTGCCCAGCGCGATGCTGCCATCGGCCTATGTGCGTTTGACGGCGCTGCCGCTGACGGCCAACGGCAAACTGGATCGCCAGGCGTTGCCGGCGCCGGGGCCGGAGGCGTTGATCCGCCGCGAATATGAAGCCCCGCAAGGCGACGTCGAAATTCTCCTGGCGCAGATCTGGGCCGAGGTGCTGCAAGTCGAGCGGGTGGGGCGTCACGATCACTTCTTTGAACTGGGCGGGCATTCGTTGCTGGCGGTCAACCTGATCGAGCGCATGCGCCAGCTCGGCATGAGCAGCGATGTGCGCGTGCTGTTCGGCCAGCCGACGCTGGCGGCACTGGCCGCATCGGTGGGCACTGGTCGCGAGGTCGAAGTGCCGGCCAACCGTATTCCGCCAGGTTGCACGCAGATCACCCCGGATCTGTTGCCGTTGGTAGAACTGGATCAGGCCACCCTCGACCGGATCATCGCCACGGTGCCGGGCGGGGCGGCCAACGTGCAGGACATTTATCCGCTGGCGCCGTTGCAGGAAGGCATCCTTTATCACCACATCACCGCTGCCCAGGGTGATCCGTATCTGCTGCAGTCGCAGCTGGCGTTCGACAGCGTCGAGCGGGTCGAGGCCTATGCGGCGGCGCTGCGTCAGGTCATGGCGCGCCACGATATTCTGCGCACTGCGGTGGTCTGGGAAGGTTTGACCACTCCGGTGCAGGTGGTCTGGCGCGAAGCCGAGTTGCCGGTGCAGGAAATCACCCTCGATCCGGCCGAGGGCGATGTCCTCGCGCAACTGCATGAGCGCTTCGATGCCCGGCGGTATTGCATCGACGTCAGTCAGGCGCCGCTGATCCGGCTGATGTATGCGCGCGACCCGGCCCAGGGGCGGATCGTGGCGATTCTGTTGTTTCATCACCTGGCGCTGGATCACATCGCGCTGGAAGTCCTGCGTCATGAAATGCGCGCCAACCTGCTGGGGCTGGATAAACCGCTGCCGCCAGCGGTGCCGTATCGCAATTACGTGGCCCAGACCCGATTCGGTGTCAGCGAGCAGGAACACGAAGCGTTCTTCCGCGAGATGCTCGCCGATATCGACGAGCCGACTTTGCCGTTCGGCTTGCAGGACGTGCAGGGCGACGGTCGCGGCATCGATGAAGCCGTACGCACGCTTGCGCCGGAACTGGATCGGCGCTTGCGTCTTCAGGCGCGGCAGGCCGGCGTCAGCGTGGCCAGCCTGATTCACCTGGCCTGGGCCCAGGTGCTGGCGGCGACCTCGGGGCAGGAACACGTGGTGTTCGGCAGCGTTTTCATGGGCCGGATGCAGGGCGGCGAGGGCGCGGACCGGGCGCTGGGAGTGTTCATCAATACCTTGCCATTGCGGGTGGACATGGACCGGGGCGCGCGCGATGCGGTGCTGCTCACCCACGCCCGATTGACCGACTTGCTCGGGCACGAACATGCGTCGCTGGCGCTGGCTCAGCGTTGCAGCGGGGTTGCGTCACCGGCGCCGCTGTTCAGTGCGTTGCTCAACTATCGGCACACCGACCTTGAGGCGCAGGAATCGGCGTCGGACCCAGCCTGGCAAGGCATTCAGACCCTGGAAAATGAAGAGCGCACCAACTACCCGCTGACCCTGAGCGTCGATGATTTGGGCAGCGCCTTGCAGATCACCACGCGGACCCTGATGAGTATCGGTGCTCAACGTATCGGCGACTACGTGCAGACCGCGTTGCAGGCACTGGTCGATGCCCTGGAGCAGACTCCGCAACAGCCGCTGAATCGCTTGTCGATCCTGCCGACGGCGGAGCTAGAACAACTGCTGGTCGAGTTCAATGCCAGCGAAGTCGATTGTCCGCTCGATCAGCCGCTTCAGGTGTTGTTCGAGCAACAAGTACAGCGCAGACCCGACGCCATCGCATTGCAGGCTGGCGAGCAACAACTGACCTATCGCCAGCTGAACGAACAGGCCAACCGTCTGGCGCATCATCTACGCGAGCACGGCGTGCAACCCGATTTGCGGGTGGCGATCTGTGTCGAACGCAGCCTGGATCTGGTGATCGGCTTGCTCGGTATTCTCAAAGCGGGCGGTGCGTATGTGCCACTGGACCCGGACTATCCGCTGGATCGCCTGCATTACATGTTGCAGGACAGCGCGCCGGTTGCGGTGCTGGTGCATGACGCCACCCGCAATCTGTTGGGCGATCCGGGTGTGCCGGTCATCGATTTCGACCGCTGCACCTGGCAGGGCGCATCGACTGAAAACCTGCAAATACCGGGTTTGAGCGCTTCAAACCTGGCCTACATGATCTACACCTCGGGCTCCACCGGCACGCCGAAAGGCGTGATGATCGAGCACCGAAGCGCCTGCAACATGGTGCACTGGGGCTCGCAGATCAGCCCGCCGACCGAGCATGGTGCGCTGCTGCAGAAGGCGCCGTTCAGCTTCGACAGTTCGGTGTGGGAGATTTTCTGGCCGCTGTGTTGCGGCCTGCGGCTGGTGCTGGCGCGTCCCGATGGCAATCGCGATTCGGCCTATGTGACCCAGGTGATTCGCGAACGGCAGATCACCGTGGTCAAGTTCGTGCCGGCGCTGCTGCAACAGTTCATCGAACAGGACGATGTCAGCCAGTGCACCAGCCTGACCGACGTGCTCAACGGTGGCGGTGAGCTGACCGCCGCACTGGCCCGGCGCGTCCGCGAGCGCCTGCCGTGGGTGCGTCTGCACAATGTCTATGGCCCGACCGAAACCACCGTCGACAGCACCGGCTGGACGCTGGAGCCGGGTCAACCGGTGCCGGAGGCCGTGGTGCCAATCGGCAAGGCTTTGAGTAACACTCGGCTCTACGTTTTGGACGCCCACGATCAACCGGTGCCATTCGGTGTCAGCGGCCACCTGCACATCGGCGGGGTCGGGGTCGCGCGGGGTTATCTGGGACTGCCGGACATGCAGGCCGAGCGCTTCATCGACAGCCCGTTCGTGGCCGGTGATCGCCTGTATCGCACTGGAGACCTGGTGCGCTACCGCGCGGACGGCAACCTCGAATTCCTCGGCCGCAACGACTTCCAGATCAAGCTGCGCGGCCTGCGTCTGGAACCGGGGGAAATCGAAGCACGGCTGATCGAGCATCCAGCGGTGCGTGAAGCGGTGGTGCTGGTGCGGGACGAGCGGCTGGTGGCGTATTTCACCGTGCGCGAAGGCTTTGCTGCACCAGCTATCGAAACCTTGCGTGCCCATGTGCTCGAGCGTTTGCCGGAGTACATGGCGCCGGGCGCCTACGTAAAACTCGACGCATTACCCCTGACCCCGAACGACAAGGTCGACCGCAAAGCCTTGCCGGCACCTGGGGCTGAGGCGGTGCTCAGTCGCCGCTACGAGGCGCCCGAGGGCGAAGTCGAAATCCGGCTGGCGCAGATCTGGGCCGAAGTGCTGCAACTGGAGCAGGTCGGGCGCAACGATCACTTCTTTGAGCTGGGTGGGCATTCGTTGCTGGCGGTCAGTCTGGTGGCGCGCATGCGTCAGGCCGGGCTACACGTCGATGCGCGAACGCTGTTCAGCCAGCCGACTCTGGCCGCGCTGGCGGCGCAAACCTCGGACCAGGCAAAACAGGTGGAAGTCCCACCAACCACCATACCGACGCTCAACCGCAAACGCCGGCTCTGAGCCGACACCGGCGTCGATTCGCGGTTCCCGCGGATCGACGCCATGACTGGCCGGTCACGGGTCTTGTCCCCGCTTCCCATGTCAGACACCCAGGCCCCGATGTTTTAGCTTTTCCAGGCTGCGCGCCGCCGTACGGACTCGCCGCTGCGCGCTCCTTTTTTCCGAATTTACAGCAGGTTACCCCCATGCAATTTCGCGAGCTGATGGCTGTTATTTCCACCCATGCGATCCGCCTTCAACAGGACGATGAAGACCTGGTCATTCTGGGCGATGACGACGCACTGGACGATGCGTTGTGGGACAGCCTCGCCAAACACAAGGCGCAGTTGCTGGAACTGGTGGCGAGCCACGGCGGCGACTGGTCGAGCCCGGCGTTGCGCATCACCCCGGACATGCTGCCGCTGGTGCAACTGGATCAGCCGGCTATCGACCGCATCGTCGCCACCGTGCCGGGCGGCGTGGCGAATGTGCAGGACATCTATCCGCTGGCGCCGCTGCAGGAGGGGCTGCTTTATCACCATCTCTCCGCGCCGGAGGGGGATCCCTATGTGTCGCAGGCGCGGTTCACGTTCGACAGTCGCGAACGGCTGGAGGCATTCACCGAAGCGTTGCGTCGGGTGATCGAGCGCCACGACATTTTGCGCACCTCCATCCTCTGGGAGCATCTGGACGAACCTGTGCAGGTGGTCTGGCGTGAAGCCCCGCTGGTCTGTGAGGAAGTCGATCTGAATGACCGTGAGGATGTACTCGCGCAATTGCTGGCACGCCACGACCCACAATATTTCCGCCTCGACCTGCAACAGGCCCCGTTGCTGCGGCTGGTGTTCGCCGAGGATCCGGTCAACGACCGGGTGGTCGCATTGTTGCTGTTCCATCACATGATCATGGATCACGTCGCGCTCGATGTGGTGCGCCGGGAAATTCAGGCCTACCTGTCCGGCCGCGATGCCGAAGTCGCGAGGGCGGTGCCGTTTCGCGACCACCTGGCGAGGGCACGCCTGGGGTCGGATGAGCAAGCGCATCAAGCCTTTTTCCGCGAGATGCTCGGCGACATCGACGAGCCGACGCTGCCCGGCGGCTTGCACGATGTACAAGGTGACGGGCAGGGCATCGAGGAAGTCTCGTGCATGCTCGACAGCGATCTGAGCCAGCGCCTGCGTACCCACGCGCGACAATCGGGGGTGAGCGTGGCGAGCCTGATGCACCTGGCCATGGCGCGGGTGCTGGGTCAGCTGTGCGGGCGCTCGGCGGTGGTGTTCGGCACCGTTCTGTTGGGACGGATGAACGCGGCCGACGGTGTCGAACAGGCCTTGGGGATGTTCATCAATACCTTGCCTTTGCGGGTGGATGTCGGCGCGTCGAGCGTTCATGACGGCGTGCTGGCGACGCACCGACGCCTGACCGCGCTGCTCGCCCATGAGCAGGCGTCCCTGGCGCTGGCCCAGCGTTGCAGCGCCGTGGCGGTCCCGACGCCGCTGTTCAGCGCCATGCTCAACTATCGCCACAGCAGCGTGGAGGAAGTCGCCGAAGTGATCGAGCTGTCGCCGGGGGTGCGCGTGTTGGGTGCCCGCGAGCGCACCAATTACCCGCTGACCGTCAACATCGATGACCTCGGTCAGGACCTGCGCATCACGGTGCTGGCCGATGTGACGCTTGGCGCCTCACGCATCGCCGGTTACCTGCGCACGGCACTGGACAGTCTCGTCGATGCGTTGCAGAACAACCCGCAAGCCGCATTGCACAGCCTCAACATCCTGCCGCCCGCCGAGCGTGAACATTGGCTGTATGGCGTCAACTCACCGAGGGCGACGTTTCCCGATACGCCTTTGATCCATCAGCAGTTCGAAGCGCATGCGCACACTCGGCCCGAGGCGGTCGCGTTGCTGTTCGAGGGGCGTACTTACAGCTATGGAGCACTCAACCGACAGGCCAACCAGGTGGCCCATCGTTTGCTCGCCCTTGGCATCCGTCCGGATGACCGGGTAGCGATCTGCGTCGAGCGCGGCCCGCAAATGATCGCCGGCCTGCTCGGCGTGCTCAAGGCGGGTGCCGGATATGTGCCGATCGATCCGGCTTATCCGCTGGAGCGCATCACCTTCACCCTGCAAGACAGTGCGCCGGTGGCGGTGCTGATGCAGGCCGCGACTCTGGATCGGATTGCCGGGCTATCCGTGCAGCAGATCGATCTCGACGACCACGGATTGCACACCGAACCGGCGTTCAACCCGCAGATCCCGGACTTGAATCCGGCGCATCTGGCCTACGTGATCTACACCTCTGGCTCCACCGGGCTGCCCAAAGGCGTGATGGTCGAGCACCGCAACGTGGCACGCCTGTTTGGCGCGACCCACGATTGGTTCCGGTTCAATGCGCAAGACGTCTGGGCGTTGTTCCACTCGTTTGCCTTTGATTTCTCGGTCTGGGAAATCTGGGGCGCGCTGGCTTACGGCGGTCAGTTGCTGGTGGTGCCGCAACACATCAGTCGCTCGCCGGACGAGTGTTACGCGTTGCTCTGCCGCTCGGGCGTCACCGTCCTCAACCAGACGCCAAGCGCGTTCCGGCAGTTGGTCGCCGCCCAGGGCCGCAGCCCGTTGCAGCATTCGCTGCGCGAGGTGATTTTTGGCGGTGAGGCGCTGGAGCCAGGATCGCTCAAGCCCTGGTATGCGCGGGTCGGCAACGCCGGCACCCGGCTGGTGAATATGTACGGCATCACCGAAACCACGGTGCATGTGACCTACCGACCGCTGGTGGTGGCAGACGCGCAACTGACCGCCAGCAGCCCGATCGGCGTGCGCATTCCCGACCTGCAGCTGTACGTCCTCGATGCCCGGCGGGAACCCGTACCGGCCGGAGTGACCGGGGAGTTGTATGCGGGCGGCGCCGGGGTTGCCCGTGGGTATCTGAATCGTGAGGCGTTGACCGCCGAGCGCTTCATCGCCGACCCGTTCAGCGGGCATGCCGAAGCGCGTTTGTACAAGACCGGCGATCTGGCACGCTGGACGGTGGAGGGCGAACTCGAATACCTGGGACGCAACGATGATCAGGTGAAAATCCGTGGTTTCCGTATCGAACTTGGCGAGATCCAGGCACGTCTTGCCTCCTGCGAAGGTGTGCGCGATGCGCTGGTGATCGCCCGCGAGGACAGCCCCGGCGACACGCGTCTGGTGGCCTACTGGCTGGCCGCCGAAGGTGTCGAACCGAGCGTTGCGCAATTGCGCGATCACCTGCTGGCATCGCTGGCCGAGCATATGGTGCCGGGCGCGTTCGTGCGCCTCGATGCCTTCCCGCTGACGGCCAACGGCAAACTCGATCGCCGGGCGTTGCCGCAGCCGGACAACGAAGCCTTCGCCCGGCGGGCATTTGAAGCACCGCTTGGCGAAATCGAAACCCGCATCGCTGCGATCTGGCAAACCTTGCTCGGGCTGGAGCAGGTGGGCAGGCATGACAATTTCTTCGAGCTGGGCGGGCATTCGCTGCTGGCGGTGAAGCTGATCGAGCGCATGCGTCAGCAGGACATGCAGTGCGACGTCCGCGTGCTGTTCGGCCAGCCGAGCGTGGCGGCACTCGCGGCGACGCTCGGTGGGGTCTCCACGGTCAGCGCCCCGGCCAATCGCATCGAACCCGGTTGCACCCGCATCACCCCGGACATGCTGCCGCTGGCCACGCTGGATCAAGCGGCCATCGACCGTATCGTCGAGACCGTCGAGGGCGGTATCGACAACGTACAGGACATCTACGCCCTGGCACCGTTACAGGCGGGGATCCTCTATCACCATCTGGCCATTGCCGACGGTGACCCGTACGTGTTGCAAGCGCAGTTCGCCTTCGACGGACTGGCGCAGATCAAGGCGTTCGTTCGCGCGTTGAACAGTGTCATCGCCCGGCACGACATCCTGCGTACCAGCGTGGTCAGGGAAAACCTCGACGAGCCAGTGCAAGTGGTGTGGCGTTCGGCGCCGCTGGCACTGGAGCGGGTGGATGCCGATCCGCAGGACGGTGATGTGTTAGAGCAAATGCAGGCGCGTTTCGATCCGCGACACTATCGCCTGGACTTGCAACGTGCGCCGTTGATGCGCTTTGCCTACACCGAGGACCCGTTGCAAAACCGCTGGGTCGGGATCCTGCTGTTGCACCATATCGTGCTCGATCACACCGCGCTTGAGGTGTTGGTGGCCGAGATGAGCGACGCACTTGACGGGCAAGTCGGCGTGCTGCCGCCGCCCGTGCAATACCGCAACTATGTTGCTCAGGCCCGTCTCGGTTCGAATGCCGAGGCCCATGAAGCATTCTTTCGCGAGATGCTCGGCGACATCGCTGAACCGACCCTGGCGTTCGGCCTGCGGGACGTACTTGGCGATGGCACAAACATCGTGGACAGCGAACTGGCACTGGATGAGCATCTTGCCGGGCGCCTGCGCAAACAGGCCCGTACGCTGGGCATCAGCGTTGCGAGTCTGGTGCATCAGGCCTGGGGCCAGGTACTTGCCCAGGTCTGCGGGCGCGAGGAAGTGGTATTCGGCACGGTGTTGCTGGGGCGCATGCAGGGGGGAGAGGGCGCCGATCGTTCGTTGGGCATGTTCATCAACACCCTGCCGCTGCGGGTCCATGTCGGGGCAACGACGGTGGAGGCGGGTGTCAGGGCGACCCACGAGCGTCTGGCGCAACTGCTGGTGCATGAGCAAGCGCCGCTGATGCTCGCTCAACGTTGCAGTGGCGTGACGGGTTCGCAACCGCTGTTCAATACCTTGCTCAACTATCGCCACAGCGCGCAACAGACGGCGACGCCGGGCTGGGAAGGCATCCGGATTCTCGATTCTCGTGAGCGCAGCAACTATCCGCTGGTGGTCAGCGTCGACGACCTTGGACAGGGCTTCCGGCTTTCTGTCCAGGCAGTGCCCGAAGTGGATGGCGCGCGGGTCTGCGATTACCTGCAAACGGCATTGCACAATTTGCTGAGCGCGCTGGAACAGGATCGCCATGCGCCATTGAATCAGGTGTCGATTCTGTCGGCGGCCGAACGCCAGCGCGTGCTGGTCGGTTTCAATGTCACCGGTCGCGACTTTGCCCACGGCCATGTTGTGCACCGATTGTTTGAAGCGCGAGCGGCGACCCAACCCGACGCTGTGGCAGTGGTGCAGGGCGGGCAAAGCCTGAGCTACGACGGCTTGAATCGCCGCGCCAACCGCCTGGCCCATCACCTGATCGGCCTCGGTGTGCAACCGGACGACCGCGTCGCGCTCTGTGTGCAGCGGGGTCCGCAGATGCTGATCGGGCTGCTGGCGATCCTCAAGGCTGGCGCCGGTTATGTCCCGGTCGATCCGGCACATCCGGCAGAACGGATCACTTATCTGTTGCAGGACAGCGATCCGGTGGCGGTGCTGGCACAGACGGCCACTCGCGACCTGCTGGGTGCCGTGCCGGTGATCAATCTTGACAGCGACGCCTGGCAGCACCTGCCCGACAGCAATCCACAGTTGCCGGACCTGACCCCCGAGCATTTGGCCTACGTGATCTACACCTCGGGCTCCACCGGCCAGCCAAAAGGCGTGATGGTCGAACACGCGACCCTGGAAAACCTTGTGCACTGGCACGCCGAAGCCTTCGACCTGCACGCCGGCAGCCACACCGCCAGCGTGGCCGGGCTCGGTTTCGATGCGATGGCGTGGGAAGTCTGGCCGGCGTTGTGCGTCGGCGCGACCCTGCACCTGCCGCCGGAATCGGTGAGCAACGAGCACCTGGACGAACTGCTCGACTGGTGGCGGGCGCAGCCGTTGCAGGTCAGCTTCCTGCCGACGCCGGTGGCCGAATATGCCTTCAGCCGCGGGCTGCAACACCCGACCTTGCGTACCTTGCTGATCGGCGGCGACAAGCTGCGGCAGTTCAACCGCGAACAGACTTTCGCGGTCATCAACAACTACGGCCCGACCGAGGCTACGGTGGTCGCGACGTCCGGCCCGGTCGAAGTTGGGCAACCGCTGCACATCGGCCGGCCGATTGCCAACGCCAAGGTCTATCTGCTGGATGAGCAGCAACGGCCCGTGCCGGTGGGCGTCACGGGCGAGTTGTATGTCGCAGGTGCGGGCGTGGCGCGGGGTTACCTCAACCGTCCCGATCTGACCGCCGAGCGCTTCCTGAATGATCCGTTCAACGAAGGACGCATGTACCGCACCGGCGACCTCGCACGCTGGTTGGCAGACGGCAACATCGAGTACCTGGGCCGCAACGACGATCAGGTCAAACTGCGCGGCGTACGGGTTGAACTGGGGGAAATCGAAGCGGCGCTGGCCAGCCATCCGGCGGTGCAGGACGCGGTGGCGCTGGTGCGCGACGGCCAGTTGCTGGTGTGGTTCACCGAGCGAGCCCCGACCGATATCGAAGCCCTGCGCAATCATCTGCAAACCCGTTTGCCGCAAGCCCTGATCCCGGCGGCTTACGTGCGCCTCGACGCCTTGCCCCTGACCGCCAACGGCAAACTCGACCGCAAGGCCTTGCCGGAGCCGGATCAGAACGCCTGGCTCAGCCGCGAATACGAAGCCCCGCAAGGCCCGGTGGAAACTGCGCTGGCGCAGATCTGGGCTGACGTTTTGAAACTGGAGCAGGTCGGACGCCACGACAACTTCTTCGAACTGGGTGGCCACTCGTTGCTGGCCGTAAGTCTGATCGAACGCCTGCGCCAGATCGGCCTCAACACCGACGTGCGCGTGCTGTTCAGCCAGCCAACTTTGGCTGCATTGGCCGTGGTGGTGGGCAGCGGTCGCGAAATCGAAGTGCCGGACAATCGCATTCCTGCCGACTGCGCCCACATCACCCCGGAGCTGCTGAGCCTGACCGAACTGGATCAGGCCAGCATCGATCGGATCGTGGCCAGCGTGCCGGGTGGCGCCGCCAACGTGCAGGACATTTATCCGCTGGCGCCGTTGCAGGAAGGCATCCTTTATCACCATTTGAGCGCGGAGCAGGGCGACCCGTACCTGCTGCAATC